>CAYHGC010000015.1:0-14336 GCA_964356075.1 uncultured archaeon
GTCCCGGCATAATAGCCGTCGAGTTTTCAATATCGACCACATCCGAATCCTTCACGTGGTTGGCGATATATCGATCTCCGGCCTTCTGCATAATATTCAAATAGTCCGCCCGAGCATCCGCGGGCAAAGCAACCCACATGTTAAACAATTCTGCTGGCTTCAAAACAGGAAAAAGAAATCGATTAACCACGCCCCCTCGACGCACCGCCTCATATTTTTCCTTTCGACCATATCCGGGACGCTCTCCCTCAATGCCTATCGCCATGCGATGCTCTTCTACCGAGGGAGCGATCGCATAGGATCGCTGGGCATACTTGTGACCAGCGTAACCTGCCACACCCACCAGACCAAGAGCAGCTAGTGCTAAACCTGCACGACGAACTAATCGACGACGTGGATGAATCATTCAGATCCAAAAAAATTGTTAAATAAAAAGTTATCCTAACAAACCAATAAATAGCTCAAGAGCAATACTTTTCGTATTGAATAGTGAGGGGTTGAATACAATATGGCACATCCAGTAACACTCATCTTAGGCGACGGAACCGGACCGGAATTGGCACGCGCAACACGAAGGGTGTTGGACGCGACTGGCGTACAGTTTGAGTGGGTCGAGCAGGAGGCCGGCATCGATGTGTTTGAAAAAACAGGAGACCCCTTTCCGGATACGCTGATTGACACCATTAAACGAACGAAAACCGCGCTCAAAGCCCCTATTACCACCCCCGTGGCCACGGGATTTCGCTCCGTGAATGTGAAGCTCCGGAAGGATTTGGACTTGTTTGTCAACCTTCGACCGGCGAAATCATACGAAGGGGTGCGTTCGCGCTATGAAAACTTAGACTTGGTTATTTTTCGAGAAAACACGGATGATGTGTATGTGGGAATTGAATTTGAGCAAGGAAAAAAAGACACGCAGGAATTGATTTCATGGCTGCGCGCCAAGCAACCACTGGAAAAAATACCCGACGACATTGGAATCTCGATCAAACCCATTTCACAATACAAATCGGAACGCATTGTTCGCGCAGCGTTTGATTATGCGGTGAAACACAATCGGAAAAAGGTTACGTGTGTGCATAAAGCGAATATTATGAAACACACGGATGGATTGTTTTTGAACATCGCCCGCAAAATTGCATTGGAATATCCCACGATTCAGTTTGAAGATGTGATTGTGGACAACATGTGCATGCAATTGGTACAGAAACCGGAAGTGAACGATGTGTTAGTATTACCCAACTTGTACGGAGACATTGTATCCGATTTATGTGCAGGACTCGTTGGTGGACTTGGCGTTGCACCCGGGGCAAACATCGGAAAAGAACTCGCGATATTCGAAGCCGTACACGGAAGCGCACCCAAATACAAGGGAATGAACAAAGTCAATCCCACCGCCATGATTTTGAGTGGGGTCATGATGTTACGTCACTTGAATGAACTCGAAGCCGCCGACAAACTGGAAAAAGCCGTGGCGCAGGTCATTAAAGAAAACAAAAATGTCACATACGATTTGAAACCGAAGGGGCAGGAAGAATCCGCGGTGGGAACGAACGAAATGGCGGACGCGGTGATTGCAGCGTACCATAAAATGTGAAGAAATTATTCAAACCGCACGCCAAAATCGGTTTCGACAATTTCTAATACGTCCAATTCTTTGCACACGCAAGGGGTTTTCAGCCATTCCGACAAGCTAGGAAGGCTTCTTCCTTGATCGCCCGAAATGAATTCCTTAATGTAACAACCCGCTGACGCATGCAATTCAATTTCGATGTGACTCTCATCAATTTGCGTAACTTTCTCCAGCGTAATCCAGTGGGGACGTTCCTTCATCGCGCGACGTTTTTCCACCCGCAAGGGGGTGGTTTGCAACACATCCATTTTCTGATTCAAAAAAGACTGCAACATGTCCATATTTATCTTTTCGGAACTTTCAACGAGTGCGCGATACCGTTTCGTATGATACTTTTGCGTGGTGTACGCCACGTCATTTGGCAAACCGATTTGAAGATTAGACAGTTGGACTTTGTCTTTCAATGCCACATTGATTTCCGATTCGAGAACGCGCATATCCACGCGTCGCTTGGCGGGATTTTCCAACGTTAATGCGAAGGGTCGACCCGAGCCGAGCATTCGCACGTCCACATCTTCCCTTCCCGCGCCGTGAAACAAGACTTCACCACACGTAAACGCGTTTTGAAAAAAAGGAGCGATGAGTTCCTGCACGGATTCTTTCGTCAGCACTTTTTCGCCTTTACACACGGAACAAATCGCCCCATGCTTGCGACCTACTCCTTTGCATTCGAAACAATAATGTCTGGTTTGCGCAATGGTGCGCGTGAGTTTGGTGTATTTTCCCGTGATAATAATGGGAAGGAGTTGAAGGTGAATTTGTTTCTCCACCTCATCAAACACGATTTCCACATCCGGAAACTCGAACGCGGTCTTTTTGCCATTGAACATGGGATGGTTCGCCACGCGCTCGCGGATGATTTTCGCCGTCCATTCTTTTTTGAGGGGATCCTTGACCCGCACACCTACGGAATACGTGTCCCAATCCCTTCGAGCAAGTTCCCCTTGCCAATTGTGCCCTAATTCAGGAAGAGGATGTTGTAACGGGAATGAAAAACGAGTGACCATACCTAGGAATCCACAAAAATGACTATATATCCAACCCTTCTTCTTGGCATATGCCCCCTCGAAAACCTCGCCAAAAAAAGTGGAAAGATTTGAGTCGAGACATCCCTGAACTACATCAAGAACGGAAGGCGGGGAAACATACTATTCCATTAGAAGAATTGTTGCAAAAAGTAAACGATCGGCGAATTTTTCTCAAACGCGAGATTTCAGATAACGTACTGGATCCACGGGATCGACCCATCACCCCTGGAATGGCACGAAAGTATTATTTTCAGTTCAGTCCCATTTCACCAAAGGGGGGAGCGCGCGAAGTCACGGGATTGTTTGAAGAACGACGAGGGGTTCGGCGACCATTGCGATCGGAGGAATACAACAAATTCCTGGGCGATCGATATGGGAGATACTATACCTATCATTTCAAGCGACTTGATGAAGCCATCAGGCGCACAACAACCCGAATGAAAAAACTCCAGACCGATTTAGATGAGGCCAGCAAACTTTCAACGGCAAAAGATTTGATTGAATTCAATAAACGATTATTGATTTATCACAAAATGAACGCCAAACTCGATCGATTGTATCACGGACGGATGGATGCTGCCTATAATTTTTTTGAAAAGTTTGATGCGGGACCATTTGAATTACGCGAACATAAAATGGATAGCGCTGTTTTCTTCCTTAAACGAAATTGGAAGAATTACAAGAATTCTCTCAAACGAGCACGCATGACCAGAGCAGCCATAGAACTCCTCCAAAAAAATCCAAAAATCGTATTAGAACAAATGAAACAACATGCCATTTTAGAACAACGATGGGCACGTGCACACGGAGCGTTCCGAGAGGAGGAAGAAGACGCGCAATTAGCGATCATGCACCCGGTAAACGAAAAAGAAGCACCCAAACAAAAAGAACGACTAAAAAAATTAGAAATCGCATACATCGAAAGTGAAATTGCACTCATGACGAGATACCATATCTTTTCCACCCAATATGGACCCACCCAAAGTTTGTTCCGACGAACCGAAATACAAAACCAAATACGCGAGTTAAGGCTCCGACTCCATGAATTGAGAGGAGCGAACGGCGGAAAGCCATCCTAAGCTTTTTAAGTCGGCCAACGTATACCTAGTGCGTCTTCCGGTGCAAGGGAAAATACTCCCACAAGGTGGCTTCTCAATCCGTGCCGTACACGAGGACAGGAACGTGAAAGATATGGCAGCCAAAGCTGAAATCAAAGAAGTAAAGGACTTACCCGGAATCGGCCCCCAAGCGGTTGAAAAACTCTTTTCTGCCGGATACAAAAGCCTGGAAAGCGTAGCCGTGGCTTCCCCCATGGAGCTCATTGAAGCCTCGGGATTAGGAGAAGGGACGGCGGAAAAAGCCATCAAAGCGGCGCGCGATGCCTTAGAAATGGGGTATGAGAGTGCGGATATCTTAGCCGAGCGACGAAAACTGGTAGGACGCGTCTCGACGGGCTCTAAGGAACTGAACAATTTGATTGGCGGGGGAGTGGAATCCCAATCCATTACCGAGGTTTATGGAAAAATGGCCAGTGGTAAAACCCAGTGGTGCTTCCAAACGGCTGTTTTAGTGCAGAAGCCGGTAGAAGAAGGGGGGTTGGGCGGAAACTGCTTGTACATTGACTCCGAGAATTCTTTCCGACCGGAACGCGTGGTTTCCATTGCAGAATCCAATGGAATGGACCCGGACGCCGTGTTGAAAAACATTTTTGTGGCGCGCGCCTATAACGCCGATCACCAAATGTTGCTCGCCGAAAAAGCCGCTGAAATGATCAAAGAAAAAAATATCAAATTGGTGATCGTGGATTCATTAACCGCACAATTCCGAAGCGAATTTATCGGACGCGGACAGTTAGCAGATCGACAGCAACGCTTGAACAAACACATGCGCGTGCTGCAACGCTTAGCGGAGATGCACAACGTGGTGGTACTCGTTACCAATCAAGTTATGGAACGACCCGACATCATGTTTGGTGATCCTACCGCACCGATCGGTGGAAATGTGGTGGGACACGCATCCAAAACGCGATTGTATTTGCGCAAAGGTAAAGAGAATAAACGAATTGCAAAACTCGTGGATTCGCCTTCATTACCGGATGGAGAAGCCGTGTACGCGGTCACCGAGCGCGGGATCGAAGATATTGACGAATAGCTCCACAGTTTCGGCTGTGGGGTGCGAGATACGGGTACATCGCTCATACGAGTACCCCTATTTTTTATTTTCAAATGGATCGATATATATTAAGGTGAAAAAATGAACAATGCCAAAACTCGACTGGGCACTCTTTCAAAAGAAGCGGAACTGGAGTTAGTAGCGCTCAAACTAAGACAACTCCAAGCAGAAGCCAAGCGAAAAGGAACAAAATTTGAAACGTTAGATGAAGTGAAAAAACGATATGGATTCGAGTGAAATTCTCACCTATCGAATTATTCTAAACCCAGGTTGGGATGAGTATTACAACAAAATGAGTAAATCAGATCAAGAGGCAATAATGAAAAAGATAATTAAACAACAATATGAAACTCATACAAGGCACTTAAAGAAAGGAACTGAGTTTAGCGTATTAGAAATTGGACAAAACCGAGTCACGCTTATTATTAACGAAATAGAAAAGGACAAAAACGGTTTACTTTGTTGGAAATCACAAACAATATGAAAAATGGTATACGCAAAATATTGGATTTCACGACGAAGACTGGTCAACAAAGCCGATGATCTTTTTAGAATTAAATAATTATAGCACGACTACGTAGGACAAATGGAAAATTGTCCGACCCCAACGCACATCCATGTCAAACCCAATTTGGGAATTTCCGCGCTGCTCGATTAACGTTGCGCCGGATAACTTCAAAACTTTATTGAATGTCCGTAAAAAAGAATCAGATTTTGGCTTAGAAGAAAAAACGAGTAAATCAATATCCTTGTATTTTGCATTCCATAACGAAGTTCCATGCAAACCGCAACGGAATCCTGCTTTTGCAAACCAATCAATGAGTGACTCCAATTTAGAAACATCCGCAGGACGAAGTCTTCCAAATCGTTCGTCCATTTGCTCACCCGTTCTTATGCACTAGTTTCTTCTTATGAATCAAAATGTGCAGCGCAGCAAACATGATCCCAAAACCAATTAACCAATACAAGGCTTGACGGAAAAACAAGAATTGGTATTGCGCCATATACGCGATTAGGACTGCCACAATGGCTAATCCTAATGGGAGGAGGAAATTCGCGAGGGAATGATGAATGTGCACCTCTTGCGTGCGGCGGGACTTGTGCTTCACAGCCATATACCTCCAGGCATTCGTTTTGAGTATTTAATGCGCGCGTATTAAAAACAAAAAAAGACTGAAAAAAACATGACGGATTTATTTTACGACGAATACTTGAAAGCCAGTGAAAAGTTCAAACAAAACGCGGGAGCCACCCTTGAAGCGTATAACGCGTGGAAAAACCAAGCGATGAGCGCAGGGGCATTGGATAAAAAAACGAAAGAGCTCATGGCACTTGCCGCTGCGTGCGCGATACAGTGTGAATACTGTATTGACTCTCATGCTCAAAAAGCCAAAGCGTATGGAGCAACGGAACAAGAAGTAGCGGAGGCCATTCAAGTAGCAACGGTTGTGAAAGCCGGAGCTACGGTTTCATACGGAATCAAGGCACTCGAGCACTTCTAGGAAGGGGATCTTTCATGAACCCCTGTCGGCGAAGCTGACCTTCCAGCATCACGAGTGCCAGGTCAAAATTCTGCACGATTTGTTTGGCCTTTCTCGCTCCTACTTCTTGAGCAATCAAAACTGTTGCCTTTGAAAGAAATTGAAATCGTTGACCGCTCGGGGCTGTCGCATTTTTCGTCGCGGCTTTTCCGGTCAGGATGCGCTGAAGAGATTCGTACTCTTTATTTCGTTCAAATGGATGGACGCGTGACACGCGACCAATACGAGAACCAAATAGAGCATATTTGGATGCTGCCAAACAGAGTTCATAGGTTAAACGAGGGATGCGAAGAGTATATGGAAAAGTCTCTCCCTTAATACGACTCAATTTTCCAGATAGATTAGAGTAGAGTTTAGATCCGAAGGGATGTTTTCTCAATTCCGTCTCGATTTCGTTGATTGCGATCTCTTTTACTTTCAAGCGAATACGATTTGCACGCAAGGTTACCCAATGCTCGTCGGGGAGGGAGTGGAGAAACCGTTCGGCTACTTCCTTAGATCGTCCACCTGCGACCCACGTGATTCGTTTTCGATTTACGCGCGCGCGAGTTTTGGCCCATTGGACGCGGATGCTCATCCCCAACGAAAGCATTCCTGAAATAAAAGGAAGGAGGAGGAACTATTTGTACTTCAGCACTTCAATGGCGCTTTTTCCAATCGTCTTGAGCTCGACCGACTCTAATGCGTACAGTTCAACCACCGGTTCTTCATACGGGTGAATGGAACGCAAGACTTTCACCATTTCGCTGGCCTTCGTCGAGGGACACGTCGTCTCGATCCGGACTTCCTGCACCATCTCGCGGCGATTTAATCGTCCTTTGAAGGGCTTGCTTCCTTTCAATGCAATCCAGGTTCCGTGACCAAATGTCAAGAACGCCACCCCTTCGTATTTTTTGTCTCCGAATGAACCGCAGCCGTGCTTATGCATGGCATCCAGGATCGGCTCCATGTGAGTCTTGGGAACACACACTACTAATTTCACAAAATTGTTTTTAGTCATACGATTTCACAACCCCATTTTACCACTTTTCAATGATCACATTCTCAATTGTAAATTGAACCGATTCAATGCAAAACTTCACCAATTCTTCGGCGATTTCAGGCTTCCCACAAATATACACTTTGAGCTGTTTCAAATTAGGAGAAGAAAAATTCTTCAGGGTGTCCTGGATATGCCCTTTGTTATACGTCCATGCGTCATCCGGACGAGACGCGACGATGTGCGCTTTGAAATGGGGATATTGTTTTTGCAACGCTTCAATTTCGTCGCGATACATGTATTGGGAGGGGTAGCGGAAACCGAAGTAGAGCGCAATCGGAATGGTTTTCCCTTTGGACAAAAGCGTGCGCACCATCGAAATGAGGGGAGCGATACCGGTGCCGGTGGCGAGAAAAACATACTCGGGTGCGTTTTCATCCAGGATAAACTTTCCAAATGCGCCTTTAACCAAAAACTCGTCTCCTACGTTGAGATTCATGAGCTTGTGGGAAACACCCGTCGGGGAACCGCCCCCAATGCAGAATTCCAAATGACCTTTCTGTTCCGGCGAAGACGAAATGGAATAGGAGGCCCACTTTAACGCGTTGGGATTCGCCAAGAGCTTAACGTCTGGGTGTGCAATCATGGCAAATTGACCCGAAATGTAAGGCATGGAAACCGAAGAAGGAAATTCGCACTCAAACACACGCGTGGGGGAGCCGTCTGGAACGGGGTAATCCACGATTTTTGTTATGTTGGATTTGAACTCGACCATGAGGATTGTGGTCGGAAGAATCCTTTTAAATGGGGGGCTTACCGTCGGGATTTTCGACGCTCATTCGAATTCCCGGATTTAAATCGCTTCTCCAACTCATGCTCCAACGCGGCACAGGCTTCCTTGGTCGCCAAGCGAACCTTCCAATCCGACGCGGACGCATTGAGGGTTTTTCCCGCACCCTGGATGGAGATTTTCACTTCCGTTTTTCGGCGCAAATGATCCTTGTTTAGCTGCTTGTACACGACGTGCATCGTGTGATCGCTCTTGAGAATACGCTCGACTTTTGCATAGGTGCGCTGCAATGTTTCTTCGACAAATGCGCGGTCGATTTCATCAATGTCGGGAAGATGGGTGATGGAAATGGGCGAGGTTAAACCCGATGAAGACGATTTAGATGCATTAAGAAAGACATCCAAGACATTCTGCACCGAAACCAGACCAAACGAACCATTATTGGTGACTAAAACAGTGGGATTGGAATCGCGCGACAAATACTGCAGCACTTTTTTTCCTTTTTCAGAGGATGAAACCGTTGGAACATCCTCATCCATCATAGAACGAACTAAAATGTTTGCTGCAGATTCTTTCTTCATCGAATTGGTGTTTTTTCCTCGGCGAAAACCATCGCGTTCGTGACGATCCATGCCTAACACAATGTCAATCGCCACACTTTCCGTGCGCAACACCCCGACAGTTTTTTTCTTGGAATCAATCACGGGAAGTTTACGGACATTCCACTCTTTCATTTGAGACATGGCTTTACTTACGGTGTCGGTCTCCGCAATGGTGCGCGGATGAAAGGTTGCGAGATCCTTGGCGGTTACGCTGGCAAAAACATCCGAGGATTGAAGCGCCGACAATACGGATTGGGCGGTAATAACCCCAACGACTTTGTTTTTTTCCAAGACGGGAAGAATACGCACATCCGCGTCGCGCATGAGGGTAACGATCCGATCGAATGAATCGGTAGGAGAAACGGATGGAAGGGTACGCATGACCGTTGACGCTTTGGTTTTGGTAATATTGACGTTTCGAAGCAACCCTGAATCGGAAATGAGACCAACTAATGTGGTTTTATCCAGAACAATGGCTTCTTTCGCATCCTTTTGCTTCAACGCCCCGAGGACTTTGGAAAGAGTATCGTTCACCTGCACCGAAACAAACGCCGAGGAAACCAAATCCTTTGCTCGCAATGAAAAAACAGAAACCGCCATATGAACAACCTCCTATGTGTCACTAGGAGTTGGAAAACGACGTTAATAAAGTAACCTTTTTGACTCCGTCAAAAGCCTTTTAGAAAAAGGCTTCAAAAAGTTTGATCGACCTTTAGAAAAGGTCGAAAGCTTAACCAAAAAGGTCATGCATGGTAGTTTTTCAAAAAATCGCGCGAAAAACGAGCAAAGTCTCCTTCACGAATAGCAACGCGTGCACATTCCATCGTGTTCTGCATAAAATGAAGATTATGATGCGAGAGAAAACGGAAACCCGACTCTTCGCTGTTTTTCGCTAAGTGATGAATGAGGGCACGATCGTAGGTGGTGCAGACAAAACAGTCACAGTTTTCATCCAAGGGAGAAAAATCATGCGCGTATTGAGTGTTCTTGATCGAAACCCGTCCGTCGGATGTTAAGGCAAGACCGTGTCTCGCGGTCCGCGTGGGAAAAACGGAATCAAAAATGTCCGCACCGTTTGCGATGGCCTGAATAATATCGTCCGGCGTTCCTAATCCCATTACATAGAGGGGGGTTTCTTCATTCAACGTTGAACGAGCGGTTTGAATGATTTTTTGCAACGTGGGTTTGGGTTCGCCGATCGCTAAACCGCCTAATGCCATTCCATCAAATCCCATTTTGTTTAACTCAACCAATCCTTTTTTGCGCAAATCCAAATGAGTGCCACCTTGGGAGATACCAAACAACAATTGTTTCTTGGAATCGTGCGACGCACGGCAGCGCTTCGCCCATTCGAGCGTGCGTTGGAGTGTTTCCGCATAGAAGGGTTTGCCTTTGGATTCACCAAAACGGGGAACATCGTCTAATACCATCGCGACATCCGAACCTAAACTCATCTGCACCTGCATACAGCGTTCGGGCGTGAATAATTCTTGCTTCCGAAGGAAGGGATTGTTCAACACCACGCCTTCTTTCTTACGCGCAACGAGGAATGTATCATCCAGCATCTGGAAACCACCGGAGTCCGTAAACAAATTGTGCTTCCAATGCATAAATTTGTGAATTCCTCCGGCTTTTTTGATCGTGGAAAGACCGGGGCGCAAATAGAAAATGAATGCGTTGGAAATCATGCACCGAAAACCCATATCGGAAACTTCATTCAGGGACAGATGTTTCACGCTTCCTTTCGTTGCCACCGGCATGTAAAACGGAGTCTCTATTTTTCCATGTGTGAGACGTAGTTTACCCGCTCTAGCATCAGACTTATTGTCGATATGGGAAATAGAAAAAGGAGTCATGACTGGTAGTGGGGGGAGAACTCTTTTATATCTTTGATTCATGGTTCCGTTATGGCACGACCAAAACGAGTTATACGAAGCGCACCTAGAAAAGCAGGAAAACGGCCGCAACTAGATCCGCGAGCCGTTACTATATTCGCTATTATGAAAACATCGCGCGATCAGACCAAAAGAGTGCTTTTGGCTGATTTGGTAAAGCAAGGTGTTCAACAGCTGGTTGCCGAAAAGTACGTGGAACAACAATTAGTCAAGCACTATGACACCATACACCATCGCCACCCTAAACCAAAAGAAGGCGGACCACGAAGCAGAAGTTGGGATTAAAGGAAAGGCCGTTAATTCTTCGGCCCGGACCACTTTCCTTGCTTCACGCGCTCCATCGCAATACGCATGGCGGCATCACGCGGAGTGAGTTTGGATTTGTCCATGACACTAAACATCGCACGGACATTTTTCTTGATTTTACTCTCGACCATTTTGAACATCTGAGGAGGTTTCCCACCAATGTGTTCCACGTACGAAGAAATAACCCCTCCCGCGTTCGCCACAAAATCAGGAACGATTAATGTTCCGCGTCCGTGAAGGCGTTTTTCCACCCCTTCGGACATGGAGATGTTGCTACCTTGGACGACCAATTTGTGCTTGACTTGATTGACGTTCGACAGAGTAACTAAATCGGGAACGGCCGCCGTGACTAATACATTCGCAGGCGCGGTGAGGATATTACTTCCTTTGCGTGCATTCTTACTTCGATACCGCGTTACGGAACCGAATTCTTTTTTGGCGGCCATGAGTCGTTCGTAATCCAATCCTTTCTTGTCCATGATTACTCCGGATGAATCCGAAACCGCGACAACCGAAACGCCCCATTGAGAAAGGTATTGATGCACAAACGTTCCGACGTTTCCGTATCCTTCAATGGCGACGCGTGCGTCTGAGGGTTTCATTCCTATGTAATTCAACGCGAGCATGGTGGAATGGGCCACCCCAAATCCGGTGGAGCCTAATTCATGCGGAATTCCACCCATCTTGGAGGGCTTTCCGGTACAGACTTTTCGATTACCGGCTGCTATCGCGATTTGGGCCATTTCTTTTTCCGTGGTGTTGATATCGGGGCCTGCGACATATAAGTTGGGCGCGATTCCCTTGAGGGCACGGCCAAACGCTTCAATCAGTTGTTTCTTTTTTTGAGGAGTAAGCTGCTTTGGATCCGAAAAGATTCCAGATTTCGCTCCACCAAATGGTAAATCCGCCATGGCATTCTTCCACGTCATCGTGCGCGCGAGACGGCGAACTTCGGTTTCGGAAACCGAACCAGTCATGCGAATCCCGCCTTTCCCTAAACCGCGGCGCGTATTGTCAATGACAATCACACCCTTCATTCCAGATTTAGAATCATACACGTGAATTACTTTTTCGGGACCGAACTCATCAACGTTTGCCATGGGAAATCAACCACCTATGGAAACGAGGAAAAAATTGGAGTTAAAAAAGAGCGTGGGACAAGCCGCGAAAGAAGGGCTAGAACTTCCCTTCGGCTTGCAACTTTTCCAAATACCATTCAGCTTCCAATGCGGCCTGGCAACCGGTTCCGGCGGAGGTAATGGCTTGCTTGTAACGAGGATCCATCACATCCCCTGCCGCGTAAATACCGGGAACAGACGTAAGGACACCTTTCCCTTTGACGAAACCATTTTGATCTAAATCAATAAGACCTTTGAGGAAATCCGTGTTGGGAATGTGACCGATTGCGAGGAAAACACCATCTGCGGGAATAATGGATTCTTTTTTGGTGTTGACATCCTGCACCTTCAACCCCTTCACAAACTTTTCTCCCTGCACCTCTATGGGAACCGTGTTCCAGAGCACGGATATTTTGTCTTTCAACCCTAATACGCGATCCTGCATGATTTGAGACGCCTTGAATTCGTCGCGGCGGTGAACAATCGTGACTTTTTTAGCGAATTTGTACAGCGCCATGCTTTCTTCCATGGCGGAATCGCCGCCCCCGATGACTACTGCCTCTTTGTTTCGGTATAATGCGGCATCACACACGGCACAGGTACTAACCCCGCGACCAAAGAATTGTTTTTCTCCCGGAATATTGGTTAAACGAGCCGATGCGCCGGTAGAAATAATTAATGTGCGTCCTTGAAATGTTTCATCGTCCGAAGTTTTGACTTCGAACCCTTCTTTTATTTTTTTAACACTCGTGACGCGGGTGGATTTGTATTCCGCACCAAACTTTTTGGCTTGCTCCCGCGTCTGAACGATCAAATCGGGACCCATCACCCCTTCCGGAAAGCCGGGAAAGTTCTCCACTAATGTCGTGAGGGAAAGTTGATCGGGTGTTTCTCCCGATAATACGAGCGGATTTAATGATGCGCGCGCCGTGTAAATCGCCGCAGTGTGAGCTGAAATTCCTCCACCGATAATGATGACGTTTCTAATGTCAGATGGTTTGGCCATATTATAACGAAAGGAGAAGGATTTCTTAAATAGGTATCGAAATACCCTCAGGATTTTGTGTTAGTGAATAACGTCTAATGCAAGTGCGCGATATGACGCGAAGAATTTCCGAAGCGAAATAAGCAAATCCGATGATTGCACGCGCGAAGATTGAACGCAGGCCGAGAGGTCAACCCCTCCTTGACAGGCGGTGATTTCGGTTGCGACTTGATTGGATTGTGTATGCAACGAATCCAATTCAGCCCTCAATGACGCATAACGAGATTCGAAATTAGGAACCGGAGATACGCGATTAGAATGAATGGAACGCAATCGAATGAGGGTCGTGTCAAACGTCGTGAGAATGACATCCATGCGTTGGTAAATGGCCGTGACACCGTTCAGCGTGGCCATGAGGACGCGTTGGCGTTGTTCGATGATCTCGGGCTGCAACGTCGTGCGTTCCGCAGAAGACGCATTCACCCATTGCGCGTGAATAGTGGAATAGGCCGCGCGTTCTCGAACGAGAACGTTCTTCGTGGACGCGTTCGTGGCCCCCATGACCTTCAGTGTCGTGTCTTTCGACGCACGCACAGGAAGGGGAAGAATGGGTATCGCTTTTGCCGTAACCGTCGGAGCAATCGCCGTGACTTTTCCGGTAATGGAAATAGTGTTCCCGGGAACCGCTTCGCGGGCCTCAACCAATGAAAAGGAGAGGAGAATCAAGACTACTATCAAAAGCGTACGGGGAGCCATACCCAGACATGGTGCGCGTCACTTTAAAATCATGCTTTAGGGGATACGCTGAAGAAAGGGTGGAGAAAATCATGCTTTATGGCCCCCTTTTTCGGAGAAAAAAGGCGAAGTAAAGCCTCACCGTTTAAAGGCGAGCAACAGGAATAGTGGGTATGCGTCCACTTCCCATCTGGATACTTGTGGGGTTGGGTCTCCTTCTCCTCATGAATGGAGCACATGCCGCGACTATCCAAGGAACGATTTATGACGGACTTACGCTGGACACACTTACAAACGTCGTCGTGAGCGTAAACACGAATCCCACCCAAACGAAGCTGGTGAAAGATGGCGTGTATTCGTTTGAATTGTCGCCGGGAAAATACACGCTCAACGCGACGTACACCGAACAAGGGGTGTTACTGTTAGATGCGGAACAGAGTTTTACGATTGAAAAAGATGGAAATTACACCGTAGATTTGATTCTCCTCCCGAATGTGGATGATATTCCAGACGAACCCTTACCGGACGAAAACGATTCCATTTGGGGACAGT
>CAYHGC010000016.1:0-8578 GCA_964356075.1 uncultured archaeon
CTTTAAGGGTTTGGGCTCGGTTGGTTTTATGAATTCACGTGATAAGCAGTGGCTGTCGGAGTTAGCTAACGAACACCCTACTCCTTTTTGGGTGGTGTTTCCTCGTGCCGCGCAGGCGCGTTATTTTGAATTGATGGATGTGTTTCAAAAGGTCGCGAAGCATGTGCGTATTTTTTATTCGGTTAAGACCAACCCCCACACCGCGTTCATCCAATCGCTTTCCAAAATGGAATCGGGATTTGAGTGTGTTTCGCTGCGCGAACTTCAACTCGTGGAGGCGTTCACTGCTCCTAAAATTTTCAACAGCTGTGCCTCTTCCGATGAGGAAGTCCAGCTCGCGCTGAACCAACACGCATTCATCATCATTGACTCCATTTCGCAGGCGGAACAGGTTGCTCGTCTTGCATTAACCCAAAAACCCCTTTCGGTTGGTTTGCGCGTGCGGATGGACACGCATCGCTTTGGTGTTTCTCCTGCGGAAGTAAAAGGAATGATAGAAACTCTCGCGCAGATGGGATTGAACGTAACGCTCCTTCACACCCATCCAGGGACGAACTGTTCCGTTTCCCAGTATCGTAATTTCATTTCTCGCGTCGCGGGGTTGGTGCAGGATCTTCCTTCGATTACGGCACTCGATCTCGGAGGGGGCTTCCCGGGGAAAACGAGTCTAATGGAACGCAAGGAGGGGTTGGAATCCTACGCGGAAATCATCCAGGAACAATTAGGCGATTTTCTCAAAACCCGCTCGTTGTATCTCGAATCCGGTCGTTTTTTGGTGGAGGATGCGATGATTCTCGTGACCAAAGTGATGCACATCAAAAAAATAGAAGGTCAACATTTCGCCTTGCTCGATTCGGGTATCAATGTCCTTCCTCGCATTGCCATGAGTCCCTTTCGTTTTTTTGCGCTTACCGAAAAAGGGGAAACCAAAACCAATTTCCGTTTAGGGGGTCCTTTAATGTTTGGCTCGGACGAATTCGGACAAATTCACGGCAAGCTTGCGCAAGGAGACTTGATCGGTGTGGAAAACGTCGGCGCATATTGCACCGAATTTGCATGGAAGCTCTCGCGCGATCTTCCGAAACTGATTGTTGTGGAATAAAAAATTATTTCAGCATTGCGCGCATGTTTTTTTCCAATTCTTTTCTCTTTTTCTCGTTTTCGATCCACTTTCGGTTGGCGATTACAACCAATTCTTTCACGTATTTTTTTTCCACAAGAATTTTTCTTCCAAGTTTAACGGGAACGCACATGTTTTGCGTGCCAAATATCTCGATGAGTATTTTTCCTTCCTCGAAATGGTGTATTCCGAATCGTTTCACGCCGCTTTTCTGACACGCCCCAAAAATCTTCTTAGCATTCTCCCACGAATCCGTGCCAATCACATAGACAAAGGCATCCTGCTTGAACCAGATGTTTCCCGTATTCGAATCGTCCTCGATTCCCTTCCACACTTCCGGAAGTTTCACCTTTCGATGCCATTTTCGAAAGAACGCTCCTTTCTTTTTGTGCTCGTTTACGTTCAGGTCCATTAACGTGATGCGTCCGGAGCAGGTGGAGGTCGAAAAGTAGTGGTTTGTCCCCGCGAGGAAGCGGGAAATGGGAATCATCAATGGATCAATCTTTTTTTCCTTGATAGCAACCGCTAGGGTTTCCTGATGATGCGTCTTGGTCATCTCAAATCGTGTTTTAGCAGAGCTCTCCATGCTCATCTTCATTTCGTCTGGGCTTTTAAGGCGAAGGATGGGAGTTTGAAGTATATGGTGCACAAAACCACTCCCTCGACCAAGAACAAGGATTCGGTCTACTGGGATTACTGGTGGGAAATGGTCAAGGCGTCTATTTGGAGAGACGCGAAAGAGCTTCCGGCCATCATTGATGCGACGCAGATGCAGGGAAAAGATGTCATGGAAGTCGGCTGCGGCCCCGGTCGGCTCATTCTTCCATTTGCCCGTGTCGCGAAATCCATTACTGCCGTAGACGAGAGCGATTGGACCATTAAAGTCGTGAATGAGTTGGTGTTTGAACACCGCCTCAAGGATCGTGTGCAGGTGGTGCAAGCCCCCCTCGTTTCGTTGCCATTTGATGATGATGTGGCGGATGCGTCCTATTGTATTTGGATCATTCACCACAATCGTTCCCGCTGGGAAAAAGTCGTGAATGAAATGGTGCGCGTCACCAAGCCCGGCGCTCCGGTTGTTGTTGGTTTTTCTTCCGGCGAAAAGGATCTGCCCAAGTTAGAAGACATCGTCAAGCCTCATCATTTGCAAAAATGCAAAGAGTTTGATGTCGCCTTTCCCAAGTGGATCAACGAACAAGGGTGGGCGTTGGAAGTGCGTAAAGTCCCTCTTCTTTTCGAATTCAAATCCCCCGATTGGGGATTCGAAGTCTTCGAAAACACGTTTTTTCCTAAAAAAATAACGGATGCGCAACGAAACGAAGTCATGACGTTCCTCAAACAGCATCACATTCCGGGCAAAACCCGCATCGAGCAGGAAATGCGCTTGTATATTATTCGCGCCCAAAAAGAAGACTAGTTTTTCGGATTACATTTGAAGAGAATTTAATTCTGGTGGGAGTTTTTTCCAATACTTCCCTATTTTTTTGATGGCGTCGGTCATAATTTGGGAAGCTCGTGATTCGGTAACGTTAAGGAATGCTCCCGTCCGTCCTAATGTCCATCTTTCCACATACACTTTTCGCATGACAAAGTATTCTCTCCATGTCAGGGTCTTTCGAAATTGAGCGATGTATCGTGAAATTTTAGCTTTCGCTTCTCGTTTTCGTTCCTTTCGTTCACGTGCAGGTCTGGTTAGATCGTCTGCTCGTTCACTCATCCATTCATTCGTTTCATCCGCGTTGAGTGCCGATGTTGCTTTTACCGTTGTTCGCTTTCCATGATGAAATATTGTTTCCTCGCGAATGTAATCGATGGTAGCTCTCTTCACCAGTGCGCGAGCGGAGGCCATCATTTCCTCATTGCTCATTTTTCGTTCTCGAATCATCGTATCCAGCGCATGAATGATTCGCAAGTTGACATATTGGATGGCTTCTTCTCGATCCACGTATTTGGGGTACCCTATCAATGCCGCAAGGGTCATTCCGTTGATGGCGGTTCCCAATCGAAAGAGCATTCGGTTTCGTTTTCGAGAATCCGAGGGGAGATAAGTAGGTTTCTTCATCGTGGCTTGGGACTTTCGTATGCGGACGGGTGGTCCAATGGGGCTCATCGAGATTTTCCACCATTCTTCTTTTTATTTTTCGTCCCAATCCCCTCGTCTACATCAATCGGAGTCACATTCAAATCCAACACGTAATGCCACTTTCGCGGTGCCATGCTTTTTACTGGTTGAGCGTGCGCGAGCTCCACGTTCCACCCAAGCGATGCTCCCTGCGCGCGCACTTCGCGCAGTAATGGATCATATTTTCCTTCTTCACACACGCCTTCATAATGAATCACTCCCCCCGCTGGATTTAAAGTATGAAAGGCCGCCGACAGCGCAAAGGTGGGCGCGGGAAGGTATCCTAAAATGATCCGATCCGCAATCCGTCCCAGCGTGGGGGCAACTTCTTCACATTTTCCTTGAATAATGGTCATTTTCTCCTTGGATATTTTGTTCAGTTTTTGATTCTCGCGCAGTGCGTCGATGGAGTTGGGATTCGCGTCAATCGCATAAACATGCTTTGCTTTCGAATGCTTGGCGATAGGGATACTCCAGTATCCGATGCCTGCAAAAAAGTCAACCACGGTTTCATTTGCTTGCACCATCTGATACATTCGCTTTCGTTCATTCATGTTTCCCATCGACCACATCAACTTCGTCACGTCAAATCGAAACACGCATCCGTGTTCGGTGTGATCCACTCGCGTGTTATGTTCTCCGGCGAGCAATTCGATTTTGGGTTCGCGAAATTCGGAGTCAATTTTCCCGGTGTTGATGCACACGGTTTTGATTCCAGGAATAGTTGCGAGTGTGGCTTCTCCAATGAGTTTCTTTTTGGGCAACAGCTCGTTTTTCAATCGTAGAATGACCACGTGTCCTAATCGTTGAAAGGATGAGGGGAGCGTTTCCAGTTCGGTTTTAGTTAATCCCGCTTTCAGCTTGGTTTGCATCTGCTGCTTGAATGAGGGCATAGATAGAACACACCATTTGTCTTTTTGAACTCCTTGTTTCTTTCTGACGTATGCGTATAATCCTCGATTCTGCGGTGTTCATCAATACGGATTCGTTTCCCTTTTCGAAGAAGAACGAATACGTCATGCCTTCCGCGTGTGAGGAAGAGATCAAAGAGTCGGTGGCCAAGATGCGTCTTGATGCCGCGTTAGCACAGCACGATAATTTCACGATCACCGATCCCTGTATGGGTTCATTGCAAGCCGCGCAACGCGTCGCCAAGCAACATGGGGATAATCGCATTTCGCGCGCGGACGAAATGGTGCTCGCCCTTGCGCTCGAAGCCAAAGACCGTAAAGAGTCGGTGCGCGTGTACACGGACGATTATTCCCTCCAAAACCTCCTCAAGTGGGCCAAAATCCCATTTGAGGGCATCCAACAAAAAGGTATCCTCAAACGCAAATCTTTCGGCACCAAACGATAAGTTTTCCTACCGGACGGGATTGGTTTTAGAATACCACCTCCACTTGTCTTCTACATGACTATGGGTCTCTTTGGATACTCAATCGTTTTGGAATTGCTCGTCCTCTATTACGCATTCCATTTACTCTGGCCGAACACCCCTAAACGATGGGTCGTGTTGGGGATTGGAATCGTCGCGTTATTCGTCCTCGCCCGTTCTTCTCAGTTAGCAGGATTGTTTTCAGGAAGCTCATATTCGATGTGGGATGAAGTCCTTCGAACGTTTCGTCTGTAGTTCGTTCCTTTTTTCAAATCCATTTATTTTGTTTCCTTTATCCAGAGCGTGTGCGCAATCAGTACAATAATCACATTCGCCGCAATCACATGTGCAGCAAGGGCGAACGTTCCCAAAAATAAACTCTCTCGAAATAACATGTTGTCTCCCTGCAAAAAATCGCTGAATAAAATGAAAACCAAACTTCCAACGAGTGCCATCAACATGGCTGCCGTTGTAGTTTTCGTTTTAGGATAGGCTGCCGAAAGAACAAACACCGTTATTCCCGCCGCGAGTGCGTACGCAATAATGTTCCAGTCTCTCAATGATTCGATAAAAATCCCATTGAGGAATGCAATACCCATTCCCGTGGTAATGCCGGCTTCCGTGTCATGCAGCATCGCCGCAATAATGGCCAGCGGAATCACGAACACAATCGCAGGGGTTCCTTCGATGGCGAATCGGGAAAATAGAATCGATCCTGCCACCCCTAATATAACGAGGAATAAAACAGATGGTTTTTCTTCCATTTACGATCCCTTTTCGTCGCTGGTCTCCCAATCTACGTCGACTTCTTTCTTTTGGTTGGGTTTGAATTCAGAGTGTTCAATCACGTAATCCTCGACTTGTTCGCGGAGTCGCTCCTGGTTCAACGCCACATACACCACTCCAAGCGCAACAATGGCCAAAAAGACCGCAAACAACGGGCTTCGAATCAACGCATCAACAACCTTTCCCACATCAATGGGGTCCGCAATCGGAGTGAGGACCGAATACTCTAATCGAAACGCGTTCGATTGAAAGTTCGTCAGCGTCACCACATTTCCGGCCGCACTCACTCCTTGCGGGAGTAAAACGGTGTCCACCACTGCCCCGGGTGGTAAATGAAACTTAACCTGCGTGTTGCTCGGGATGTCAATGCTTCCTCCCGCGATAAATTGTAACAATGCAATCTCGGATAATCTCCATCGCGTGCTTCGCCCTTGTGTTCCCACTTTCACTTGCTCCACTAATCCCTTCGTGTAATCGTATGTCATGCTCAGCGTCGGTTCTCCGTTTGCGGTGCGGTTCAAAAAGAATTCAATTCCGCTGGCATTATTTTCCAATCCCATGTGGGGGTGGATGAAGGGATAGTCTTGTTTCCATTCGGACAAGCTCGGGTTATTTTGAGCAAAGTCGATCTCAAATTGTACCGCTTCTCCGGCAAAAAAGGTAAAGAAAAACCGTTCTTCTACGGTTGCACTTCCGTCATCGTTGATGAACACATCCAGGCTATGAAACCCAATCCGTTCTTCCGTGACGCGGGAAATGAATTCCTGCGCAGAGACGCCGGGTGCTAATGCTAACGCGAGCACTACCCCCAATGTAAGTAGAATCATATTCATTCGCATCTGTATCGTTTAACCTTCTCCCATCTTTTAAGGGGCACCGGTTTCCCGCGCGTTTTGGGTTTCATTCATTTTGTTTTTCATTCGTTCGTCTCCTTGTATCTTTTATACTCGGTCGGCGTTACTGATGTTTTATGCGGGTTCACTTTTTGGGGCATTCTTCCTTTTGGTTGGAGTTCAAGGATACAAATGTCTTGATCGATCCCTGTATTCATTGTGCCTCGTACGGACAATACGACCGCCTCATTCCGTCTCCGATTACTAAGGAGCAACTGCCCAAAATCTCCCTCATTTTAATCACCCACGAACACGAGGATCATTTCGACAAACAAACCGTGGCATTCCTCGCCAATCGCGATGGCGCGTGTGTCGTGGCGCATGATTCCGTTCTCTCCGAACTCCCCATTCCGGCCCGATGCAAGCGTGCCGTTTCAACGGATTCTGAAATCAACATTCGCGGCGTGCATGTGTCGGTGGAAACCGCGCATCACCCCCAAGCCTTCTATCCTATGGCCTATGTGGTTACGGGAGATGGGGTTTCGGTTTTCCACGCCGGAGACTCGGACTTAATCGAAGAGTTTTCTCCCGATTTCACGGCGAACATTGCGTTGCTTCCCATTGGGGGTAACATTACGATGGATATTGTAGACGCCGTCAAGGCCACGAAAGTATTGAAACCGGATGTCGTGATTCCCATGCATTTTAACACATTTGGAATCTGTCTCGCGTCTGCGGATGAGTTTGCCAAAAAGATCGAAAAGTCAAACTTGAAAACCAAAGCCATTGTGATGGAGCCCAATGGCATGTATGAATTTGTGCATCCGCTTAAACTGTAATTCCATTGATTATTTTTTTGACTTTTTAGCTGCTTTTTTCGCCTTCGTTTCCATTCCATATCGTTCGGGCACGTCAATCGTCATCAAATCGTGCGCAGCAGTCACGTGCGCGAACGCTTTTTTCGCCTCGCGCTCCATTTCTTTTCCGTTCGGGTAGCGCGGAGAGAAATGGGTCAGAATTAATTGCTTAACCCCCACGCGCTTAGCAATCTCCCCTGCCATGAGTGCGGTCGAATGCATCGTTTCGCGGGCGCGTTCTTTTTCGGTTTCCAAAAAGGAGGATTCGTGAATCAACACGTCCACGTTCACCTGTTTTAACGCATCAATATAATGCGCGTGCGGAAACGTGTCCATAATGTAGGCGATTTTCGCTCCGTTCATGGCTTTGGAATAATCCATGACCATTTCAGGCGTAAACTTCTTTCCACTCACAACAATTGTTTGCCCGCGCTGCAACTTTCCCCACATCGGCCCTTCCGGAATTTTGAGCTTGATCGCTTTCGCGCGCTGAAACTCTCCTGCCTTACTGACGGCTTCGAACAGGAATCCATAACACTTGCACGAATGGTTCAGTTCAACCGCAGAAATTTCATATTCTTTGTGCGAAACCAAAACTCCTTCGCGTATTTCATGGGGAGTAATTTTGTACGTCGGCATGAATTGTCCCAGCGCAATCGCCTGGTTGATTTTCTCCCCGATTCCGCGCGGTCCCCAAATGTGCAGTTCGTCTTTGCGTTCATGAATGCTCATGGTCGCAAGCAATCCAGGCAATCCCAATGTATGATCTCCATGAAAATGAGAAATGAAAATGTGTTCGAGTTTCAAGTAACTCATTCCGGTTTTCATTAACCGTTGTTGCACTCCTTCGGGTGTGTCAAACAGAAACCAGTTTCCTCGAAAGGTAAGCGCCATGCTTGAAAGATTTCGCTCCGGCGTGGGCGTGGAACAGCTCGTTCCCAGGAATGTGAGTTGGATGGACATCCTCTCAACGTTCGGGTTCGTTTTCCTTATAAATCGCCCCCGTCCAACATAATTATTCTTTTTTCGCCTGTTTCCTTCTCATTTTGGCTTTATTTTAAAAGCGCTAATGGACGGAATAGTAGTAATCCATTTGAGTTGGCTCGGATTATGGTTCGTAAAGCAAAAGATTCTGAAAAGATTGTCGCAGTGCCCGTTTCGGAAGTCGAAACCCCGGAGTTAGAAATCCCCCTGAAGTTTACCTCCACGCAAGAAGTGGACGTTCCAAAATCCTTAATCTCCCAAGTCATCGGTCAAGATTCTGCCGTGGAAATCATGTCCAAGGCCGCGGCCCAGAAACGAAACGTCTTGTTGATTGGCGTTCCCGGAATTGGTAAGTCCATGCTCGCGCAGGCGATGGCGGAGATTCTTCCTATTTCCCGTTTGTATGATGTGTTGATTTATCCCAATGATGAGGATCAAAACAATCCCCGCGTTCGCGTAGTCAAAGCCGGCGAAGGAAAGCACATTCTCCATCACACGCGT
>CAYHGC010000016.1:8588-13720 GCA_964356075.1 uncultured archaeon
CGAAGATAATCTTCGCTTGATGAGTTTGATTTTTCCCATCGGATGGTTTTTGCTTTCCTATGTGGCCTGGACATTCGGCTGGTTGCCGGATGTGGTGTATGCTGCCACCTTAATTCTGGGTGGAATTCTCATTTTTGGTTTTGCCATTGGTGCCCAGATGAATCGTCCCACCGTCAAACAAACCCCTAAATTACTCGTCGATAATTTCGGTCGTAAAATCGCTCCGTTCTCGGAAGCCACCGGTGCACGCGCGGGTGCCTTGCTCGGGGACGTGCGTCACGATCCCTTACAGTCCGGTGGACTCGGAACCCCGGCCCATTTACGCGTAGAGCCGGGTCTCATTCACCGTGCCTCGGGCGGAGTGCTCTTCCTGGATGAAATTGCCACCTTATCGATGAAATCGCAGCAGGAACTTTTGACCGCGATGCAGGAAAAGAAATACTCCATTACCGGTCAATCCGAAATGTCCTCCGGCGCTATGACGCGCACAGAGCCTGTTCCGTGTGATTTCGTTTTAGTCGCAGCTGGAAACTACCGCGACTTGGAACACGTCCACCCGGCGTTGCGTTCGCGTATTCGTGGGTATGGATACGAAGTGTACATGAATCTCGACATGGATGATACGCCCGAAAATCGAATTAAGATTGTTCAATTCATCGCGCAGGAAGTCACGAAGGATGGAAAGATTCCCCACTTCACCAAAGAAGCCGCCGAAGTCGTTCTGTTTGAAGCCAAGCGTCGCGCGGGAAGAAAAGGAAAACTCACATTGAAGCTCCGCGATCTCGGTGGTCTCGTTCGCGCCGCGGGCGATCTCGCGAAAGCAAAAAACCACGCACTCGTTTCAGCCGCCGATGTATACGAAGCTCGCACCAGTGCGCGCACGCTCGAACAACAGATGATGTTCAAATCGTTGGAGCAAAAGAAAGAATACGAAGTCTACAAATCGGTCGGATTTGCCATTGGTCGCGTCAACGGTTTAGCTGTTTCCGGAGATGGAGATGCGGGAATGATCCTTCCCATCGAGGCCGAAATTGCACCCGCTCAATCGAGCAACGAAGGAAAGCTCATTGCCACGGGGAAATTAGGAGAAGTCGCCAAGGAGGCCGTTCAAAACGTCTCGGCGCTTATCAAAAAGCTCTCGGGCAAAGACATTTCCAAGCACGATGTTCACATCCAGTTTTTGCAAACCTATGAAGGGGTAGAGGGTGATTCCGCTTCAGTCTCGGTCGCCACTGCGGTCATTTCTGCGTTAGAGGGAATTCCCATCAAACAGGATTTAGCGATGACGGGCTCGTTGTCCGTTCGCGGAGAGGTCATGCCTGTGGGGGGAGTTACTTCCAAGGTTCACGCCGCGGTGCGTGCCGGCTTCTCTGAAGTCATCGTTCCTCGTTCCAATCTGCAAGACATTGTGTTGTCCAAAAAGGAATTGAACGGAATCAAAATCATTCCCGTTTCCACGTTGAAGGAAGTGCTCGATCACGCGCTCGTGCGCGGAAAGAAAACAGATACATTCCTGCGCGAGTTAGGTAAGCTCATCGAGTTCACCGTAACCAAACCGGTGGAAAAGATTCTCGGAAAACAGTTACCTGGCGTCGAATAATTATTTTTTTTTATTTCTAGAATTAGACTACTAAATTACGATTTCGAACTCGACGTGGTTCCAATGCTTCGCTGCACGAAGATCTTTCCATTCTCTAAATTGAATTCGCCCATTCCAATTTGAATCTTCTTGGACTTGATGGAGAACTCCAACACCCCTTTCTCTTTGGATATCTTTTCTACGCGTCCCAACCATTTACCTGTTTTCGTGTATACCGGCAATCCTAACAGCAAGCGCGTGACTTTCTTTCGAATGTCTAACGCACTCGTGGCTTTGTAGGCTCCGAAGAACACGATGAATGAAAGGACAACCAGTGCCAAGAACCAGTTGAGCGTCGTGGTGCCGATCAACACTCCTTTGGCCGTCCCTAACAAAATGGCGCCCAAAATAACAGCTACCGTGGAAAGCAAATACGTGTGCATCATGTAGGCTTTCTTCAGTTGTACTGCATCGGCTCCTTTACCGACTAAAAATGAAATACCGGTAATTGCTCCAAACATGATCAAAAAATCAAACGCAGTGGCGGCAGCATCCACGGCCAGCGCATAATTTCCCGCTTGGGCAATGGTATATGCATTCAACATGTGAGGGGCGGCCGAAAACAATCCAAATGCCGCAAACATGATGCTCCCTACATAGAACGGGAAGCTCACGCGTTGGGCGGAAATGGAACTCGTGATCTCATTAAACACATTAATAATGCGGTCCTCGATTCCGAATCCTTTCAAAATTAAATAAATTCCAAAAACGGCGGCAACCAATTGTAATCCCACCGACGGGAGCAAAATGTACAAGAGTAAAATCAATCCCGGCACCCCAAACGCGATGCGCGCGAGGAATGGATCCTTCAACGCTTCCTTGATGGTGTAAAACGTGCTTTCAACTTCGCGTGCTTGCTTCACAATCACCGTGGTTTTGGAAATGATGGGCGCGCGGCTCTGAAGAACAGGAATGATTTGATCATCCTCGGCTCCATCCGTCACTAAGACGAATCCTTCCGCATGAAATGTTTCCAAAAATCCTTCGAGTTGGTCGTTGATTTTAACATCGGATTCAAATCCAAACTTCTTACTTCCAACGAGGGTAATGATTTCCGTGTCCGGGTATTTTTCTTTCAGCTCATCGTACTTTTGGATGGCCATGAATAAGCAGTTCGTGTCCGAATCTTCGGGGTCGGCCAGGGCCAATTTGACCGCGGCGCGGAGGTTTTCCTTGCGTCCGATGATGGGTCCGTCGACGCCAGCCTTGCGTCCAAAATCGTTATCCCGATCGACACATACGACTGCTAAACGCTTTTCGGCCATACTAGTACTTAAAAAGGGGCGAAAATATTAACTTATCCAATTTTGAGGCGTTATTAGGGGTTTTAGTCGATATGACGAAGCGTTTGGGTAAAGTCGAGTCCTACAAGGTCAAGCAGGCCATTTTCGTAGGGGTTCTCCTCCTGTTGATTATCGTGGCCTACCTCCTTATCACCAATGCCTTTGCGCTGGCCAATGTCGTCGTTCTCGTTGCGGTTATTGCCCTCGTGGCATTCCTCGTCAAACAATACGACTTCCTCATCACGCTCAAAGAATACGAGCGCGCGGTCATCTACCGCGCGGGCCGTGTCAATCGTGTAGGGGGTCCGGGCTGGACGTATATCATTCCCGTGTTGGAGAGTTTCAAAATTGTGGATTTGCGCACGCAAACGCTGGATGTTCCTCCTCAAACCGTTATTACCAAAGACAACATCGTGGTGAAAATTGATGCGGTGGTCTACCTATACGTGAAGAAGGATGCTCCTTCCGTGATTAATTCGGTGGTGGAAGTGGATGATTATCGTAAAGGGGCAAGCCAGTTTGTCCAGGCCAAAATCCGCGATGTGGTGGGAAGCCTCACCCTGTCTGAGTTAATCTCCGATGTAGGAAAGCTCAACACGGCTCTGCGTAAAGACCTCGAGCAGATTTCCGCCGCGTGGGGAGTCGCTGTTGAGAGTGTGGAAATCCAATCGGTTGACATTCCTAAAGAAATCGAGGATGCGTTTTCCCATCGTGCTGCTGCGGAACAATCCAAGCTGGCCCAAATCCAAAAAGCATTGGGAATGCAGGCCGAAATTGATTCCATTCGCCAAGCGGCAGAAAAACTGGACGATCGCTCCCTGAGTTATTTCTACATCAAAGCCCTCGAAGTATTAGGACAAGGTGCCTCGACCAAATTCATCTTCCCGTTAGAGTTGACCAAGTTCATTGAGTCTCTGGCGGACAAAACCAAGAATGCGCATTCCAAGAAGCAGTTGGAAAACGTCTTCGAGCAATATGCGCCCCTCTTGCACAACATCGTTACCAAAACGGAAAAGAAAACAACCAAAACGACGATGAAGAAAGCAAAGAAAAAGTGAATACACATGCCTACTTTTGGAAAAGGTCGCAGTGAAAGGCCTGTTCGTCGTTCTGCACGTAAAAAAAGTAGACGTGCAGTCTTACCTACTCAACCAAATTCCTACATGCTGACTCATACTCCTCTGTCGACCATTTCTCGTCAATTTAATTTGGACTTGAATACATTTACACAGGCCCGGTATCGTGCCACTCGTGCGCGTGTCGGAGTTTTAGATCTCTTCTGTGCGGCAGGCACCGCTATTACTGAATTAGCGACTCAAAATGAATCCATCGTTGATGCCTTTGGTTTTAGTCGTGATCCCTATCCTGAGTGGGTTGAAAATAAACATGTGCGTTTCATTCAAGAGGAAGCAGAATCCCTCAATCGTTATTTCAAGAAAAGAAGCTTGGATCTCATTTTTTCGTGGTCGGGATTAATCAATTATGATGGTTTAGGATTGGAAGATCAAAACCTCATTCGCAGTCCAACAATATTCAAAAAAAGGACACAAAAACATGTACATTTTTTGAACACAATAATGAGTCGATTAAAACCAGGGGGTGTATTGCTCACATCCCTTCCATTGCTGTTTGTGGATCCCTTACTTAATGAAGTAAAAAAAGAACATCCGGGGATAGAGTGGGGTGTATTACGTACATTGCGATCGGGCACTATTGTTGCCCTATTTGTGAGACAATCCAGTCAGGTGTAGAGCCACAAGTAGCTTTCAATCAGCGCCGCACCAAACAACAAGAGCAATGCAATGATGATCAATCCCGCCGCGTCCTTGGCAATGGTTTGAAACTCATTCGTTCGATACACTTGTTTTGCCATGCTCGCGGAAATGATTCCTCCGGCAATGGCTCCAATGTAATAGGCCACCACCTCCGGCAATCCATGCGGAATGAACCCAATTCCATGGTACACTCCATATCCAATCGCAAATAGAATCGACAGCGCATCGTGCGTAGGCATGTTGGCCAGGGCTTGCACGGCAATCTTTCCCATGACGGTTCCGATAATACTCGCATTCCATCCAATCAAAAATAACGCGCCCTCGCCGAACAAAAACGAAAATAATATTGCCAACAACAGCACGGTGGCATTATTGGCAAAAAGGAACTGCGTCACGCTCCAAAAATCACCGCCTCCACTTCCAACGGCTAACCCC
>CAYHGC010000017.1:0-13127 GCA_964356075.1 uncultured archaeon
ACAGACGGGGCGCGCATTCCAGATTGGATTACTCGGTCCTCAGTATTACAAACAGCCTGAGTTTTACTTCAACGGGTTAGAAACCGCGCTCGCGAATCGCGCGGCCGCATTCCGTCCGTGGGTGGAACCACAGCTTCAATACTGGGGAGACTACGGCTTCTCCACGTATCCGAGTCAACAGTATGATACGCTATCCAAAACGAATCGAAAAACATTCAAGGCTACCATATTTGTGACGAATGGGTGGGATATTCAAAATAACGTTGGGGTAGAGCTCATTCCAACAAATGCGGACAGCAAATTGTTTAATCTCAAAATTTCAGAGGACCAGACGGGCAAACCTTACTTTCTGTTGGGTCCCACCTTCCCTCAATTCGCAAGCAATTGGGCCACCAAAATCGTGGTTGAAGGGGAACTCAAGGCCGACACTCCCCCAGGAACGTATACCATTGGAATCAACCCCATCGCCCCTCCCAAGGAATTGTCTGAAAAATGGTCGAAGGAACACAACGGAATCTACGTCCCCTATGGCTTTCTCTCTCCGAGCGGAAACTACATTGACTTGATCATCACGGTCGAACCCTAGGTGTACGTGTTCGTTTGAGGGTCAACCTAATTAAACGCACCTCAATAGTTTTGGCCATGTTACCCCGGATTTACTGGACATTTCTCCTCATCATGGGGTTTGTATTTCTCATTATTCCATCCGCGTGGGGGAGCCAATCCGGGGGAACAGCTACGTGGGTTTCAGGAACCGAAACGGGTCTGACGCTCGACGTATCGTATTCCCTCTGTACCGCTTCCACTGGAATCATTCCCCTTTCCGCTACGGTGTCCGGTCTCACGGGAGGAAATAGTATTTCGGATGCGAATGTGTTTGCCACAATTCGAAAGCCGGACAATTCCACTTCGGATTCTAATTTTGTCAATAATCTGAGTGGGACATACACGCTATCCTTCAACTTCAATCAAGTGGGAGCGTATTTCATTCAAGCGCACGCGTACAAGGCGTCGCTTTCGCAGGGAGATTGGAATGGGTACTTGTACGTGGGGGATCTCAACTGGACGACGGCGTTTCTCAACAATGGATTTACGGTCGATGCAGGGGAATTATCCGAGATTCGAAACACGGCCACCAATTCGGATGGAAATAAAATTTACGACATCAACGTGAACACGACCATCTATTATCCCAACGGCACGGTGGCAGATGCCAACAAAACCATGTCGCAGATTCCCAACGGAGAATTTGTCTATTCGTTTTTTGCTCCATCCACCGCGGGACTGTACACAGTCGCTACCCTCTTTTCGTGCGGGACGAAATACAAATGGAATAATTCCGGAACGTTTACCGTGAATGCGGAAGAGGAAGAAGTGGTTCCCGGCGGCGGAGGTGGAGGGGGCAGTGGTGGTGGCAGCGGGGGAGGCAGTCCGTCTAAGGCTCAAATCCTTTCATTGGAATTCGATCCCGTGCTCAGCAAGAATGCACCGTCGAGTATGAATGTGACGATTCAAAACAAGACGATGGACATCACAGACTACACGCTACACTACCTCATCATTTCTCCCACGGATGTTGTCACCTCGGGAACGAAAAACATTCTGGATGTGGGTCCCAAGAACACGACAACCGTGACGGCGAATACCTCGTACATTCCACAGGAAACGGGAGAATACACGATTGAACTATCCCTCACGAATCTCACCGGTCTCGCGATCTACGACACGGAAACATTTGTTGTTAACGTGAGCGGGCAGCACGTGATTACACTTGATGTTCAACCTTCTTCGGACAAAACCGCACTCGGGCTCACATTTCCATTCACGATTAATTTGCTCAACAACGGGGACTTTGACGAAGAGAATGTGGAAATCGAATGGGGAATCAAGGATCCGGCAGATGGAATATACATTCAGTCCAACAGCACCACTTCTCTTCTTCCGGGGGAAGCGAAGTCATTCCCTTACGCTCCATTCGTTCCTCTCACGGCCGGATTGGGATTGCATGAACTGACGGTGCGCATTCATGCGTACGGTGTAACGTTGGAGAAAAAAATAATGTTCACGGTTTCATCTCCCACCGATTACTACGCGGAACTCATCGCGGATCTCGAACTGCGTATTGATCAACTCGATGATAAAATTGATTCCCTCGCCGATCGTGGATTTGACGTGAAGGACGAATCATTAATGTTGTTGGACATCAAAACCGATCTTTCGATGGCCAAAGCTCAACTGCTGGCCGGAAAGCTCGAGGGGTTAAACACCAAACTCATTGATGTTTCCACGCAGATTACCAAATTAGCCGCGATGGTGGATGCGTTGGAGCAGCAAGCACCCTTGCTTTCCCGTGAAGGGTTGAATCTCTTGTTGTATGTGGGAATTGGTCTCCTGATCGGATTATTTATTTGGTTCTTCGTCTGGTTTCTGGACCAGGAAAAGAAAAAGAAACGACTCCCCCTCGTTCCATTGGCCGGACCGCCCCGTCGTTCATGGTTAGACAAGCTGTTGCGCGTCGAGAAAACATACCTTTCTCCCCCCGAACGACGCTCGATGAAGGAAAAGTCTTTAATAGCCCGCATTCTTGGATTCAAAGAGGAGGAATGAGCCATGGTTTCCACCGAATTACTCACAACACTTGGTCTGTTTATCGTCCAGATGATCGTAGCGGTTTACTTAATCCGCTACTCGAATCAGCAGCTGATGGGCAGTATTTCCTCTCTCCGCGACAAAAATTTAGAGCTGATGAAACTCAATGCCCGTTTAACCAAGACCGTTATCATGAACGAGGACAACTTCCGCAAAGAAATCGATGGAATCCGCATGCCGAAGTCTACGAAAACAAACAAGCACGAAACGGTGGCGGCCGTCAAAAACAATTAGTGGAGTGAAACAAACTATGGTTTTCGCTGAAATCATTGCCTCGGTTGGAATGTTCGTCATCGCCCTTTTAGTTTGCGTGTATTTGATTCGCTATTCCAATCAACAACTCACTTCCTGCTTATCCGCGCTGGAAGAAAAACACAATGAATTGGTTAATCTAAATGGAAAACTCGCCAAACAAATCTTTTCTTCGGATAAACGATTGCGTGCGGATTTGCATAAACTAAAAAATAATTAGCCGCTTCCGATCGGCTGCACCGGGAAACGGGTACATTGCTTCGCAAGTATCCCTAGAACTTTTTCCTCGCAGTATCGGACCTAAAAACCCATTGGACTCTTTTTTTATTGATTTTCTATGGGTCAAGCTGAAGCCGATCGAATCAAAGCGATTTTCGCGGAACACAAAATTTCATTCCAACACTTTGTACACGAACCCGTTTTTACGAGTCAACAAGCACAAGCTTCGCGTGGTGGAAATTTACACGACGGAGTAAAAGCGATGGTGTTGGAAACCGAACGTGGACTCGTGGTTGCACTCCTTGCGGCGGATTTGAAGATTGATTTGAAAAAATTCGAGAAGGTCATGAAGTTCAAGAAAGTTCAGCTGGCAAAACGCGAAATGGTTCTAGAGAAAACAGGATGCGAAGCAGGCAGCGTTCCTCCATTTGGTTTTCCACAACCATTAGCCACGTTTATTGATGAATCTGTCTTCGATCACGAGAACGCGGACTTTAATATCGGCTTGCTTACCGAATCGGCGCGCGTAAAAACAAGCGATTTGCGCAAAATTCTACCGCAAAAACTGCTGCAATTTGCCAAGAACGATTAAATCCAACCATTTCCTTTATTTTGTTTGATGATTTAACGTTGAAATGCCTCGTGTGCGTGCAAAACCAACCTATCGGCCCTTCGCTGGTCTCAAGAATTTGCTGGCTCAACGAGAAGCGGTTGAAAAATTTAAAACGAAAGTAACCCCTACTCAAATTCGCGAATTTTTAACCAGTGTTCACGTTGGAGAGTATGCGGGATATAAAATTACGTATTCAAAAAATCATCCAGGCGTCGTCATTTTTGTGGATTTGAAACCCAATCACCTTCCAGGTGTATATGGAACCGCACACACTCCTCACTTTCAAACGATTGGAAACGTTCCCGTTTCAGTTGTCTTTCGCCCACATGGTCTGACTTCAGAGCGCATGGCGTTTTTGGTTAAATATCGAGGAGAAAAACCCAACGCCGCGAAGATCCGTCGACATGAAGATGCCCATGTTCAAACGAGTCAAACGAATCCTGCTCTATCACTCAAAACCTTTCATCGAGGGCCACAACGAACCGCCATGCGCGCAATGGGTGATTTTATCCTGCATGAATTGATCTCCGATATTGCGGAAAAGAGCGGCATCCTTTCAATCGAACGTTTTACTGATCGGGAGGATACTATCAATTTTTTCACTGGAACCTATCCCGTTCCTTTCTATTCCTCTCGACGTCTTCATGAACTTCGACGCGAAGCCAAACGTGTTTTATCGAAGAAAATCAGGGCAATCGTACGAGCGGATCGACATATTCCGCGCGAACGCCTCATTAATCTCCTTCGTCACGCAACCTATGATACAATTGAGTCAACCCTCAAAGCTGAACTCGACCGGCGAAAAAAGTGGTCCCGAAGGATTCCCTCTAAACGGTAGAATGGGGAGCCGGAGCCTCCATTTATAATCCTTTTACCGGGTTTTGAGTGTATGGAGCCTCCAAAAAGGGGCTATCCAATGAAAACGCGTCCCAAAGGGACGGTTTGAGGTGTAAAACGATATGGCTGCAACATTCGAAGTTCCCGCGGAACTCAAAGAAAAACAAAACGACTTCTTGTCCGAACTGACGAAAAAGAAAGGAAAAGCCCGCATTGGGGTGAACGAAGTCACGAAAGCCATCGAACGCGACCAGGCCAAATTGGTTTTTATCGCCCGCGACGTTTCGCCGGCTGAATTAACGATGCACATTCCCTTACTCTGTAAGGAGAAGAAAGTCGCGTATACATTCACCGACACTCGAAAAGAATTGGGTGAGAAATTAGGCGTTCCGGTAGGAACTGCCGCATTAGCCGTTGTAGAAGCCGGAGACGCGCAGCCTGTGTTAGACCAATTGGTCAAAACCATTGCTGCGTTGAACAAGTAGGTGTTGTGCTATGGCTGAACTCGGTACCCCTGCAGAAGTGGTTGAAGTCGTGAAGCGCACCGGCGTTCACGGAGAAATTTCTCAAGTCTTATGCCGCATCATGGACGGTCCCGAAAAAGGCCGCGTGAAGCGACGCAATGTCAAAGGACTGTTGCGCGTCGGCGACCAATTAATTTTATTGAACACGGAACGCGAAGCCAAGGAAATTCGCGCCCACTAATGGAAGTGAAGAACTATGGATTGTAGCTTTTGTGGAAAAAATATCCCTCGCGGAACGGGCTTCTTATTTGCTCGAAAAACGGGACAAGTGTATCAGTTCTGTTCACGTAAATGCGAACACAATATGATTCATTTGAAACGCCAGTCTCGAAACACGAAATGGACGGCGGATTTTGCCAAAACCAAGGCCGCTAACTTAGCCATTCGTGCGCACGAAGCCAAAATGAAGAACGCCGCTGCGGAAAAGAAATAATTTCGTTTAGGTGATCAACCGATGATGGAAAAAACACTCGTCCTGATTAAACCCGACGGCGTTCAACGCGCGTTAACGGGACGAATCATCCAACGCTTCGAAGATGCGGGACTGAAAATCATCGGCATGCGCATGGTACAAGTGACTCCGGATTTGGCCGAAAAGCATTACACGGAAGACATTACCGTCCGTCGCGGAAAGCACGTGCGCGACATGCTTTTGGGTTACGTTCAGGAAGGACCGGTTTTAGCCATTGCCTTAGAAGGAATCCACGCCATTGAATTGGTACGCAAGCTCGTGGGACCCACCGAACCCAAATCCGCGGCTCCCGGAACCATTCGAGGAGACTTTTCGCACCATTCGTACATATATTGCGACGAGAAAAAAATTCCCATCAAAAATCTCATTCACGCGTCGGGAGACAAAGCCGATGCTGAACGCGAAGTGGCATTGTGGTTTGGCCCTAAAGACTTAATGACCTATCAAACCGTCCACGAAAAGCACACGTTCTGAAAATTATCCCTAAACTAAACTTTCAGAATGGCTTGCATGGATGAGCTTTTTTAAATATGGAAAAGTAATCATCAATTCCCCCCATGTGGGGCCGTGATATTCCCCTTCTTTTATTTTTTTAATCTGAAAATTGTGGATAAACGCGAGGATATTATCCGCTTGTTTGGAAGAGAGTATTCCTCTTTCCCTTAATTCCACAATTCGAACTTCTTTTAGGACCACTTGGTGATGGCGATGGCTCACGCGGTCCCAGTCTCCTTTTTTTAGGAGCAAACTTCGTATACCCGTCGTGTTTTGTTTCACAATCACTCCACGCGATGTTGGCGTCCCAGGAGCATGTTTGTACGATGGCTTCTTTACTACTGGCCTAATCATCCATGATTCACTTCTCCTATAATTAAAAGGCGCACGGACGCAGCAACCCTTTTCTACCTCATTGGCTGTTCTACTATCTTATGGAAATGCGAATCAAAAAACTCCACCCGGATGCGATCCTTCCCAAATACGCATTGCCCGGAGATGCGGCGATGGACCTGTATTCCAACGAACACCGCGTCGTGCAACCCGACGAACGAGTAGCTATTTCCACCGGAATTGCGTTTGCGTTACCGAAAGATCACGTGGGATTAGTCTGGGACAAATCCGGCCCGCCGTTGAAAACAGGAATGCACACGCTTGCCGGAGTGGTGGATGAAACGTATCGCGGCGAGTTAAAAATCGTGGTGATTAATCATGGAAAAGAACCCGTTATCATTGAAAAAGGACAGAAAGTCGCCCAGTTTCTGATTCAACCTATCGTGCATCCTGAAATCAAGGAAGTTACCGAACTCGATGAGACAATTCGAGGAAGCGGTGGGTTTGGTAGTACGGGATTGAAATGAAATTCGTTTATTTTTAGAGTAAATCCGCACGGATGCTCAGTAAATCGGAATACGTTTGAATTCCAGGGTATTTTCCAGGAGGATTATTTACTAACCATGTCTGAATGCCTAGTTTTTGAGGCGCTTCCACATCGCTTGAGTACCGATCTCCAATGTAGAGAAACTGATTCGGTTGCAATTCCTTATTTTTTTGCTTAAAATAATTCAACCACTCTACATACGCTTCCCCGGTCGATTTGGAAGGGGTTCCGAAAAGAGTAAAATCAAACAATTCTAATGGAATATGCAATGCTCGCAGTTTTTTCTCTGCAATAGGACGATCGGATCCCGTCAACAGGCTCACGGAACCATATTTGGTTCGAATGTCGTTCAATAATTGTACAATTTGAGGAGACGGTTGTAAAAATCTAGCAATGTCGGCGCGTTCTAACGCTTCCTGCACCACATCACGCGCGTTTGGAACACCTAATAGTTCTAATGTCTTGCTTCCACTCGACGCAGGATAGTGCAAGTAAAACATTTTCCTCGATTCATCGATAGAACATCCATGTTGTGCGGAGATGCGTGTGTAAATATACTCCTGAATCGCTTCATCAATCTCCGGAGACTTAGGATAGAGGGTTTGGTCTAGGTCAAATCCAATAATTTTAACGGATGAATTCATTTTTTCACACTCCTTTCCACGGGAGAGAAATGTAAATTAATTCTCCCAATGCTACTCCTAACTTTTGAGAATATTGCGTTGAAAAATACTGGCACAATTCTAAATCCCCTTTCACTTTATCTCCTTCCCCCTGCAAAAATACGCCTGTAGAGTGAAGTTTACCTCCTTGCTCATTACACTGGAAGAAAATAAGCCGGTGCGCGTCATCCATAATTGGATTCTTGGGATTCCACGCCCCCAATATGGGATTATTGTGGGTAGTTCCGCGATCTTTCAAGTATTGAATCGACTTTTCTAAAATGTTAACCCCTTCGTAGGTTTCAATCACGTCCAACGATGCATGCATCGGTTTGGAGGGAGTATTTTCGAGTTTCACCTGAAGCATTCCCACTCCTTTGGACGGGTAAACGGAGTGGATGGAATAGGGTCCACTTTCCTTGTTGAGTTCTCCCACCGGTTTCGAGGGTTCGTTCATTATTTTTCGCGCGCGCTGCTCTTCCGTTAAAAGTAAAATGTTTCCCCGATTGGAAAGCATGAACAAATCACCCATTTCAACCTTTAACGTGTCGGCAATGACTCGATCATATGCATCATGCAATCCAAAAATATTCTCCGGGTACGCATTTACCATGTTGTGCGCGCGGGCGATGTGAAATGAATGCAGACGATTACCTTGAATGAAGTAAATATCGTGCGTCAAGCAGGGATCGTGTGTCGCCTCCACGCGCGTGCGGGTTTTTCCTTTATCGTCCGTTGTGGTGGTGTGCACCCCCATGTCCTGCACGTAATCCATGCGCTGAATCACGTACGGTTGTTCTGGATGGGTGCGCAAAAACTCAATTGTTTCCTCTAACTGGTCTCGTCCAAAATAGGATTTGGTGCGATTCCCATACGTATACGTGCCTTTCGCTTCCGGCGAGGAAAGCTCGGCACAATATTGCGTGCGCATATCTTCCGGCGTTTGCGTTCCTTGCGCGTAAATCCGAGGAAGTGATTTCAATGATTCTCCTGCTCGACGGAAAATAGACAATATTGCTGCAGAGCGCATCATTCCTTTTTGTACGTCCGCATGACGCATCGTTACCCCGTTCAAAAACAATTGCGTGACTATCTTTTGATGGTTGCCCAAAAACGAATCCCCATCCACGACAATGAATGGAAACTGCGTGGAATTAGGAAAAAATAACGCGCTAAAGTCTTGTAAGAATTGGGCAGTATGCTGGAGCGCCAATACCGCTCGCGCGACTTCGCTTCCCACATACATTCGATGCAGGGATTCTTGTTCATAGGACGCAAATCGATTCTCTTGAGCCATTTTTTCCAATAATGGAATCAATTCCGTCGCGCGCCACTCGACGACGGTTTCACATGTGTCGTGGGCCATACTCTGAACGCGGAGTTTTTCATCCTTGACACTGATTTTGTAGTAGAATCGAGGGTCCGGCTTCATGATGGTTTGCGAGGCGACGATCCATTCCTCGCGCGGAGCTGAGGAAAGAGTGGATTGGAAAAACGATTTGGATTCAATGGTGTTTTTGATCTGGATTTCAACACGCGAAATTTCAGCACCGAGCGCGAGCTCCTGTAACGGAGACCATTTCACGTTCAATGCACGCATTTTTTCCATGATGGAATAGGCTAAGAGAAATGAATCCTTTCCTCGCAGGATTCCATTTCCTTTTTCGGTGTCGATGCGCACCACGATATCTTCTCCTTCCGCGTGCACGTCAAATGGAACCTCAACGGATCCACTTTTCCCCTCTACATTTACTACGGGCGGTTGCAAATGCTGAAACTCTTTGGGATCGAGCGTTAAGGCTTCTTTTCGGGGAGCATTTTCATGATGAATGGTTCGAACGACGTCTCCTAATGCATCATAGTAGAATTTTTTTTTGTCCTGCCATTTCTTGACGCTGTTCCACACCGCTTCCGGGATTCGGGGCTTGAGCCATTCCATGTATTTTTCTACAATTCCATCGGCGGGGGCCATGAAGAGGGGTAGAATGACCACGTTTTGTCGGAAGGAATCCAACACGGGAGGGGTGATGGAAGGGTACTGGAATGCAATTCCCTTCCCTCCTTTGATGACGTTCCCTGGTTTAGAGGGGTCATACCCTTCCATGAGCGCCTGCAGGAGGTTGGTGCTAGGTCGAAAGCTCAGGGTTTCATCTCCAAACAAAATAATGTATTGAATCGTCGGATGCGTGAGGGCGTTGACAATCATCCGTTCCGCGCCATCGCGGTTGACCACTAAACTACCAATCGCGGCCACGTCGGACCTGTCTTCCTCGACGATTTCGTTTAACACCATCCTGGGGGCAAGGGTGTTAGTGCAAATCCCAATTTTCCCGTTTTTTCCTTCAGGGGGGATTTCTAAAATCGCTTCAACAAGGGGAAAATTCATGGTCATTCTTTCCACTATATCCTATTATCTAGAGTTAAATGTTACTCCACGCGAGGATTTTTCTGCGTAGGCGACCAGGACTGGGGTAAATAATCCTGAATCGTGGTTTCATATACGTGTTTTTTTCCGAAAGAAAATGTGAACAGTTTTACGTCTTGTTTTTGTCCCTCGACAATTTCAGCATACGTTTGACGGCATAGCCCACACATGGAAGTGGGTTTATCCACGAACTTTTCACTCACCACTCCTACTGCGTCGATTTGATCCTGTCCATCCATGCGCGCGAGCAGCGCTGCGCCCATTTCGGGATGCATTCCCATTCGTTCATCGGGGTTGCTGTACACGCCTGTGAAGTAAATCCGTTCCCCGGCTTTTACCGCAGCCCCATAATGGGTGAACTTTTCCTTGGTTCCAAAATGAGCCCGCATTCCTGCTATTGCGGCATCGTAGAGCTGTTGATCCAGCGGTTTGCTTGGTTCAAATGGAATCGAAAACGGCCGCGAAGACCATTCTTTCCAGAATTGAGATGGGTTCAAGAATGCATGATGCGGGGAAATAGTTTGGTTGACTAGTTTGTTTCCCTCGCGCGTGTACACGCGGTATTGGATTTCATTCCCCGTGCGTGCAGCGTGGGATTCGAGCAACGGGATAATGGATGAGGTGAAATGATTCTGATTTACCATCGTAATGATTTCATTTATTTTAGGATCCAACGCACTCGTCGCATGGAGAATCGCTCCTAATTCGGATGGGTGGGTCAACAAATGGGTCTTGGATCCCCATTTTCCGCTGTAATATTCTCTATTTTCGGTGCGTGCACAGGAAACACTATTGAACGGATGATTTTCTTCCGTATTCCATGAACGGGAAAAATATGCAATCAATTTTTCATCAATGGATTTTGACTTGCTGTCGGAGTGAACTAACATTGAGATTCCCCTCTTTCCAATTGTAATGCAATACTTTCTTGATCATGTCATTCAACAAGTGAATTTTGTCTCGTTCTAATTTAGGATACATTTTCTCCGCGTCTTTGCTGCTCAAGCGCATCGTCGGACGAAATGGAACGGGAAATGCATAATACGGAAATAAATCTTCACTCTCAACCAAAATGACATTGATGGGTTGATTCAACATTTCGATGGCATAATCCAAGCGATGGGATCCATCACAAATCACGTAAAACGTGTAGGGTCCGTCAAACTGCACCCCGTAGTTTAACAAATCCAAATTGTGATTAAAAATATCCAAATACGAAACTTTACTTTCTTGGTCGACGTAATAATCCCGCAGCGTGCGTTTGGATAATTCATGTAAATTCCCCCGCGCATCCTTGATGTGGGCTCCTTTGAATCGCTGGAGCATCCGTTTGGGATCAATGGTTCCTTTGTTGAGGTGATATACTTGCTTCTCTACTACCGGAGGGAGGACGTGAAACATCCCTCGGTCTTTCCACTGGTATTGGATGCCTTCAAATCCTAATGAATGAATTCGTTTTTGGAGTGTTTGAAGAAACCCATCCACCTCCTCGATGATGTCCAGTTGATCTTTGTAGATGGTGGGCTGTGACGTAAACAAAGGATTGGGTTCGAGATTGTGGTAAATCTGGGGGAAGGACGTAGGATAAATGGGGGGTTGCACGGATGCCATGGAGAATGTGGCATTCTGGTAGGGACGTAACGCTTGACCCTTCTCGTCGTAGAGTCCGCGGAAGGTCACTTGACGCAGACAATCGATTACCTCCGTCGAATCCATGCGTCGTTCGAATGCAATTTCAGGGGGCATGATGGATTATGATTAAGACAACTATAAACCTTGGGGATTGACTTTTTCGTTCATTTAAAACCGCTCCTTCACAGTCGAGTTTAAACGCGGAATGGGAGTGGTGGGTTTCATGATGCTCAGCGATGTGGAAATACGAAAGCTCGTTGAAAATGGGGACATTTTCGTTCCCACGGATTCCAATCCCATCCAATTGGATTTACAATTGGGCCCCTCTTCCATTGATCTGCGTTTAGGTCCGGAGATTTTATTGTTTGACAATCACGCCATGCGTATTATTGATTTGAATGAAAAACAACCCCCTCGTATGCGTCGCGTGCAGGTGGATGACAAAGAAGGATTTGTCTTACATCCCGGAGAATTTGTATTAGGAACCACGGTTGAAGCGGTGAAAATCCCCTCCGATTTAGTGGGTCGTGTGGGTGGGCGAAGTTCGCTCGGACGGCTAGGATTAACCATTCAAACGGATGCCGGAATCATCGATCCCGGTTTTGAAGGACAGATCAATTTGCAAATTCATAATTTAGGACGACAACCCCTTCTTTTGCGTCCGCTCCAACGCATATGTCAACTGTATTTCATGCGCCTTTCCACACCCGCGGAAACCCCGTATCATAAGAAAGCCGATGCCAAATACCATGGACAATTCGGTCCCGTCGCGAGCCGGATTGCCCGAGAACAGCGACGAAACGAGACGGACTCGTAAGGGCTTTTTTAAACCCTTCCGAGGGCTTTCCATATACTATTGTGCCGCCGGTCCCATTGTGGGTTTCAAACCCACCCTCTGGCTGTACACTCACTTACGGGAATTGAAAAACATGGTCGAAACACCTGTCACGTCGTTGCGCACTCCCATTGTGGCAGTCTTAGGACACGTGGATCATGGAAAAACGAGTTTTTTGGATCGAGTGCGTTCTACCAATCTAGCAGCGAAAGAACCGGGGCTTATTACCCAACACATTAGTGCTACTGAAATTCCTCTTTCAACCATTCAACAAATCGCAGGAAACCTTATTCAAAAATTCGGGTTCAACTTAACCATTCCGGGACTGTTGTTCATCGACACGCCCGGGCATGAAGCGTTTACCAATCTGCGCGAGCGCGGAAGCAGCATTGCTGATTTGGCGGTGTTGGTGGTGGACATCAACAAGGGATTGCAGGACCAAACGAAGGAAGCGATTACGATTCTTCGCAGTTACAAAGTTCCCTTCGTCGTGTGCCTGACCAAAATTGATTTAGTAGAAGGGTACTAATCGGCAGCCGGGTCATTTTTAGCCAATCAAGATAACCTATCGGATTCCTCGAAGAAAAAAATGGATGAAAAATTGTACATTATTGTTGGAAAGTTATTTGAAC
>CAYHGC010000018.1:0-12948 GCA_964356075.1 uncultured archaeon
CGATCTAATGCATGCAGTAAAAACCGCAGTTTGTGTCCGGACCGCGTAACCATTTGGTTTTCCGTAAAGCGTGAATCCACCATCGGAAACAAGTGTTCATCCAGTGTCAAGGGTGTTGCTGAGACAAAATACTCTTTTCCATGTTGAACAACGAACCACGTATGGTAGGTTTGCCCAGGATTCATTTCCACGCCCATTTTTTCGAGCGCGATTCCCAGTTTGACTTCTAAATCGCGACCGGTTTTTTCTCCGCTGGATAAAACCCACCCGCGCAACGAATAGGTCTGGTTTTTGTTTGAACTTTTCTGAATGAATTTCTTCACATCCATTTCATTCGTACACTTTTTCATTTCCTGTGCCGAGATCAAAAAAGGAAGGATTTCTTTTTTCGACCATATTTTCGATTCGCAGCGAATCAATTGCGTTTGTTCGCGTAAAATAATCGGGTTGAGTTTGTTTTTTTCTAAAAATTCATTCGTTTTGCGTGAAAATGAAGGGTTGAATGATACTAGGAACCATTTTTTCGTTGCGGCCATGTTCTAATGGTGGTTTTTCAACCTTTATATTGGTGTTACCCTTTTCCGTCGTGTTTCAGCAGTCCTTTTTTCCACACCCATCCCTGGAGTAAAAACAATACAATGACCCATCCTATCAGTATGAGTAAGGAAGTGAAAAAGTCCATCGTGGTTTTTTGTCCGAGGATGAGCAACGCCGGAACGGCGGCTTGATGTTGAAAAGGGAGCACAAACGCAAATCCTTGTAAAATTCCCGGGAGGATGTGGATAGGGATAATGATTCCGGAGAAGAGCCAGATGAATATTCCAATCGTGTGTCGGAATCCCCACACTTGTTCAAACCAAAACGAAAGAAGGCCGACGATGTAGTAGATTTGAAACGTCGCCACAAATCCGGCGATGGCGAGAATATACGCTTCGATGAGGGCGAGGAAACTGAATGTGTATCCCGGAATAAAGAGTATCGGAACGAGCACAACCAATGGCAATGCCATCATTCCCATGATGACCATTTTGGCCGTGCGCATGGAGAAGAAATACCCAATGTAATGGATTGGTCGACTGATGATGGTGAGAAACCTCCCCTGCTGAATGTCCTCGTGCACGATATCGGTTAACGCGGATTGCATAGTAATTCGTCGAAAGCAAATAGCGATAAAAAAGTACACGATCAATGATATCAAATCCGTTCCCGCAAAGGTGGGGTTGTATTGATACACGATTGAGTAGAGAAAGTAATACGTGATCATGGTGAAGGGCAAGCTAAACCAGTTCATTATGAAATCAAGAGGGAATGCCAAATACTCCTGGGCGCGCAAGAGGAATGTGTGATAATATTTGCGGCTAGCCACCGTGTGCTTCATAGCGTTTCAACCCCCGGTTCCATAGGAATGAAAATAGAAGATAATTCAGCGCCACCACACCCAACGCAACCACTATCCATTGAGCAGTTTCCATGAGTGAAATTTTTCCAAAGAGACTAAGGGTGGGAATAGTATGCGCAAACAAAAAGGGCAACGTAATCGACAACGCGGTTTGGATCTGCCATGGGAAGATGTTTTGGGGAAACTGATCAAACTCCATCAACGAGTCAAAAATGGAGTCGATGAATTCTATTTTGCCAAACCAAAAGGACATGGTGGCCATGATCATGCAGAATAGGGTCGCGATGGCAGTGGCTAAAAGAACTAAAATCAATCCAAATATCAGCGCGGGCTGAAACAATTGAACGTCAAAGAGGAAGAAGCACATAACTAGCCCTCCAATTCCGACAAAGTATCCTCCGATAGCCATTCCCATTCGTTCGCCGATGACCATAAACCAGGGATTAGTGGGTCTACACAAATACTTGTCGATTCTCCCTTCGTGGATATTTTTCCACATCCCGATGGCGGAATACGTAAACGTAATTAAGAGCGCGATGAACAGGCTCTCAAACGAATACAGGACCATCAACGAGGGAATATCCCATCCTGGAATGATCCCTTTTGCTCCGAAAATGGATTTCCACATGATGAAAAAGAATCCAAATTCGAGAAAGCGCATGCCGAGATCGGAAACGAGATTAATGGGGTATTCTTTGATGACCGCGATCCGCAGACGAAGAAACTCGCGGAAGAGCTTAATGTTTTTGACGATTTTTCGTGTCATAAATCTCCCGCACCACGTCCTCCAACGAGGGTTCGTTGACTTCAAAGTGGGATATTTCGCAGCAGTCGAACAAATCATCGAGTATTTTTTTGGTGGAAAAGGCCGTTCGATCAAATGTCAGGTTGAACGTCTGTCCATTTTGTTGAATTCTATGCGGTTGAATGATTTTGGAAAAGAGAGTAGGATTGGTGATGCGGACTAATTCAAACATGACCGTATTTTCATGAATGAATCGTTTCCGCACATCTTCAAGCGTTCCATCGTAGATTATTTTTCCTTCATTGAGGATCAAAATACGATGCGCCAACTCTTCGATGTCTTTCATGTCGTGCGTCGTGAGAATAACCGTTGTTTTTTCCTTTTCATTAATCTCTCGAATCGCATCCCGCATGCGTTGTTTTGCCACCACATCCAATCCGATCGTGGGTTCGTCCAGAAATAATACTTTGGGCTTGTGAATCAACGACGCCACCAATTCGCAGCGCATGCGTTGTCCGAGCGAAAGCTTGCGTGTAGGCGTGTGCATGAATTCATCGATTTCAAACAGGTTGCTCAAATACGTTAATCGTTGTTGATATGTTTTCTCGTCCATTTCATAGATTTCTTTGTACAATCGAAAGCACTCAAAGGGGGGGATATCCCACCACAGCAATGATTTTTGTCCAAACACCACGCCGATATTGAATGTGTATTCGTAGCGTTGCTCCCAGGGGACATAGCCTAAAACGCGTACATTTCCTCGCGTGGGCGTGAGAATTCCAGTGAGTATTTTGATGGTGGTGCTTTTTCCGCTTCCATTGGGCCCAATATATCCGACGATTTCTCCTTCGGGAATGTGAAGCGAAATGGAGTCGAGGGCTGTAAGAATCTTTTTCTTAGGCCGAATAAAAGAAAACCATCCCGTTCCTTTTTCAGAGAGAGGGAACTCCTTGGTCAAGTGCTGGATCTCGATGGCAGGGCGGCTCATTCTATTTTCGAGCTCCGGTTTCCTAATAAATCCCTCTATGGAATCGAGAATTCAACCATTCAGTTGATTTCCATTTAACCGCACCTATATTACGCGCCTTTCAAGCACTCCTTTATGGGTTGGTCCTTGAAAGAGCAAGCGTTGTTTCAGTGTATTGCAGAGTTTGAGAATATTGGGTTCATGGAATGGCACGCGCGCGTGTTGCGCGAGCTGAATACCACTCCTCAAACCATCAAACAGCTCTCCCGCAAGACGGGGCTGTTTCACTACCACATCGAGGGAGTGTTGGGGGACTTGCTCGCGTTGCAATTAATCGAATACACGCGGTACGGGATTCAAATCAAGGATGAATGGACGATGCTCCATCAATTAGTGGATTCCTGCGAAGGGGACGCTTCAAAAAAAAGTTTCGATTGGGAAGCGGCATTTGAAGTAGTGAATCCGCGCGTGGTGGCGCTGAAGAAAATGTATCGATTTGAGGATTGACTTTTGTGAACGATTCTCCTCTTTTAGTGCGCGTTGTTTTTGCGGATCCAAAATTGATTTATTATTTACAATCGCTTAAGGATGGGAAATTTGAGGATAAACAATTAGCCTTATTTGTGGATCGCGCGCTAGATGATCTGGCTTCCAATCCCAAATGTGGAATTAAAATTCCAAAAACCCTTTGGCCGAAGTCATACGTGAGTGAATTTCAAATTCGTAATCTGTACAAATATGATCTTCCCAATGGATGGAGACTGCTTTATTTCATCCGAGGATCAGAACTGGAAGTCCTCGCGATTGTATTGGATTGGCTGAGCCACAAAGACTATGAGCGAAAATTTGGATACTAACGAACAATGACACCTTTCCGTTTGATTTCAGCCACTCCTTCAGGATCCCAGATCCACACCGGGTGGTTGTCGCGCTCATCAATGAGTATTTTTCCCGAATACTCCAAGTAATCAATGACCGTCAAATACGTCTGCCACATCACTTTTTTGGGGAGTTTTTGCCAGAGCTGACGGATGGAATAATCTCCTCCTGCATCGGCGATGGCCTTCTCGATCATGAGTACGGTATCCAGACGAGGATAGCGATCAATCGGATGTTTGAACATGGAATGTTGAATCGTTTTGGTTTTAGGCACAGAATACTTGTATATCAATTGATATATAACTCTATCTTCAAAATCCAGCATTATTCATCCGTTCAAACGCTTCTTTGATTTTCTCTTTTCCGGTTGCATAACTAATACGCGCGAACCCTTCGCCGTATTTTCCGAATTCGTTTCCCGGGACCATCAACACTTTGGCTTTTTTCAGTAAGGAATGCACGTACTCGCTTGATTTCTTCCCATTCGTAATGCGCGGGAACACATAGAACGCCCCTTCGGGTTCCTTTTCCACGTGTAACGTTTCTACATTCTTCAATAACTTCAATGTCAATTGTCTGCGTTGATCGTAACTCACGCGCATCCGTTCCACGTAGGATTTTTTCATGCGCAGGGCTGCTAGTGCTCCATATTGATTGGCTGTGCTCGCAGCAAGGCTGGTGAAAATGTGAATGCGGGAAATTTCACGGATCAGTTCATGGTGTCCCGCCACGTATCCTAAACGGAATCCCGGCATGGCATAGGATTTGGAAAATGAATGAAAGGTCAACACATAGTCATGCATTCCGTTCAATGAAGCTATGCTAATGTGTTTGCTTTTTCCGAAGCAATACTTCTCATACGCTTCGTCGGCGAAAATGAGCAATTCATGCTCGACGGCAATGTCGGCTATTTTTTCGAGCACATTCTTGGACAGCACCGTCCCTGTGGGGTTTGATGGTGAATTTAAAATAATGGCTTTGGTTTTGTTGGTTATTTTTTCCTCGAGTTCCTCTGGATGAATCTGAAATCCATCTTGGTCCGAGAGTTTGTACGGTATAGGCGCGCCGGTGATCAAATCCACCATCGGTTCATATGCGAGAAAGGCAGGATTCGGAACCAACACTTCTTCGCCCGGATCCACGACACTCATTAATCCCATCATCAGCGCTTCTGTGCTTCCAGCGGTGACACACACTTCACGATCGGGATCGTCTAACTCGATTTTGTTTTCGCGTTTCAGTTTACGTGCGATTTCTTCGCGAAGTTCTTTCACTCCTGGAATGGCAGAATAATGCGTTTTTCCTTCATCCAATGCTTTTTTGGTGGCGTTGATGACAGGCGCGGGCGCATCAAAGTCCGGTTCTCCCGGTCCGAGGGATATTACATTCGCGTCTTCTTTGGCGATGCGCATGATGTTCTCAAATTCACTCGCAGGAAGCTCCTCAATTCGTTCGGATAAAAAGTGCGACCATCGGGGTTTTCGAACCTTTTTTCCAGGTAACGAGAAATGGTGCATACTCTTGTGAAAAATCCCGTATTAAAAAATAGCGAGGTTACGACTGCGAAAATCGGAGCGGAACTTCTTGCGCACTCGTGGCTGGGATGTTGAAAATATGGGTGTATTGCACTTCATCTAATTGGCTAAGTGGTCTTGCAGTCGTTCCGTCCCATACCAGTGGATCGATTTTTCGGTGCTTAAACCGATGAAAATAGTCGGGTTTCTCCGCATCGATTTCGGCTTGTAAACGAGGGGTCAAACGTGAAATGTTTCGTTGAACAATGGGATTTTCTGATTCTTTCATTTTTTTCAACACTTCTGCGTCCGTAAGATAGAGATCTTTTTCGGTGATGATTCCATCCTGAAGGGTGTGCCTTACCGCTTCTGCGAGAATTTCGTACCCTAAGCCATGTCGCAGGTTGGTCCAAATTCGTTTGTTTGTTTCATTGAACAATGCCGTAAATGCTAAAGCTCCTTTTTTTGTTTTGAATGCGAACTCTCCTTGATAGCTCGTCAAATCCTGAATAATTTCTTCACGTTGTACAGGGGTAGAGAATGACCTTCCATCTCTCAAGGTGTAATCAATTCGATCCGCACAAAGCTTAGGTAATGGTTGTTCGAGCATAGTAAATTGTTCTTTATGAGCTAATTTTTTCCAATCCAAACCATATTTTTCAGTAATACTTGGAATTTCAGATTGCTCAATAATCATTTCAAGATGGGCGTCGTCATAGTTATTGTTGTATTCTCGAAAGACTACATCAATGACATGTGAAAAAGCAGTATGTCCAATATCATGCAATAGTCCGGCAGCCTGTTCTTCGATGGGTGCCCCATTTTTTCTCAACACAATCATGGCGCCCACACAATGCTCATATCGCGTTGCACAATCAAAGGGAGTGATCAGCGATGAAACTCCCCCTTGCCAAACGCCATTCATTCGTTGCACGGGCTTGCATCGATTAAGTTCAATCAGCAATGGATCGTTGATTTCGACTTCCCCGTATACTTTGTCCTGAATAATCATATCTAGAAAACGCCTTCGACTTAGAAAAGCCTTTCGCTATTTCTCTTCGATGATTCGAATGTCCACCGCTTCTACGCTTGCAGGGGTGGCGATGACGGGATTCAAGTCCAATTCGGAAATGTTTTTCTCAACCATTAATTTTGAAACGCCCATGATCAATTTCACCAATTGGTTTTCATTGATTCCTTTTTGTCCGCGCGCACCGTGTAAGATGGGGGCGATTTTCAATTCATTGATCATTTCCCGAACATCGGTTTCATTTACCGGGCACACGCGCAAGGAGGAATCCTTGAACACTTCCGTGTAAATCCCCCCCATTCCGACTAAGACAGTCGGTCCGAACTGCGAATCGAGTTTTCCACCCACAATAATTTCAATCCCTTTTCGTTGGGGTTGCACGGCCACATATTCGCATCCCTTGATTGTGCGTAATTCATGAAACGCCATCATGGCATCGTGGGAGTTTTGTAGGTTGAGTTTCACTCCTCCGATGTCCGATTTGTGAATGAGTGTTTTTCCCACGACTTTCATCGCCCAGGGATAGGGGATTTTCTTGGAGATTTCCATCAAGTCGTTCTCCCTCTGCGCCGCATGCGTGGGAATCATGGGAATTCCATATTTCTCCGCTAGTTTTTGAGCGGAAAGAAAGTCCATTTGCGATGCAGGCTTCTTCACCGCGATTTGCTTGGTTGCCATCCTCAGGGCAGGCTTTTTCTCCTTAAAAGAGTTAATCGAATCGGGGTGGGATAATGCTTTTTAATGGCTTGGGACACCGTATATGGTATAGAATAGCATTAAACGATCATTTTTTCGTTCCGTTTTGACCCGGTCGGGGTCGCTCATTAAGTGGGTACACGCCTGTGCCCGGAACGCGGCGAAAAAGCCCGAAAGTTACGTGCAGGATAGTTGAAAAAAAATGAGTCAAAAGTATAGTCTAAAAGTCCACGGAGCGGGACAAGAAATAGGTCGTTCCTCGTTTGTGTTAAATGCCGATAACGAACACGTGTTGTTGGATTACGGCGTTAAGTTTACGCCGGAAGAAACCGCGTATCCCGTTCCATTAGATGTGAAACTCGATGCCACCGTGCTTTCGCACGCCCACTTCGATCACTCGGGATTTATTCCCAGTTTGTTTGTGAACAATCCCGCGCCGTTGTTTATGACGCGCGCCACGGGAGAATTGTCCAAAATGCTCTGGTTGGATTCGCTGAAGATCGCCGACATGGAAGGATTAACCCCCGCATACAATCCATCCCACATCGCCGCCGCGGAGGCCGCCACCGTGGGGATGCAATACCGCAAGCCGGTGAATGTGACCAAAAATATGGAATTGGAATTGTTCGACGCCGGACACATTCTGGGTTCGTCATTAGTGAAGTTTAACATGAAAAATAATAAATCGTTCATGTACACGGGCGATTATATGCTTCCCCCCATTCGTTTGCAAGGGGGAGCCGATTTGAAGCACGCGGGAAATGTGGACTATTTGCTGATGGAATCCACATATGGGAATCGTATCCACCCGGATCGCGAAAAAACCGTCAAAGCATTCGTTGAAAAAATCCGCGAAACGTTGGATCGCGGTGGACACGCGATTATTGCGGCGTTTGCCATCGGTCGAAGCCAGGAAATCGCGGACATTTTGTTCGAGCATGGAGTCGACGCACCGGTGTTTATGGATGGAATGGCACGCAAAGCCACAGAAATTTATCATCAGTATCCGCAGTACAATTCCAAACCTAAGGTGGTGCAGCGAATGTTGGAGCAACTCAACATTGTTCGTCATCCCGGAATTCGTAAACAAGCGCTCAAAGAACCGAGCGTCGTGATTACAACGGCAGGAATGTTAGAAGGCGGTCCGGTAATGTTTTACTTAGGTCACCTCCACGCGGATCCACGTTCGAGTTTGTTGATCACCGGGTATCAAGTGAAGGGCACGAAAGGTCGTACACTTCTTGAAACCGGTAAAATAGAATTGGATTCCGGTTGGGTCGAACCCAAGATGGAAATCCAGCGCTATGACTTTTCCGCCCATTCGGGAAAGGATCATTTGGAACAAACCATCCGCACACTGAACCCGGAACACATCGTCCTCATTCATGGGGATCAATTGATTTCGCGCGAGTTTGCGGAGGAGTTGCGCGGCCAGGGATTGAAGGTCAGTAATCCGGCGGTAGGAGAAACGGTCGAGCTCTAAAACGGCCCTTTTTGCTAACGCAAAAAGCCCCGGGGGAAAACCGTTTCCCTCTAAAAGGCTCGCCGCTCCCGTAGTGTGAGTATGTCCTCTCCTAAATTGTCTGCTTCCCATTCCCCTCACTCGTCGAAATTTTGTCCGAAGTGTGGGAAGACGAGCGGAACGTTCATCGGATTGTTTTGCCGTTCGTGTTTCTTGAAGGATCACCCCAACTTCGTTTCGTTTCCCGAAGCATTAATTCTGGAACGCTGCAACGTGTGTTTGAAAATCCGTCCGCAGGGGAAATGGGTCAATTGGGATGATGATCTCGTTCACATCTGGGTGCAGGGCAAGCTGAAGCATCGCTTGGAACATCCCGTCGTGAGTGTGCAGATTATTCCCAATCCCAAAATACCAAAAGAATCGTTTGTTCGCGCCGCCGTGAAAGGAGAAATCGACGGAGAACCGGTTGAGTTTATGGCGGAAACTACGTTGAAAGTGCGCGGAGCGATTTGCAACGATGACATGTTGGTTTCGTCCGATTATTATGAGGGAATTATTCAAGTGCGTTTCACGGAACGAACCCCGGAGAAGATTCGCGCGGTCCAGGATGAAATTGATGCGGCGATGGAGCCCATGCGTAAGGAAGATCCGAAGGCGCAGGTGGTAAATTGGATTTTACAAAAACATGGTTTAGACGCCTGGGTTGTTTCGCGCAAAGCGGCCAAAGCAGCTGCCGTTGCGGTTACGCGCAAACACGAAGGAACGATGTCGGTTTCGGGAAAGCTGATTGGATTGGATGTTCATTCCTCGAAAACGAAGAATCGGTTGACGTTTTTGGTACGGATTCCCTAAGTGCTTTTATTGCGCGGGGTATTATTTTGACAATGGCGCGTGTTCGAAAATCTGCTCGTTCGACTGTTCGTGCTCGCCCAAAGGGGAAACGTTATTTTCATCAGGGCTTATTATCATTTGCCAAAGAATACGAATGGAAGTATCACATTCTTGAACGTTTTCAACAGAATTCTATTCACTTGCTTGGATATTCGGAGAAACCCAATTCCATTTTGATTGAGTTAGGTTCTCATAAACGGAAACCGGGTGGTCTGCGTGCTGACCCTTGGAATCTGGATTCATTGGCGAGTGTTTTTTCACTTCGTATGAATCGCAACCAGGAAATGATTACTCATCATCATGCTGGTCCTTACATTGGATTAACTTCGAATGAAATCAAACGGAGAATTGGTTCAACCGCTGTTTCGGAATGGGTGAATTCAACAGGAAAACCAGTATTGCGATTTTGGTGGTATCATCGTAAACTGACTCCTCCTAGTCAAAGAGTTTTGCACCGTTGGTTTGTGGAGTTTTTTCCTGATGCCCGCTCCATCCAATTAGCCGAAGCCATTACGGAACGAAACGCGCGAAAAGCAGGGTCACAATACCTCGAATGGGCAAAGAAAAAAGCGAACGAAAAGAAATAACGTTTACGCTTCCATTCCTTTGAACGATTCGATTATTTTTTCGATGGGTTTTTGGGTGATGATTAAGGGAATTTTTTCGTTTTCGGCAATGCGTTTGGCAATGGGATCGACTTTTTGACAACCGTGCAATACCACCACGCTGGGTCGCATTTCGGTGGCGAAGCGTCCAACCTTTACGGCGATTAAAGGGGATCGTCCGTTTTCAACCGTCGTAAAGATCAACGCGCGTTCTGGGGTTTTTCCGTACATTTGCAAGTATTCATGAACAGGAACGTCGAGAATCACTTTCAACGAATCAATGACCGTATATCCGAACAGATTGATTTCTTTTAAGCGCAATGGATTCGCGACACATTCGCCTTCTATTTTTTCCACGAAATCTTTTCCGTTGATTCCGGAATTAAACTCGTGAATGTCAAATACTTTGTCTTTGACCCCGTCGTCGCGCGATAATTGTCCAGCAACCTTCGCTCCTTTCGTTCGGTCCAATTCTAACAACGCTTCCACTAAGCGATTGATGACGGCGATTCCAGGACTCTTTCTTCGTCCCCCTTCGTAGTCTGAAATAGTAGAAGATGAAACCTTCAAATATTCCGCGAGTTCGGTTTGAGAGATCCCAAATATTTCGCGCCATTTCTTCATCGACCCACCCGGGTCTTTGGATAATGTTATTTCTCCGGCGATCGTGACTTTCAATTGGTCCATGTTCGAAACTTCGTCGAGCGTCTATTTAAATCTACGGCAAATGCCGGGTGGGGGATCGCTTTACCCCTTTTTTTATGTCGCTTTAGGGATTTTTACACAGATATTGGATTGGCACGCCGCTACAAATCCGTCATAGGCGATTTGAGTAGGACATCCGGGAGCCGGACCGCAGGCGTCCAAAGAAGGGCAGTATTGTTGTTGCCCCTCCATGAACCATTCTTTGTTGACGGATTTCCATTTGGCGTTGGAATAATCGATCGCATCACATTGTCCGGCGTAACAGCAGGAATAACGTTGGATGATATCAATCAGCGTGCAATCCGAATTCTGCGTACAACTAATGTCAGGCGAAAATTCCGTGCACAATCCGCTTTTGCAAAAATAGCCCGATGTACATTCGGAGTCGCTTTCACATCCGCTCGTTGAAATCACTTCGACAAAGTGTTGCCCATCCGGGGTGTTGCACTGTCGGGGGTACGATTCCATGACCGGATAGTATGCCGCACATTCTTCGAATGAGTTCACAGGAATGGATTGAATGTAAACGGTTCCATTGGGAAGCTCGCATTTTCCGGGATATGTTTTCAAAATAGGATAACCGGCGGCCGCACAGGAATCGTAATCGTGTACCGAGTAAATGGGGTTGGAAATCGTGGAATAAACAATCCAAATTCCAACTGCTACCAGAATAATTCCAAGAATGAGTTTTGCTTCCTTCATTCAGACACTGCGGCTTAATGTGTTAATAATGTCGAGGGGTTTTCCCTGGAAAAAGCCGGATTCCACGATCTAAAATCAGGATATTTTGTTTCTATTTTTGAAATATGACGCTCATTTGAAGAGCCAATGATTTCGAAGAATTTTCGGACGTCTTTCTTAGACGTGACATGCAAGTGCTTTCCATTTCCAAGGACTTTGGATGGAACTCCGGCTTCAGTTAGAATTTGATTGAGCTGGGTTAGAATGGGGACGTTAACCATTGTGATGTCGACGCGCATATATGGTTCCTTATACGTTGGACGTTTATCGAAAAACACACAACCGTCAGTGTCAAAAGCGCCGCGAACAAATGCCAATTTATGTTCTAACTTTCCTTCCATTATTTCTTCCGGAACTAACACCTTATTCCATTTCTCCCCGGCAGGCATCTTGAAGCGCTCCGTAATCATTTTGTGTAACAATTTGCTGTGAATCGTAACCCACATGCAATTCCCTCTTTTACGTATTGTCTGGTGTTCGACATTGAAGTATTTCTTAGTAGTTGGAATTATCCGTTCATGATAGTATTTCCAATCATAGCGACTGTCCCCTGCAAAGCTAGTGAAATGATGACCACTATACACATTTGAACAACCGTCTCCAGAAAATGCGCCAAGAAACTCAGCTATATCAATAGTAATTTGTTGATTAATATCAAATTGAGAGTTTGCTCTTTCCTTGATCTTTTTATGCGCCAAGTTCCGTGCTTTTACTATTTGCTCAGGATGTTTCTGGAAAGTAATATTGCCCCCTTGTTGCGCCCCCCAATTTTTGGATTTATTTTCAGGTACTTCTCTATATTTTAATTGTAAATCCTGTGGTAAAAAAGTCAAAAACAGTTCAAATTTCTCGTCTATAAGACTACGTCGTCCGGTTTGAATATACCAGAAATTTCCATGACTAACTTTGAGCATATCCTCTATCGGTTTATATGAATGAAAGCCAGCAAATTTCTTTACATCTGCAAAGAAAGAAAAAGTGTCTTTCTTGGATCCAATAAAGATGCAGTTTTTCCTACAAGCCCGGAGAGGGAATTGAACCCTCGACCCCCACATTACGAGTGTGGTGCTCTAATCCACTGAGCTACCCGGGCCTACTAGGAAAACCGTCTTATTCTACCTTTCAGAACCCCATATTTCCATAGGTTCCGTTGGTATAGTGTCTGGGCTCGGGAATGCTTTAAAACGTGCCCGCTCGGCCTCGTTCTGGCCTAGTCGGCTAAGTCTTCAAACTTCTTTTCGCGGGTCAAGAACTTCCAAAATATCTCATCAATATCGTCAACGGACACGCGCTTCTGTTTCATGCTCGTGCGTT
>CAYHGC010000019.1:0-12690 GCA_964356075.1 uncultured archaeon
CAAACATAGCCCACGCTTGGCAATAATGGTAGGGGATTCTCCGTCCGACATTCTCGCATCGCGTGCGCTTGGAATACCATCCATCGGTGTCGCGACCGGTGGATACAACTTGAAAAAACTGCGCGATATGGGTGCCACCCGAAGCGTTTCTCTCATGCTCCAACTCGCGCGTATTAAGAAAGGAACATCCAAGAATGCTAACAAGGCACCAGGTCAACGCAGAAGATGGAAATAAAGACAATGAAATTCTGCAAATTAAAATTCTAACCCACGTACGCGAACATATTCTTCTTTTTTTCAATAACCACACCATCTTCTTTGGCGAATTCTAGCGCAATGCGCGCAAGCACGATCGGAATCCCATTCTGTGCCGCGACTTGACTAATGTCCATGGTTTTTTCTTTCTGCAACAATCCTAACAACCGAGGCGTGTGCTTTTGCAAGAGCGAATTTTCAATAATGTAATAGAATCCATCAAAGGATTTGATGCCTTTGATTTCTCCCGCTTTGATGCGCTCGGCCAAATCAAACGAAGCAGCCTTGGCTGCCCCATCAGAACGTAAGACCATGAATCCGTCGTGCATGAGGGAATATTCTTCCGCGACTTTTTCTGGAATAGGAATAGGGTTCGATTGGATACTGGCTTTTTTGGCATTGGGATTTACCTCGCGATAAATTCCTTTGTCGAATTTAGGATTGGTTTTGAAACATTCAATTTTTCCCGCTGCAAGCAGAGCGGTAAACGCATCCAATTCCTCCGGAGAAAGCAACCGTTCAAACCGCCCTTCGATCAAGTCGGGCGTATGATGGGTTTTGAGCAAGCGCAATACTTTCTGATGAATGGGAGTAATGGTGAACGCAGGATTGGGGGAAAAATCCGTCTGTCCATTCGGGAGGGAAATCACCCACGTTTTATCCTGAACTTTGGAAATCTCCACCGTTCCTTTCTCCGGAAAACCTAACGCGGCCAGCTGTTCGGGCGAGAGGCCTTTGGTCAGTCCCTGAATGGTCAAACGGAGAGGAGAAACCATAATAGAAATGGATAAGCAGAACGATTTAAGGATACTGCTAAAAAAAAACCAAAAAAGACGAACCAAGACGCAGTTATAGGTTGCCCGTCTTTTTGACCACGAGCCCTTGCTTGGTGAACTGCATGTCCGCGACCCCGTTATAATGGTCCGTTCCGCGCATTTTGAGAATTTCTAACTGATGACGACGGACTTTTTGACCGACGTCTTGATCAATTTGGGAATAGGAGAAATTCAATATCCCATCCGTCAAAAAACCAATCTCGCCCGCACGCGCGTCGACCATTCCCGTAAGCTGTTCCGCAATAATCAAACTAGTGCATCCCCATTTTACGAGCATTTCGAAAAACAACAACAAGGCTTCGCGCTGCTTGTAGTCGTCGCGAAACAACAACCCATACGCGGTAATAGAATCAATCACGAGGCGCTTTGCCCCAATTTCCGCAATCGTGTCGCGCACCGTTCCTCCACCTTCTTCGAGGAGTTTATTCACTTGATGCGCTTTGTAAAACAAATGCCGGGCGAGACCCTTTTGTTCTAACGAATAAAAGTCCCATCCAAAGTTTTGGCAGTGATTGAAAATAGATTCTTTGGATTCCGCAAAACTCAAATAGACACCGGGCTCGTTCCAGCGCATCGCGCCGTTGTACAAAAACTGCATCGAGAACGTGGTTTTTCCTGTACCCGCGTATCCGGCAAGAAGCGTGTTGGTTTTCTCTTCAAAACCCCCTTCGACAAGCTCATCAAACCCCGGGATTCCGGTCGGCACCCGACGGATGGGCTTCGAGGCAAAGGGGGAAACTCCTGGAATTTCAAACGGTTCCATAGGAACGTAACGAAACCAATCGCCTATAAAAAACCGCGCAAAAAAAAGAGAGGTGGCCAATCGAAAAAAGGAAAATCTGCCAGCTAAACATTAATGGCGAAATACCAACCAAGCGCTTATAATCTGAAAAATAATAGTAAGTAAATGAGTGAAAATACTGCCATTGTTGTCTTTCAAGATAAGAAAATCCGAAGACTTTGGCATAAAGAAGAATGGTGGTTTTCAGTAGTTGACGTGGTAGGTATTTTGGCAGAAAGCGAAGACCCGCGGAATTATTGGAAGGTTCTCAAACATCGGCTAAATGAAGAAGGTGGAAATGAACCGGTTACAAATTGTAACCAGTTGAAACTGCCCGCAGAAGATGGAAAGATGAGAGAAACCGATTGCGCAAATACGACTACGTTATTTCGCATTATCCAATCCATTCCCTCTCCAAAAGCGGAGCCTTTCAAACAATGGCTCGCTAAAGTAGGATATGAACGTGTACAGGAAATTGAAGACCCAGAACGTGCTCAAAAAAGAATGGTCGAACTTTATCGCGCGAAAGGATACTCTGAAGAGTGGATCGAAAAACGAATACGCGGAATTGTGGTGCGAGAAGAGCTGACACAGGAATGGAGGGAACGTAAGGTACAGGAAGGAAAGGAATTTGCAATCCTTACAGCAGAAATCTCTAAAGCAACATTCGGAATTACTCCAACTGAACATAAAAATATAAAAGGGATTCAAAAAGAAAATTTGCGCGACCATATGACCGGATTAGAACTCATTTTTACGATGCTTGGCGAAGCCTCCACGACTAAAATTGCTCAAAAAACAAATGCTCAAGGGTTTAATGAAAACAAAAAAGCGGCTAATGAAGGAGGAACTGTCGCAGGAGTTGCTCGTGCTGAACTGGAAAAGAGAATAGGGGATAAAGTAGTTAGTTCTGAAAATTATCTTCAAAAACCCGAAAAAATAAAGCGATTAGAAAGCGCCCAAAAAACAAAATAGCTAAAATAATCCGCCTTCCATCTCCCTTAAAGGAATGATTGATTATCCTCACCTTCATGCTCCCCGAAACCATCCCCTTTCGCTATGACCAACCACGCACAGGACAAGAGAAGCTCATCCTCGATGCGTATGAGGCGTTCAAGACCAACAAAATATTCTTAGCGCACGCCGAAACGGGATTGGGAAAAACGGATGCGAGCCTTTCGGCCGCGTTAGGAGTTGCACTGAAATCCGACCCCAAGAAAACCATTATTTTCCTCACCCCTAAAAACGCCCAACACCAAATTGCCATCGATTGTTTGCGTGAAATTAATCAAAAATTCAATTTGAAATTACGTGTAGTTGATTTAGTGGGAAAAGAACACTTGTGTGTGGAAGAAGAGGTGATGCAGAAAGAAGGAAAGACATTTTACGAATGGTGCAAAAAGAAAAAAGAAATGGAAGCGTGCGGGTTTTACCGCAACGCGCGCGGGTATAACACCCTTCAGCGAGAAAAAGCCACGATTTATCGCACCGAATTCGCCAAACAAATGGGAAGCATTCATTCGGCGGGAGACATTAAGGAGGCTGCGAAGGAATTTTCCGTAGCAGGTGTGCCCACGGGATTGTGCCCCTATGAAGCCGCGATGGATTTAGCTAAAAAGGCGGATGTGATCATCGCGGATTATTATCACATTTTTTCTCCCTCCGTATCCGAGCTCGTCTTGCCCAAACTGGGAAAAAAACCCGAGAATTGCATTCTAATTGTGGATGAAGCACACAATCTTCCAGAGCGGGTGCGGGGATTACTCTCAACGAATGTGACAACAAAGCAATTGCAAAAGGCTGCCGAAGAAGCCCTGCAGATCAACCAGAAAGAATTGTCCGCAAAATTATTCACCATGGAAAAAACCCTCCGCGAAAAAGGGATGCGAATGCCGGAGAAGGAAACGCAGATTGGAGATAAAGAATGGCCTACATTTTTCGAAGGAGAAAAAGGAAACGAATGGGTGGAGTTTGGATTGGAATGCGAGATGAATGGAATATCGTATCTGGAGAAAAGCGGAAAAGAAAACTCCGTTTTGTTACACGTGGGAGAATTTTTTGAAAAATGGGGAAACGAAAGCGAAGGACTCGCTCGAATTCTCAAAAAATGGGAATTCGCCGACGAATATGGAGTGAGTGTCAAAGCACTCGATCCCAAACCCCTCACAGGACCGGTGTTGCAGAAGATGCACGCATGCTTACTCATGTCGGGCACGCTTCATCCTACGGCGATGTATCTCGACATTTTAGGCATTCCTCCTGAAAAAGGAAAAATGGGATTCTATCCCTCCCCATTTCCGAAGCAAAATCGACTCAACCTTATTTCGGCCGGACACACGACCAAATACAGTGAACGTAGCGAGGATTCGTTTCAAAAAATAGCGGAAGAGGCCGGAAAGATTGTGAATCAAATCCCCGGAAACGCAGTGGTGTTTTTTCCCTCATTCAAAATGCTGGAGAACATTGGAAATAAAATGAAAGATTTCACGATGCGCCAATTGTTGTTTCAACGCGAAAACATGAAGATGCAGGAAACCGAAAAAATGGTGAATGAGTTCAAACAACATTCGCATGGATTTGGAGCCGTGCTGCTCGCGTGCACGAGCGGATCGTTCGCGGAAGGATTGGATTTTCCAGGGAATCAATTGTTGGGAGTGGTAATTGTCGGTATCCCTCTCGCGGAAATGAATCTCGAGACGCGAGCGTTGGTGGATTATTACGAAAAACGATACCGAAAAGGATGGGACTATGGGTATATTTTCCCTGCCATGGGACGCGCGGTCCAAGCGGCCGGACGCGTCATTCGCACGCCCAATGACTTGGGAACGATTGTGTTTCTCGATAAACGCTATACGTGGAAAAATTATTTGGACTGCCTCCCACCTACTCAAGACTATCAAACCACCTCCGACCCTGCTGCGCGAATCAAGCGGTTTTGGCAAGAATCGGCCGCCAAACCGTAGGAGGAATTAAATAAAGCAAAAAATACGACGATGGAATGGCCACTACTTTTCTGGGAAAACGGGCAATGCGGAGAACCGTCAAAGCCACGCGCAATGCGCTTATCCCAGGGATCAATTCGCTTCCCATGATTAAGCGCCTGTCTCAAATCGAAGCCAAGCGCGATGCGCAGGAACTCAAAAAAAATACGGCCGATGGGAAAGTTCATGCCCTTCGCGCGGAGCGCGTGATGAACAAGCGACGATTTTTCTTCAATCCATTACGCTGGATTAAAGCCCCCTATATTGCGGGACATATTTTTCGATTGAAACGAAAATCCGCACGCCATGCGAAGGCCGTTAAACACTTAGAAATTGCCATTCGCGAAATGGGAGACGCGATTAACGCCAGCGAACATGCCGAAACGTTGCGACCATTAACACGCGAACAGGTGGCGCGAAAGGAATTCGCACGAAGACACGCGCGCATCAGCACAGAATTCGTAGATATTCAATTCGATGCAGTTAATTCAGCGGATGCATTCATTGCCCGAAGAACGGTTTACTTCAACTCCATTGACCCCGGCATCGTGACAGAATTACAGGACGCGCGGAACAAACTCCTCGCCACGGTCGACCCTGAAAAGGTGGTGTTGATTTCGGGCTATTTTAGTGCGATCCAAACCGCCATCAAGCAGAGGGATCGAGGACTCCTAAACGACCTCGTGACCAACCTGCGTGGCGTAACGCCGTAAACCGGGCCCAAAGTATTTAAAGGAGCAAAAAGAGACATCTCTCTATGCAAAAACATGTAGTGGTGGCATTGAGTGCACTCTTCTTGATTGGAGGAATGGTTGTGGTATTTGCGCCCACCATCGTGTCCGCGATTTCGGGGATTGATACTGTCTATTACGAAGGTTTTTTGAAAAATGTGAACACGAGCGTTCAAACAGATATTGGAAACAAAGAAATTAGGGTATTCAAAGGAACCACTAATGTCAGAAATGCATTTGAGCGCATTGGAAACAATGGAGGCAGTTTTCTTTCATTTGCAGACCCTGAAAATTTGTCTCGACTGATGGTATTTGTACGAGACACAGCTAATAAAGGTGAAATTTTCGTGTATGAACTCGGCAATGATGGCATCGCCTATCAAATGGATTGCTCGGCCTGGCTCGATGGAGAAACCAATAATGTTCTTGAGGGAATCGTAAAAGAAAAAAATACTTTTACTGCCCAAGAATTTCTAGATTACTACAATTGTGCAAGTTATACCACGTTTGATTTCATCAATGAAGACACAGAAGGGCTCGCTCAATTTCAAACGGAATTAAAGACGACATCAAAAATTCTCCAATCCACTTATACACCCGATTTGTTCGTTGATTTTTCCATCGACCCATTGATAAAGGCAAAGGAACAATCCGAGGCATCAGATCCCGACCAAACGGACCTCACTACTGCGCCCGAGTACACAGCTATTCAATCGTCAACCCCTACTGAAGAGATAGGGACCGGATTCTCTCATACCAAAACGATTCCGTTTTTGAGCGCGACCGTTGATGACGTGTTGAAAAATGACAAGGTTCTTTTTTTGACGAATGGAGACAAGAAGAAACGATACGTATTAGATGTGTGGAAATTCATCAAGCTGAAAGATCAAGAAAAATATGAAATTGGATTGCGATTATTTTTAGTAGATGAGGATAAAATTGTCAACCAATGGTCTACCGTAACGTATAGCCCCACATACACCAAGAATGGCACCACCCCAATCTCGAAAAAAGTAACGGCGGGCGATCGCTCCGTTATTGTGGATTTTAAAAATGGGAAAGAAACCACAGCGTTGTTTCAATTCCAGAGTACGGGAAACCAGAGCCGAGGAAACGTTACGGTAACGTTGAAACTGGTGCCAACCGCAACGATCGGGACAACCACCACTATTGGAGGGTTGAATTATATTATTGATTTTGCAGAGGATTATCCATATAATCTGCGCAACGTACTGCGATTCGAACTCACAGATGAGGCGTTTGCTAAAATCGTTGCTCTTCCAGAGTTTGAGGAATTCAAAGCAGATAAGCCAGGCTTATACGATTCGGAGAAGATTTCGTTTTTAATGACTAAAGGTGGGGAACCCGACATCACATTCCTTCGACCCAGCGATAACAGCAATGAAATAACAGAAGTGGGTCAACCATTCTTTCGATCCGAAACAGGACAACCAGTCAGACCCGGGCATTATGGGCTTGAAATGAAACTAGAAGGGTACGAGGATGTAAAAATAAGTGATCTCCTAATTTCATGGGCAGACCTTTCATTAGAGAAGACGGATTCTCATACGATTATCACTAAACTCAAACTCCCTGATTTGAAAAGCGACCCGTGTGGAAAATGCACCACGTTGCAAGCGTGCACCGTGTGTATGGATCATCAAATCATTCAGCATTATACGAAAGAGACTCCGTAATTATTCGTTCGTTTCTTCCGTCTTGACGATTTCTACTTTCTTTTCGGTGCGAACCAACGGATTCGCCTGAGGGGGCTTTGCTTTGGGCAATCGATCGCGAACCGCATCGCGGAAGCGAGGGGAAAAAATTAATAGCACGGCGAAAATGAGAATGATTAATCCGAGCAGCGATGAAACGTTCGCCACAATCAGACCCGTCACTCCCGACACGGCATTGGGAGAAGGATTGGATTGAACCACATACGTTTCGACGAGCTGTCCCTTGTTGTAGACGTGAACGATGAAGGAGTCTTTTTCACCCTTAACTGCTTCCACTGAAATGGGAACCGTCACCGATTCTTGAGCGGGAATCGTGAGGTGATTCGACTCAAATGTAACCACCCAATTGGTCGGAATGTTGGTCGCGAGGAATGTAACGTTCGTCCAGGCAAAGGGAGTATTGTTCGTCACAATGATTTCTTCATCGCGGGCTTCCAACGAGAGGTTTTCGGGCAACGAAGGAGTTGTTTTAACCGTGAATGAAACCGCGGTACTAAACTGCGCATTTTCGACAAAAATGGTTTCGTTGCGCACGCCGGGTTGAGAATCCGCTTGAATCAACACGGGAACGGAGACGCTTGTTTTGGACGGAATGTGCACGATTTGTGATTCGATCTGAACGAGTGAGGAGCTGGATTGAAGCAAGACTTGAACATCGTTGTATTCCGTGTTCGTGAGGGTGATGAACGTTCCTTGAGATTCATTCTGGGAAATCACATACTGCAAAAAAGGAAGCGCCGCTTCAACATTCGTGGACTCGACCACATGCACGTTGACCACGCCCAAAAATTTGGTTTGACCCGAAAGCACATCGTAGACTTCCAAATAGATCGGAGTAAAACCAAACGGAGTCTTCGCATTCGTCACGACTTCTCCTCCAACTACCACCAATTCGTTCGGCTCCACCAAATGAGACGTGGCGTTCGTGAGGTGAACCGAAACCAAATTGGGTTGTTCCACGAGACGAATCACATAATCGGTGGCGGAGTTTTGATTCAAAAACGAAACCGAAAAGTGACCGGTTTCATTTCGTTTAAGAGTAATAATCTGAGGCGTGATGGAAATCAACGCGATTTGAGGGGCGAGGGTCGTGTTGGGAGATGTAAAGTAGGTGACGAGGGATTTGGGACCAACGTGCACGTGAAGGGTGTGCGTTTCGGAAAAGAGTTGGTTGTCCAAGAATGTGTGCACGATGATCGTGACTAAATAATCTCCTTCGGGCGTGTTGAATGACGCTCCTACATTGAGTCGGCGCGTAATGTCAAAGGCCGTAGTGGTCGAATGCAAGGGACCATCGACGGTAATCCCCGGAGGGGCGTTTACGATAAATGAAATTTGAGCTGGATTGTACGAACCAAACTGCACGCTCAGATCCACCGGAAGGGTGCTTCCTGGTTGAACCGAAATAGTATCCGTGGAGAGTTGACTTGTGACAAAGCTCTGCGCCTGCACCTGCGTCGAGGCGAGAATCAATCCTACTCCTAAAACGATGAGGAACACATGCAAGGGATTGCAGAGCAATCGCTTGACCTTCAAGATGGCTTTCCCCATGAATGAAACGGCGTTTTTTTGAGCGAGTGATGTAGGTGTGGGATACATGATCAACGTCCTCACTTGTTGGTCGAACCCTTTTGGGCCCAGACCGGAGACTTCGTGCGAAAACGACCCACTAACCAAAGGGCAAGTAGGACGATCAAAATAACCAATCCAATCAACGCAGCCTTATCCCCCAAAAAGAAGAACAGTCCGGTGAATCCACCAAAGAAGCCCGGATTCAACACGTTCAACGTGAAGGCCACACTCGACGTAGCGGTGGGGGATTCCACGACTAACACCGGTGAATACGTGCTCGGCTTCGTGGTTTCTTGGGTAACTAATGTTAATGTAACGGTCTCCGTTTCATTCGGAGTCAACACAATCGTTTGATCTTGCACCACTGCAATTCCGGCGCCTTTCACTCCAACTAATTTGAAGTGAATACCCTTGATGGTTTTGTCGGTAGGATTGTGCAATGAAACCACGATTTCTTTTTGGGCATCCGGAATGGTTTCAATGTATTGAGGATACGCGACGATTTGGATCATTCCTTCCTGCAGATCCGCATCCGTGAGAATGTCAAAGGCTAACGGAAGGGAAACGCTGGATTTGTTTCCCGTGGCGTTGATGGTGGTGTTCACACTGTCAATGGATACATCCGCATCGGCCTTTACGGTCAATTTCACGATCGTGGATTTTCCAGGAGCAAGGGAAAACGTTCCGGGGGCAAACGTAAACGTCACGTCCGGAATCACGTGCTGAATGCTCATGGTTACCGTCTGCGTGGAGTCGCCTCGATTTTCTACCACCACACTCATGGTTTTGGTCTGTCCTTTTTCAAGAGTAAAAATGTTCGTGGCATTTTCCATTTCGAGCAAATCAATGGGCAACACTTTCGCGTTCATCGTCTGACTCACAACGTATCCGGAAGCGGTCGCGACAAACTGCACCGAATAGGTTCCTGCCGCAATCGATAAATCAGGCGTTAAGGGAACATTTACGATCGCCGTGGAAAGGGGGCCCATGAATAACGATTGGGATTCGGACGGAATGACACTATTCGTAAAGACGTTGACTTCTTGCACAACCTTTGTAAGATTCTTGATCGTGACCGGCACTAACGTGGTTTGTCCTTTGGTCAAATCCTTAATCTTGGTGGGAAGACTCATCGAGATGGTCTTTTCCACGGATTCAGGACAATCATTCACTTTCACCGAGAAGGGACGAATCAACACAATGTCGCTGGTCTTCGCGAGGATGGTTCCGGAATACTCTCCCATATTGGGAGGGGAAATATTCACGTTGAACGTGACAAATTCCGTGTGTCCCGCGTCCACCGAAATAGGGACGTCTTCAAAGACGGGGAACAAAATGGCTTGTTCGGCATGCAGCATGATTTCTTTCGTTGCATTCGTGTTGTTCTTCACCGAAATGGAAAGTTCATCGACGTATTCATTCGCACACACGGACTTTTCGAACGTGTTCAACGTAAGGAAGGGGTTGGTTCCCACATACACTTTCACGGGCAGATCCATTTTTTGTCCACCGACGTCAATCGTAATGGTAACGTCGTAATCGTTGTGCGCCGCATCATTGGTCGCGGTAATATCAATTCCCGTCGCGGTGTGCGTGTACGGAGGAAGGGTAAACTCCTTTACCACGGGTTTGACTTTGATAAATTTAGATTCGGACTTCGCCGTGATGATCACGTCTTGTTCGTGAAAGTCCCCATTGTTGATATCCACGCTAATCGTGTAGGTCATTCCTTCCAACAGCGAAACATTCGCAGGGCCAACCACCGATGAGTTCGCCGGAAATGCGTGCGCGGGAGTAAAAGGAAGCACGAGTGCAAGAAAGAAAATTCCAACCATGAATTTGAGTGTAGCATTCATATTGTTTTCACTTCCCTACTCTGTTTTTGACGCGCGAAAAAAGAGCAATGAGCAGCGCCACAATGATGATAATCAAAATAACATTCAAAATAATTCCCGCATTCGCCGAAAGCAATCCCACGAGTCCGACTGCAGGAGAAGGAGTGTTGGGATTCGGAGAAGGGGCGGGCGCGAACAGCGGCGCGGCTTCCTTTTTGACATTCAAGGGAATCGTCATCGTTTGATCCGGAGTCGTCACGCGAATTTGTGCGACATAGGCTTCTCCCACTTTCAGCACAGGTGAAGCGGAAATGAACACGACCAGTTTCTTGGTGGAATGCGCCGGAATGGTTTGGTTTTCATCCGCGCCGCTGGATTCCAAAATCAAGGGACCATCGACTTCGATTAAGGGTTTGATCGATCCAGCGCCTGCGTTCGTGAAAGTAATGGCATAGGCCACGGGCACATCGCCTTGGAGAACAATATCATCCAACGGGGTTTGAACTTCGAGGGCGCGAACGTAGGTTAAGGCAAGGAAAAAGAGCAGAACCGCCATGACGAGTTTGAAGGGATTCGAGACCATAGAGATAGTTCACTTTGTCATGTGAATACAATACTATGTGTCTATTTTCTATTTAAACCCTGCCGTAACCTTAATTTAGAGGGTTTTACGACATATGCTCGAGGATTTCATCGAAACCAACGAAATAATGGCCGAAATTAAGGTCTTTGACGTAGAAGTCAAAACGAGCGCTCAAGCGGAACTGGCCGAACAATCCCACCCCGTGGTCAAGACCATTGTCCTCGCGCACGACAAGGGGTTTGTCCTGGCCATCCTGTTGGCCACCCAAAAAGTAGACTTCTCGGCCATTGCCCACTTGTTGAAAACCGCCCACGTGCGATTAGCCACCCCGGGAGAAGTGGAAGAAGTGACGGGATATGAAGTGGGAGCCGTGCCCCCTATTTCCATTTACGGAACCCCTTCGCTCATCGACCCCGCCGTGTTCAATCACCCCTGGGTTCTCGCCGGAGGGGGAACTAAATTCGCCTTGCTCAAAATGCAGAGCAAAGACATCCTCACGCATGCCTATGAACCGCTCGTGGAAAAAATAGCACTGCCTCCCGCGACGCGATAACTAAAATAAAAAAAATTGTTTTTTGATGAAACTTCTTTGTAAAAAGGTTCAGTCGAACCAGTCTTTGATGTCATCCCACGCATCGTCGAAGTCGTCGGAGTCCGGATCGTGCGGGTGAAAAGACGGGAAATCAAAATCGAAGTCCATGTCGAAATCAGGAAAATCAAAATCATTATGGTGTTTGACCTTCGCGTGAATGACTTTTGTTTTTTGTTTCTTGGGCTTGTTGGGTTTATCCTTTACAATCGTCACTCCATTCGAAACCGCAATCGTGGTTGCAGGATGATAGGATGAATTCACGTAGACGGGATACGGAACGTAATACGGTTGCGCGAGCGGATACGAATACGTATTCACGTGCTGAACCGGCTGATAATAGGACGGAACCACCGGCACGAACGGGATTACTGTCGGTGTGGTTGCCCCATAATTAGAAGGATTGTAATAAATCCCCGCATGCACGGTGGCGCTGAGAACAATCAAGAAAGAAAACGCTACAATCGTGAAAACAAAACCACGCATGGTCCAAACCCCTTAGCGGTAGCACACCGTGTATCCGCAACCGGCGTAGCCGTGATTGTACGGATAGGATGCAGCTCCGTAATAGGGATAATACCCGTATGAATACATGGAAGGAATAACAACCGGATAGGAACCGGCGTTATAGCCGAAGGGATAATAGGTTCCTCCGCCGATGTGCGCGTATCCCATGGTGGGTCGATACATATTGAGCGTCCACGTCGAGGTCGATCCCGAGGGAACGGTAATGGATCCCGCATACACTTGCGCGGTCAAATTGGAATTGGGAACGTATCCCCCGTAAAAGT
>CAYHGC010000020.1:0-12655 GCA_964356075.1 uncultured archaeon
TTCAAATCGTTCCCGTCTAACTTTAATCATTTTTGTTTCTTTTAATATGTCCAAATGATGGCGCAAAGAATGGCCCCATTTTCCTCCGTAGCTTTTCAGCCCGTTTTTGGACGCTAATGTATCTGCGATTTTGTATCGATGTCCTTCATCCATCTCCTTGATAACAGACAATACCTCTGCAGTAATAACCTTGTTGGAACTATTTTTTGGGTAAACCCCCTCTAGTATTTTTATTGCTTCATCGTATGAATTCACTTTTGCGGTAAACCCGAAAGCGAGATCATTCAATTTATACCATTTCTCCGTGTTCGGTTCAAAAATTTTGATCCACTCTTGTGCTTTTTCTTTTTGTAGATTTCCACTCCAAAATCGCCAATACGTTGATGACGATTTTCCGCCTAGAACAAAGGGAATATTATTTTCTTTCAGTATTTCAGCTAAATCGTCTCGGAACTTTTTACTTAATACGCAAAGAGAAACCTCGGGAGACGCTCCAAGCCCAGCTTCAAAGCCCATTGCCCCTATTGCAAAACTCGTTCTAAAATCCTTATTTGAGTGTTTGATTATTTCAGGGATGCCTGTTGTTTCAAACTTTTTTCCATTTGGGAATTTGAAAAGTTTGTTCAAATAGCGCGCGAATATCTTATTGCTAAAACGAATTGCCCATTCATTTTCGCTCCTCCCATGGATTTCCATGTTTAAGCCGAATTCGGAATGAAGCCACTTTTGAAATGCTACAAGATTTAGTTTGTCTCCATCTGTAATACAAAAATAGCTTTTGGAAAGAGTCCCGTCAGCTGTGTGGGCTCCTGCAATTTTACATAGATTACTATTCAAGTATTTTGGAGTTCTCACAATTTTCAAGGGTGGTTGAGAAACTTTCAAGTGGGATATCTTTTCAATTATCTCCCATTTTTTCTTTCTTTGATTTGACAATTCAAGAAGGAGCTCCATAAATACAATCGGAAACCAATCCTTTCTTCCATAAACGAGTCTATCTGATGAAACAATTGATATTTTGATTTTTTTTGCGATCAAGCGGGATAAGTCTCTCTGCGAAATGTTGCGTATTCTCATGATCTCATGAATCAGTTCATTAACCTCAGACCAAACTTCTTCTCTATCTGCACATATCCACTTTTTTGGTGAATTGTCAAGGAAATGGTCGTGTAATTGAAATAAATCAAATTGTCGTTGCATAGTTATGGATGTGTAATGAGGACTTACTTGTTCTTCAACACCATTTCGCCATAGGTTCCATTGGATTGCATCATGCGACAGAAACGAATTATTGATTTTTTTTAAGGAAGGTTGAGCTTTTCGATCGCGTGTTGGTGTATTTCGCTGAGGGATTCTAAATGGGCCTTCAATTCATCTAATACTTTTTCGTTGTGCGTGATCTCTACTTTCGTTAATGGGATTTTTCCTTCTACAAACAGTCGTCTTCGCTTGAGAATGCGCATGACCGCATTGTATTCAATTTCCATCCCTTGGTTTCGGCTCATGAGATGGTGAGTAAGCCCCCGGTAAGCCGTGCCCGTGATGAGCGGACCCGAAAATAATCCAATGAGTGCTCCGCCTAGGGAAGGGTGGGCTGACAAACCAATGATAACACCCAATGGAGCCGTGTATCGTGCGGATCGTCCGGCCGTGAACAAAACAGACATGATTTCCGCTCCCGTTTTTTCGGCGAAGGAAGAATGAGGAATTCGTGGTATTCGTCCATGAATGAAATCCTCGCGTTTGATGGTGAGTGCAATACCGAGGTTCCGCAGGGTTTCTTGTCTTTTCTCGTATTCTGCGATCCGTTTTCTTTTTTGGCGCGCTGAGGATGGGGGTGTTTTTTCGAGCTCCATTTTTTGGGCGAGCGAGAGCATGCGCGCGATTCGTCGACGAGTAAAGACCATAGAAGATGAATTCGGTTGGGGTATTTACTTCTTTTCACTTGCAACGAGACCAATTTGCGCAAGTAGGGCTTCGATTTGAATGCGTTCGTTTGCCCCTTCTACCAATCGAAAATCATATTCTCCGATACGATCCACTAATCGAATTTTGGTTGTGGAGGTCATTTCTTTCTCGTCCCAGTCCAACACTTCCTTGTGGATTTGTTTGATGACGTCCTCCCCGCTTAATCCATTTTCGAGCATCAACACATCTAACTTTTCGCGGGATTCCATAAATTTTCCAATCATGGCGAGGGCGATCATTTCTTTCACTTCTTTGGGCTTCGCGCGGTTCGCGACGGAAAACACTATGTCTTCGGTAATTTTTTTATCGAGGGAAGCGGAGGCTTGCAATACATTAATCGCTTTGCGTAAATCTCCTTCTGCGACATACTCTAATGCATCGATGGCTTTGGCGTCGATCGTAATTCCTTCCTGTTTCGCGACATAATGCATCTGCGCTTCCAAATCTTTTTTGTGCAGCGGACGAAAACGGAAAACCACGCAGCGAGACTGGATCGGTTCGATAATGCGCGAAGAATAATTGCAACTCAAAATGAATCGACACGTTTTGCTATACCGTTCCATCGTGCGACGTAATGCTTGCTGTGCATCCGCGGTCAACGCATCGCATTCATCCAAAAAAATGATTTTGAAATCCGCATTAAACGCGAGGGTGCGGGCGAATTCTTTGATGGTGCTTCGCACCACGTCAATTCCGCGGTCATCGGAGGAATTGAGCTCCAAAAAGTTGCGAGTGTAATCCTCACCAAACAATTCTTTGGCCAACGCCACCGCGGCCGAGGTTTTACCAATCCCGGCATGGCCGGCGAACATCAAATGGGGTAAATCGCGGGTTTTGACATATGAATGCAGGCGTTTCGTGATTTCCTCTTGCCCCACCACGTCCGAGAGGGTTTTGGGTCGGTATTTCTCGACCCAGGGGAGTTTCAGCGTACCCGTTTCAACAGCCATACTCTGAGTACGTCGGGTTACCTTTTTAGGGATTGGGTGTGCGGTTTGCCAATCCTGTTTTTATAGCCGGATTTGGTCGGGTTGGTATGGGTAAGGCGCGCGGTCAGGGATCGTTGGAGTATCTCCTCCTCATCGCGGGTGCCGTATTGGTCGCGATTATTGTTTTTCTCTTGCTGTTTACCTTCGCTCCCACGGGTAAAACGGAGTTAGACACGGATATTGCGGAGTATAAGAAAATTGATCTCTGCACGGGTCAAGGAGGCGCGTGTAGTTTTTTCTTGAATTGGGCAGATGGTTTGTTTAATCCCCCGCTGGGTTTTTTGCTGGACAATAAATCGTCGTGGAGAACGTTGTACTTCAATGGAATTACAATTCAACTCCTTTGCGGCGATCACGTGTGTGATAAGGATCCTATCTTTGGTAATCCCAACACGAGCTTTGAGTTTCCCATTCAGAAAAATGCATCTGGTCAACCCGTGTGTACTCCGATAGCGGGTTCGTCTCCTCAGTTGTATGATTGCCCCTACTGTGATGTGGAAACCACGGATTGTTTTGAGCTGACATATGCCATGGCGCCAACTCTGATGTCGTTTTGTCCAGGTGCGGATGGAACGCCCTGCAGTTCTCACATTTCGTTTAATCTGGGTCCTAATTTTAATTTTGCCATCACCGTTCCTCCGGGTCAATCCGCTAAAGTGGGAGTGAGTCTTGTTCCCCCCGCAAGTACGCCGGACTTGACGGGCATCAAGTATCAGTTTGACGTCTCGGAGTTGGATGATGGAAAACTCGTTAATTCGTCGGAGGATTTCAAAGGGGCCTCCTTGTATTGGTATTCTTCATCCCCGGATAAGTCGGGATCCGAGTATTTGTGTAACCGCACTTCAGGAAATGTTCAATATGGGTGCACCATCCCTCCGGGCTGTGTTCTGTATGGGTGTCCTAATCCTTCCACGCATCTTCCAACTGTTCCCCCCGTCGTGGATTCATTTTGCAACAATGGAACCGGGGAAGGCATTCCCTATCCGGAGAAAAAAGTCGTCTGTCTTCCGGAAGGAGGATCTCCTACTATTCCCACGTGTCAAAGCGTCGACAACGTGAGCATCAATCCGGGGTATTATCATTTGGACTTAACCAATCAAGTCGGGATGCATATCACGGTGGCGCCGTTCAAGAATGTCGCGGATTATGTTTCAAGCGTTCCAAAGGGATTGTATGTGGACGCAGTCGATTTTGATACGGGGGATTGCCCCTCACTCGGTGCCGCAAGTTGTGAAACGGTATGTGATGCCTTGCTCAGCGGTTCCGATTTGGAAGTGAAGGCGTTTGTTCCATCCGCGGGAAATGATGATCTCATGTGCTCTTCCATTGGTGCTGCTGGGTGGGTCGACGCGACGTTGTCGTTCCATTATGGGTACTACACCGAATATATCGATACCTCTGGCACCACTGTTCCAGATCCCCATTGTGTGGGGTCGTTTGATTTTCCTACATCCGTGTATCAAGCGATTGTCGCGGCATCCAAAGTAGGGAATGGGGATTTTTACCTCGCATATCGGTTGGAGAATGGTCCCCCAATCAATTTAGGCAGTCCATACGGTGTGAGTGGGAGTTCCAAAATCCCTCCGGCCGTGCGTGCGTTGTTCTATCCTAAATAATCATTTCAGATGGGGGTGTCAGACCACTCTTTTATAGGCTTTTGGGGGATCTCATTCTAGTAATATGAACCCCTCGCGTTTGGTCAAGGCCCTTGTTTTTTTTGTCGTGGGATACGTGTTGTTGTACTTGTTGTACGCCACCCAATCCTTTCTGCCGAAGTGGGACGGGTATGGTGCTTCTATTTTTTCCGGTCAACCCTTGAGCGGGTATTTGTTTGTGGATCCGTTATTTTTGTTGATTCCATTAATTGGTTTCGCCTTCATGTGGCTATCCATTTCGTGGTTTTTACACCATTTCAAAGATGAGCAAGTCTTGTCGATTCCCTTTGCGTTAGTTTTTTTGGTGGGATCATACCTTTCTTTTTTCGTCGCGTTGATTGGATACTATTGGAATAACGCGTATTTAGTGGCCCTCGCGAACGGCGATCCTTCTCCTGCAACCGCTTCGTTTGGTTTCACGTGGGGATATGCCTTGTCGAACTTTGTCACCCTCTTGCTCGCGTCTCCATTCTTTTTGTTTGTGCTTGCGGGCCTCTGGGGTTGGGTCTCCTACATTCTGATTCACCGCTACTGGAATGAGCGATTGCCCCATCATGCGGCGTAAACAAACCGCTTTCGTTTCTATTATGTTTCAGTCCTCGCAGGGTTGGGTTTCCCCTGCATGCTTTTAATTCCTGCACGCGTTGATTTGGTTGGATTGAATATGGTTCGCGGAGATTTTTCATTAGTGGAGCAGGTGCGGCAGCAGTATCAGCACAACCTCAAGTTATCCCTCTCCTTTGCTATTCTCCTTGTTTTTGTCTTCTTCTTTTTGCGCTTCGGAAATATGGCCTTGTTTAATGGCACGGTGTTTTTCGACTATTCCTTTTCCCCATTAGCATGGGAAGTGGCTCTCGCGGAAGGTCTGGCGGGAATGGTATTCATCGCCATGTATTCTATTCTACTTACTCTCTTGTTGCTCGCGGTGCGGAATGATTTGTCACACATTAAGGTGCGGTATTACTTGCGCGAAATGGTGCAGAAGTTTTTCTTCACGATGTTTGTGTACTTTGTTTTGCTGAGCGCGGTGTTCATTGGTCTCGTCCTCATTGGAAACGCATTAGGCATTTCAGTGGCGTGGATCAATTTGGTCTTGCTGCTCCTTTCGTTGTCGCTCGTTTTTGTTCCTCAATCGCTAGTGATTGATGAAAAACCCATTTGGGAAGCGGTGCAAAACAATTGGTATGTGATTCGCCGACACCCCATGGATTTTTTACTTGTTGTCGTATTAGCCACGGTTTTAGTGGGCGTGCTTCCATTAGTTGAAGCGCTGATTGATTCCGTCGTGTATGCGGGACGGTACATTTCCGTATTGTTGATGTTTGTAGTGGTCATTCCCTTCATCGAAATCTTGAAAACAATCTTGTACATGAACCGCTTTGAATTAGTCCGCGGAACCGAGTATGCGAAACGAAAGCATCCGGGCTTGGGCGGATTGACCATCAAGAAGTAATTTCAAATTCACTTACGTTTTTGTGTAATAGTATTCGTTCGCGCGCTTCTGTTCCATATCCTTCACCGAGCCGGGTTTGTTGATGCGCGGGCGTTTGGTATTCTGGTCGCGACGAAGGGTAATATCAAGTTGCGACAAGAGACCATTCATCCCTTCTTCCATCGGTAACGGTCCGCGAACCGTTCCAGACACGCCGGGGTCGCCTTCAAACAAAAGCAGTCGGTCCGAAACAAAGTCCATGAACATCAAATCGTGATCCACCACTAATACGGTCTTGTTCAGCTTGTCCACCACCGAATGAATCGTTTTCGCGACTTGCAAGCGTTGTTCGACATCCAACATCGCCGAGGGTTCATCTAACAAAATCAGCGGCGCATCCGTTCCAAGCGCGGCCGCCACCGCGACGCGTTGGAGTTCTCCGCCCGACAACGTGTCCAGTTGTTTCTCATAGAGCGAAGGCAAATGCAGAGGTTCAATCAACAGATGTTTAGACTCGCGTGCCTCCGAAGATAATTTTCCATGTAAAAATTCCTCCACCGTCGTGTGAGGAATGGCCTCCACATATTGGGGTTTGTACGCGACTGGAATGCGAAAAGGCAATGGTCCTTCGACCGGCGTCAGCAATCCTGCAAGGGTTTTCACGAGCGTGGTTTTTCCAATTCCATTCGGTCCGAGGATTCCAATACTTTGATTGGTTGAGAGCGAACCGGCTTCCGCGTGCAAGGTAAACTCTCCTTGGTTCACTGTAAACGCCGGCCAGCTCAGCAAACTCGTTTGTTTTTTGATGTCCCGCGCGGACTTCTCCATGAACGTAATGGGGTGATCACGAAAGCGATAGTTTTCCTCGCGCGCGTATCCTTCCAAGTATTGATTAATTCCCTCCCGCGTGGGGTGCGGAGAAGATACAACACCGAAAACGGAGGGAATCCCAAACATCAAATGAATAGTGTCGGATAAATAGTCCAGTAGAACCAAATCGTGTTCCACCACCAACACGTTTTTCTCATCCGTGACCATTCCTCGAATGAATCCCGCAGCGCGTAATCGTTCGCGGATGTCTAAGTACGAAGAGGGTTCATCGATGAAATACGTGTGCGCGTCTTTCAATGCCGTAGCGGCGAGCGCGACTTTTTGGAGTTCGCCTCCGGACAAGTTTTTGAGTTCGCGGTTGGCGATTTTTTCTAAACCAAGCTCGCGAATGACGGAAGGGGCGCGTTTCGAATTAATTTTGTTCAATATTTCCTGAATCGTTCCATTCGTCAACGAAGAAATCCGTTCCACTTGCTGCGGTTTTATCGAAACCGAGTATTTTTTTTGCGCAATCGCAGAAAAAACGTGTCCCATTTCTTTTCCACGAAATAGTGCAAGGACATTTTCATACGAAGGGAGTACATCCAGTTTTCCTAAGTTGGGAATGATTTGTCCGGATAATATTCCAATCGCGGTTGTTTTTCCGGTTCCGTTTCGTCCGACGATTCCCGTAACCTTTCCATTCTGAGAGGTGGGCAACCGATGGAGACGAAATTTGTTCATCCCATATTCGTGGATGGGCTCGCCAAAGTCCACATCTAAATTAACAATCGTAATCGCCCCAAATGGACAAATGCGGGGACAGATTCCGCAGCCCGTGCATAATTCTTCCGAAATGACGGCTTTGAATTTGGTCGTGTCTTGTGTAATACAATCTTGTCCGCTTCGATTAACTGGACATTTCTTCTGACACAACCACCCACATTTGTCGGGAAAGCATTGGTCGTGTTGGATAACCGCGATTCGTTTGAGGCTCATGATTCGTTTCTCCACGTATCTCTTAAGCGTTCAGGAAGAGGATCGCCATGAGAATAACAAAGAGACCGAACCACGCGAGACCACCCCAGATGAGACTGTTGAGCATCGCAGCGAGAGCAGAGGCTGGATCGTTGATTCCATTGTAGTGGACGAAGACCCCTCCCACTACCAGGATGCCGAGTCCGGTGCAAAATAACCCTATTTTGGACAACCCTTTCATACGGGATTATGAGGTGGAATTCGTTATAAATCTGCACGCCGCAGGTGCGTAGTATGCGTATTTTGTTTGTCAAACCGGCTGAAAACACGTTTCGCGTGGAAGGACAATCGTCTGAGGATTTGCAGCAGCTGGAAGCATTTATCCAACCCGGGGATTTGGTTTCGGGAGAAACTGATCGGAGCATCAAACCCAAAGAAGTGGGGCAGAAAGCGTTCCGTTTGAAAATGCATTTGACATTGCGCGTGCAGAAAGTAGAGTTTGACTCAAACGGACCCGCGTTGCGCGTCTCCGGACTCATCGAATCCGGTTCCCCGGAAGAGTTTGTGGAAATGCACGCGCAGCATTCCCTCGTTTTTGTTCCATTCAATCCTATTACAGTGAAAAAGCAAAAATGGTATGGGAACGAAATCGATCGCTTGCGGGAGTATGAGAAGGCGAGTCACAAACCCCTTTATTTTGCTGTGGTGTTGGACGATGAGGAAGCGTTATTCATCCAAATCTCTGGAGCAGGAATGAAAGAAATGGGAAAAGTGAACGCATTCAAATCGGGGAAGCAATTCAAATCCGATGATAAAGAAACGGTTTATTTTTCCAAGCTGGCGGAAGTGGTGTTAGCATCTCCGCTGAATACGATCATTATCGCCGGTCCCGGATTTACGCGGGATACGTTTGTGAATTATTTAAAAGAACGCAATCCTAAATCGTCTCCTAAACAATTTCTCTCCGTTCCAACGAGTGAAGTGGGAGTAAAGGGGTTGAGAGAAGCCCTGGCCCACGATGCCATTGCCAAAGCATTGGGGGATTCGCAGTTAGCGAAAGAATCCGAGATCATGAACGAGGTGTTAAAACATTTAGGAAAAGACGACGGACTCGCCACCTATGGTTTTTCGCAGGTGCAACGAAGTGTTTCAGCCGGAGCCGCGCATATTGCAGCAGTGTCAACGGATTATTTGAGCGAGAACCGGGAAAAAGCATCGGAATTACTTGAGCTATGCAAACAGATGGGAATTTCTTCGTTTGTTTTAGACTCCCAGCAAGAACCGGGAAAACAATTGGATGGGTTGGGGGGAATTGTTTCACTATTGCGGTATCGATTTGAGTAGGAAGGAATAAATACCAGGGCCTGATTGTCTGGTTATGGTGGATTACCCTCGAAGCGATCCGTATTACGCTATGGACATTACTAAACTTCGAGGGATCGCTGATAATACTAAACTCACACTTTCTCAACGCGGTAAGGCATTTGAGATATGGTCGGAACGCCGCGCAGACGCCCTCAAAAGGATTTTAGATCGAGTCAAAGGGGAACCTAAAGGGAAATATAAGGTGATGCAACTGGAGTTGAGCAAGGTATTAACAAAATGGAGAAGTTTTTTGCTTAGAAAAAGCCGTGCAAAGATGATGCGAGACACGAATCGTTTGCTAAGAAATCTTCGAGAATTTAAAAAACGTGCAGATGCACAACTTGTTGCGAAATCACGAGCGAGAAAAAAAGGATCTAACAAAATACCGCCTCGCCGCGGAAGAAGATAGGATTATTCTTTCACTTTCATTTCCATCCATTCCACTTTTTTGTTTTGCACGAGTTCTTTTATTTTTTCTTGGTTAGCGTTCAACCGCGAAGTGTTCGCTTTGAATTCACAGAAAACGATTTTGTCATCTAAAAAAGCGATACCGTCGATGGGGTTTCCGAGAAAGCGAAACCGTTCCTTTTCGTAGGGAAATCGTTCCGAAAGAGGGATCCAGTTTTCCGACATCTTCCCGTATTTCACCGACTGAGATGCTTTCGAAAATGATAAATCATTCGCATACGTGCTCAACTCCACCACCCGTTGATACAAAAAATAACAGAGAATAATCAACAGGAGTATAAGTCCGCCCAAAAATAATTCAATCATACTATGTCGAAATTGAGTTGGGCTAAATAAAGGTGCGTCAACGGAAACGCCGAACACACGTTATAGTTTTTTGAAAACAAACGATCCGTTTTGTTCGTAGCCGATTTTTTTGTAGTACTCGCGCACACCTATGCCGGCAATAACGTTCATTGAATCCAATCCAAATTCGTTCTTGGCAATCTGTTCGGCTTCGGCCATCAATTGTTTTCCCCACCCCTTGTGTTGACCTCTCGCACTAATCTGTCCCCCAATGGGGATGGATTGTCCATACACGTGCAGCTCGCGAATGTAGGCCGAAACGGCTAACTCAGGAAGAGTGGCTTCGTGGGGAATGCGTAAACGCGTAAATCCAACTAAAATATCCTGCTCCACATCCTCTGCAGACAAAAAGATTTCTATTCCTTGCGAAGCATCATACTCTCGGCGGACCATTTCAATCTTCTCGGGGACTTTTCCTTCCTTAATGCGCTTGAATCCTACTTCGCGACAACGAATACAGCGACAAACCGTTCCATTTTCTTTCATGCGCTGCTCGACCATTTGACGTAAGTTGGTTTTTTTGACTCCGGCTGAAATGTTTTGCGCAGGAATGTCGCGCTGTATTCGCATAATGCGCACCCATTCAGGGACGTGTGTTTTTACCGTGGCATAAAACTCAATCGCTTCTTCCTGCGTGATGGGAGTGTATTCTCCCGCAAGCATTTTGGGGTAAAGGGCCGTATTTTCCACCACGGCGAGGGGGTAGAACTTCACCATGTCGGGGCGAAAGTTCGGATTCGTGAATATTTCAAGATGCGATTCTAAATCGCGTTCAAGGGTAGAGCCCGGGAGCTTGCTCATCATGTGATAACCCACCTTCAAACAGGAATCTTTCAATCGTTGCGTGGAATCGATGGTGGTTTGAATCGTGTGTTGGCGATTGAGTGTTTGCAATACATCGTCGTGGACCGATTGCACTCCCATTTCTACGCGTGTCGTTCCCCACGTGAGCATGCGTTGAATATCCGAAATTTTCGCCACATCCGGACGGGTTTCCATCGTTATTCCAATGACACGGTTCTCACTGGTTTCGCATGCGTGAACGGATTGTTCTAAATTTTCGTGGGTTTCTCCCGAGATGCCATCCAAACATCCCTGCATGAATTGGTATTGGTACTCTTTCGGCATCGACAAAAAGGTGCCGCCCATGATGATGAGTTCGCATTTATCCGTTGATTGTCCCGTCGCTTGCAATTGTTTGATGCGCGACGTGACTTGTTTGTAGGCGTCGAAATCGTTTCGGTATCCGCGCTGCGCGGCGGGCTCGTCTCCCGTGTAGGCAGGGGGTGCTGGGTGGTGTAATCCTTTGGGGCAATACGTACACGTTCCATGGGGGCAAATGTGAGGTTTCACCATCGCGGCTAACACGGCAACTCCGGAGATGTTTCGTACCGGTTTGATGGAAAACAATTCTCGTTCTTTCGCCGTAAGTTTTTCTGGCATGAGAGGAATCAAATCCGGATTCGTGGGCAAATGCTTGAGATTCAGTCCATCCGCGAGTTCCCGTTTGCGGGTGTTGAGCTGGGTAATGGTGGTGATTTTTCCTGCGACAATTTCATCATGGAGGCGCTTGGCTAGCCGGTGCAGGGGAGAAACCTCTTGCGTTTGTAGAATAGGAGGGGTCATGCGTAGAAAGGAATCCCCCCGGCAAAGCTAAAAAGAGCGTGTCTGAAGGGACTTCTTTTCGTTATAAAACGAACGAGAAGAATGCGTTGGCAACGTAGTTGGCCACGAGTGAAATGGTGAAGAACGGAAACCCATACAGTCCTGCGGAATAACGATCCTTGATCGTGGGGTTAGCCACGAGTGTCGCGTTGAGCGTGTCGATGACCAACCCATTTTCGTTTCGTACCAATGTGATGTCAAATGTTTTGGGTCCGGCAAAGCGGGGAGTGACAATCACGGGAACCGTTACAAATGAATGGGGTTTCAGTTGCACTCGTTGGGGCTTGCTCCAAACGGAGGGGAGGGCGGGCACCACGTTCAATGAAACGAGGGTGGAGGAATCGTTTACCAATAACACCGAAAAAGTGGAGGGTTCATTGACTTTTCCATTCACATTTTCGGTGGACAAACTTCCTTTGATTAATCCCCGCGCGACATGGAATTGAATGGTGTAGGTTTCATTTTGCAAGAGGTCGGGATTCCCTGAAAGAGTGAGGGGAATCGTGTACGTTCCCACCGGGGTAATCGATGTGGTTTGGATGGATGTAATCAGTGAGTCATCCCCGCTCTCAGCCGACTGCGTGCGAACGCCGCCAGACGGAGAAACCGTTCCGAGTATAGCGGATTCCCATTCCGCATTTTTTCCATATCCTGCGTCGGTGGAGAGAATCAATTCAATTTTTTCTCCGGGAGAAACGCCTCCGATGTCAATCACGGTGTTTGGTTTAGCATGCTCCACGATGGGGTCGACTACAAATGCGTCCGCGTGGGCGAGGGTGGTGATGATTAATAATGCCAAAACGATTCCAAGGGGCTTCATGCTTTCCAGTAAGTCTTTTTCCTGTTAAAAAACCGGTGGTTAGATTCATCACAAATCTTTGTTGACCTGCTCTAATACGGCCATGGGGTCGAAGTAATACTGTTGAATCACTTTTTCCACGGATGAATAATCCCTGATGTTAAGATCGGAAGAGCGTCGT
>CAYHGC010000021.1:0-12251 GCA_964356075.1 uncultured archaeon
TGTTGGACGAAAAAGTCTTTTTGTTGGAGCCAGAAGACTTTGTGGAATTATTTGACGAATTCTATTCAGGAAATTAATCCCTTATTGCGGCTTCGCGCCCACTTCGCAAAAGTATTTCGCGGTGGAATCAGTAATTTGCACGCAGTATTCAGGCTTCTGTAATATTCCCGCGACGCTGGCAATGCACCCATCTTTTCCGCTCGCATTGGATGCTTTTTGACAGAGAGAAACATCCTTCATCGCGACCGCCACTTCCGTCACACACGTGTGCTGGGCTTTCGTGGAATACACATTCGCACACACGTCCACGTTCTTCTCACTAATCGCCGCTTGAATGTAACACGAATCTTTTTTGCTTCCTAATAATTCATCCAGTGCAGTTTGCGTAGAAAAGAGTTTGTCACAATCCGAGGATGGAACGTAGGATACGGCCGAGGATTGGCGGTAATATTTTCCAGTGAAATACTCCGGATTGGAATTGTCTAAAATCGTAAATCCCGAAACGGCCAGTCGCGCGGCATCCGATTGGGTGGTTTGGACCGCAAACACAAAGGGTTCCGGGCAGCCGCATGATAAACAGGTGGCATTTCCCCCTTGATAGGTGAGATCAATGTCAAAGATCGTAATGCCTTTTTGCTGATAATAGGATTTCATGATCGTCAGTTCGCTGGCAACGGGAAACTCGGTATAGGGTTTTCCATTTTGTTCCGCCCATGCTTTTCTCCAGGGGATTTCGGTACACTTTTGGGGTTGCAACAACACCCACGTAGGTTCATTGGACGTGGGAGAAGTAATGGGCTTCGGCAGTTCCCATTGGGAAACCGCGTAAATGATCCCGAGTGAAACCACGATGATCAGAACCGTGAATCCCACGGCGATTTTGTTCATGCTCATGTCACGATTGGAGGATTAATAATCCATACCATTAAATGCCCTCATTTGGACGATTAATCAGAATGAACGAATGGTTAATTTTTGCAATCGCGGCTGCTTTCCTGAATGCCGTAGTAAATGTCCTGGATAAACTAACTATGGAAAAGTTGGTGAAAAATCCGTTACTCCCCACATCGCTTGGAATTATTGCGATTATCCCCATTGTGGGGATTGTTTTGCTCAATGGATTACAACCATTGCCCATCCCGCAATTAATTCTGGCCATTTTTACAGGAGGCCTCTACGTCGTGATTGTTTGGTTGTATTTCACCGCCATGAAGTCAGAAGATGCCACGCGCGTGGTACCATTAGCCGAACTGACTCCTATTGCGGTATTGGTTCTTTCCATTATTTTTATTGGTGAGACATTTTCACTCAACGATATGATCGGAGTCGTCCTGCTCTCCTTCGGCGGAGTATTGATTTCATTTCATGATTTCAAAAAATTCGTATTTCGAAAAGGATTATATCCAGTTCTGGGAATCATTGTCGTGGCATCAATCAGTTTTATTATCACGGACTACGTGCTGAATTTTGCCGATTTTTGGAGTTATTTTGCGTATCAAAAAATAGGAGTGGTTCTCGCAGTATTGCCTTTTTTTATTACCCATTTCAAGGAGTTGCGCAGAACCATTTCCAAAACGCCTCTTTTTTTGCCGGTGGCGTTAACCAGTGAAGTCCTCACGATGGCGGCGGTTCTCTTGATTATCGCGGCCCAAAGCACTGGATCGGCTGCACTCGTAACGGGTGCATTTGCCACGCAGCCCTTCTTCCTTCTTGCTATGATCGTCATTTTGGGAATTCATTTCCCGCATATTCTCAAAGAAGAAAATACCCCCTGGATGTGGGCCCTCAAACTGGTGGCCATCCTTTCCATTTCCATTGGAGTCTATCTAATTGCGTAACAAGGAGTCCTTTCCTCGTTTTTCCCCCCAAACGTTTAATAGTCTCAAAACCGTATTAACAACAAGGCCAGGTTAAGACGAAAAGATAATGGCCATTTTTGAGGGGGAATATGAGATGAGTGCATTTTTTGGTCGCGATAACCGAGTACAGCCCACGAACACGGGCGAATACGGGTACACCCCCTCCGGATCAGTTATGTCTCATCCTCAGCAGGGATCGACAGCGAACCCTTCTCAGAAAACGGAACAGCAATTGAAAGACGAAGAAGCCCTTCGGGCGATTATTGAGGAAACCCATGCTAAAATTTGTGTGATTGGAGTCGGGGGAGGCGGAACGAATACGGTTCAACGCTTATCGGATGTAGGAATGGAAGGCGGAGAAACGTATGCGGTGAACACCGACGCCCAAGCACTGTTGCACATCAACGCGCACCGAAAGATTTTGATTGGTAAACAACTCACCCGCGGATTGGGAGCCGGATCCGACCCGGCAGTAGGAGAAGCGGCGGCACGCGAAAGCGAAGCGGAAATTAAAGAATTATTGAAAGATTCGGATTTAGTCTTCATCACCTGCGGAATGGGTGGAGGAACCGGAACGGGTGCCGCACCGGTGATTGCGAATATTGCCAAATCCATGGGCGCATTAACCGTTGGAGTGGTTACGCTTCCATTCACCGTGGAAGGACGCACGCGCATTGAGAACGCATTGGAAGGATTGAATCGTTTGCGCAAAGAAGCGGACACAGTCATCATTATTCCCAATGATAAAATTTTGGAAATAGCTCCCGACTTGCCGGTAAATGCGGCATTCAAAGTCGCGGATGATGTGTTAGTAAACGCCGTGAAAGGAATTACGGAAATGGTCACGAAACCGGGATTGATTAATTTGGACTTTGCAGACTTGCGCACGATTTTATCTCGCGGCGGAGCAGCATTGATTGGTCTCGGAGAAAGCAAAGCCGACAAAGCATCGGATGCGCGCGCATTGGAAGCAGTGGAGAATGCATTAACATCGCCGTTGTTAGATGTAGATATTTCCGGTGCGAACCGCGCACTCATCAATGTGATCGGTGGAACCGACATGACATTGCGCGAAGCCGAAATGATTGTGGAAGTCGTTTCATCCCGCATCGATGCCAACGCCCACATTATTTGGGGTGCGATGATCGATGAAGGAATGCCTCGCTCACATATTCAAGCGATGGTCGTGGTGGCCGGTGGAAAGATTCCGTTCTTGGATGCGCCACAACAGCAGGAAAACCAGCGACTGGATTTGGACATTGAGTTTACGGAATGATTCCCTCGTTTCGATAAGGAATCTTTCTTCCAAAGGTTTTAAGAATGATTGAAGATGCTGAAGCGCAAAAAGTAGTAGCCAACAACATTCATATGGTACTGGCAACCTCCTCAAAAGATGGAACACCATGGATTTCGCCTGTATTTTTTGCGCACGATGAGCAGTACAATCTATTTTGGTTTTCAAACAGAGAAGCACGTCACTCGTGTTTCATTCGGGAAAATCCAAAAGTAGCGATCACCATTTTCAATTCCCAGTCAGCTGAAAAAGGTGCCGTTTATTTTGAGGCGATGGCCAAAGAATTGAATACTGAAATTGAAATACAGCATGCCCTAGGGGTGTTGGACAAAAAAATTACAGATGACAAGTGGCGCGCCAAACTAAACGATGTTTCCGAAACCGCGCCAAAGCGAGTATATCGGGCCACTATTGTAAAGGCCTACAAACGCATCGAACCAGAACAAATCAACGGGCAATATGTCGACCGCCGAGCAGAAATCAAGTAGAATCCAACCCCAAAGGTAGGACATTTAAATTCATTTCATCCCTTTTACTCGTATGGAATTCAAACCCGTAGAATGGTTCAATAGTTTCGTTACCGACACGCAGCGTATTTTGATCGTGTCCAAGAAACCCGATACCCCGACGTACATTAACATGATCCGTGTCACGGCGTTAGGATTAGTCATATTGGGCGTGCTGGGATACGTCGTCGAACTCGGCACAGTCTTGATTAAGTCTGCCATGGTCTAGGGTTTCCTCCTTCAAAATGGGACCTTTAAAAAGACTTTCCCGACCCTCATAGTTATTCAGGTGTACTAAAATGATCTATACCGTTCGAACCACAGTGGGACAAGAATCCATGGTCGTCGACATTTTAGCCGCGAAAGCGAAGCGTGAGAGTCTCGAATTATACTCCATGGCCGTCATGCCCGGATTGAAAGGATACATTCTGATTGAAGCGGATAATGAGAACACCGTCCAACGCGGAATCGCGGGCATTTCATTAATCAAATCCCGCGGCGTAGTTGCGGGTGTGGTGAAGATCGAAGAGTTAGGATCCATTCTCGCGCACAAACCCTTGATGGAATCCATCAAGCCCGACCAGAAAGTCGAACTGATTTCAGGCCCCTTCAAAGGAGAAAAAGCCCGCGTGATTCGCGTGAATGACACGAAGGAAGAGGTCACGGTGGAATTGTTAGAAGCCACGGTCAAGATTCCGGTAACAACCAAAGCGGAACACATCCGCGTGATTAAGGAATAATTATTCTCGGTGGCGTTTCAATGCCAACCAAAAAACGCGAATCCAAATTTGTAGTCAGCGTGGTTATCCCCGGACACAATCGTCCGGATTCATTGCGCGAAACCCTCAACGCGCTGCGCGAACAAACGCTTTCCTTGAAAAAGTATGAAGTGATCGTAATCGGTTTCACCGGCACCTCGTTGCAAGCGGTTGCGGATGAAAACGCCAAACTAGCAAAACACGCGTTTACATACAAGGAAATCCACACGCGTTGGCCGGACGCCAAACGCAATGAAGGCATTCGTTTAGCGAAAGGAGACATTGTCGCATTTACGGACGATGATGTCCTTCCGCAGAGCGATTGGTTGGAGAAATTGATCGAATCGTTCGAGAAAAACCCGGACGTGATTGGAGTCGAAGGATATACTGACGGAGACAATACACCCATTCTTTCCCACGCCACCAAAAACACGAAAGGGGGAGAATACCCTACGTGCAATCTCGCATTCAAAAAATCAGTTCTCCAAAAAATTGGGGGATTTGATGAAGCCTATCATTTCTTTCGCGAAGACACAGATATTGCCTACCGCGCGGCGCAGCAGGGAAAAATCATTTTCGACTCCAATGTGAAAGTATTCCATCCCACTCGATTTACAACGCCTAAAAGTATTCTCAACGAACTCGGCATGACCCGCGGGGAAATTCGGTTAGCGAAAAAGTTTCCCAAAACCTATTCCAAGAAATACGGTTTCCCGGGACGTGGGGGTTGGCTACAATCCCTTTTCTCGTGGGCGGTAATCGCAGCGTCCATTTGGACCGCAGTTCATGGAATGCCGCTCGCACTCATTTTAGGCCTCTTAGTTCTGATGGCCTTCCGATGGGTAGTCTCGTTTGGTAAGCGCACCGGTTCGTTTGAAGAGAAACTCAAGGTGTGGTTGTACATGCTCGTACGTGATTTGGCATATCCGTTCTTTTTTGCTTATTTTTGGTTGACTGAAAAAGCCCAATCGCTTGAATGATTATTTTTCGTGTACGATTTTTTCAAATTCTTTTTGAGTTTGTTCAAGAGTAATATGGTGGATGGCGCGCCATCCACTATTCCGTGCGCCTATCACGTGTTCTTCGCGATCATCGATGAGCACACACTCATTGGATTTGGTTTTGGTTTTTTGATTGATATAGTTGAACACACGCGGATCAGGTTTTCCAAAACCCATTTCGCATGAGAGAAAAACCCAGGGTTCAAATCCAGTATACGCTTTTTTTTCCTGGTGTAAAACAAGTGTGAGTGGGGAAACGTTAGATAGAATGCCAACCCCGTATTTCGTTTTCAGTTTCATCGCCCATTCTCGAGTTTGGGGGAATTCGCGGTATGTGCGCTCAAAAATAGTACCCCAAACCGTCTCTAAATCCCCTCTTCCTAAGTGAAACGCCTCATTTAACATTTGAAAAAATACATCGCGGGTCATTTTTCCAGTGTCAACACGGTTGATGAAGCGTTCCTGGAATGCGTAATAGTCATCGAGGGAAATCCCAATCTCCCGCACAAATTGCGTTTTGATTTCGGGTCCGGCCGTTCCAAGCACGCCTCCCACATCGAAGAATACAAAGCGAATCATCGTATAGGAGGGGTCTCAATAGTGGCTTTTTAACCCTTTTCAAGCCGTTTTCCTATTAGCTGTTACCAGCGCTTCTAGGAAACAAACACTATGCCCGAAATCAAGATTATGGTCGAAGGTGGAAAAGCCACACCCGCGCCTCCATTGGGACCCGCATTAGCTCCCTTAGGATTGAACGTGGGAAAAATCGTCCAAGAGATTAACGAAGCCACCAAGCACTTTGCTGGAATGAAAGTTCCTGTAATTGTGGACGTGGACAAATCCAAGAATTACACGATTACGGTAGGATCTCCCCCCACGAGTGGGTTGATTACCAAAGAAGCCAAAGCCGCCAAAGGGGCCGGCAATCCAAAAACGGAAGTCGCCGGAAACTTGACCTTTGAACAAGTCAAGAAAATTGCCTCCATGAAAATGGGAAAATTAAACGCATACACCATGCGCAGCGCCTGCCGCGAAATTATCGGACAGTGCAACTCCATGGGCGTTTCCATCGATGGAAAACACGCGAAACAAGCGCAGATGGATTTCAAAGATGGTAAATACGACGCGCAGCTGAAAGAATAATTGCGCGCCCTTTTTTCTTTTTCATTTTTGGGTTCGAGTGAGAAGTGTCCAAGAATGGGTGTGTTTATCAGCGGCTTCGACTCTTGTACGATATCTTAGCTTAAAAAAACACTTAAGCCATAGAACATATGAAGGGAACAAAATCACCTCATATAATTTTCGTAGCACCTCGGACGCCTGCAAGGGGGTCTGCGGGAATTGAACAATATGTCCTTCATCTTTCTTCTTTTTTTTCCATGAAAGGATATCCAACCGAAATATGGGGAATAGGTTCTCATTTCTCCGAAACCAAATCAGGAAAGGTTATCTGGAAATCCTTCCCCGGATGGTTTCCCGGAAATGCCTTCTATTTCTCTCTCCCTCTTTACCATGCGTTGCGTCATTCGAACGCGGATATTATTCACGCGAATGGATTCAACAATCTCACTACGATCGCTGCTCTCCTGGCTAAAAAACCGCATCAGAAACTCGTGATTACGCTCAACAGTTCTCCTCCTTCTTCTTTTCTAACAAAAGTGTTGCGCAAACCCTACGAATGGTTGTTTCGCCTCTTAGCTAATCGTTTTGATACAATTATTTGCGTGTCCCAAAACGAGCGAACTATTTTCTCGCACATGGTGAATGTTCCAACTGAAAAGTTTATTATCATTCCAAATGGAGTGGATATGGAGGCGTTTGAGAAAGTAAAAGTGAAAAAGAAACGCAATCAAATTCTTCTAATCGGGCGAATGGTTCCCAACAAGGGCCACATGCGCGTGATCAATGCGCTTCCCATTCTCAAAAAAAAACATCCCGATGCAACGCTTCAGTTAGTGGGAAGCGGTCCGCTTGAAAACGTGCTCAAGCAGCGCGTGAATGAATTGAATCTCGAAAAAAATGTAACATTCCATGGAACGATTCCCACCAGTGAACGAAGTCGCGTGATCCAGTTGTTGAAAGAGTCCTCCCTCTTGGTGTTGCTGAGCGACTATGAAGGAAATCCCCTTGTTTTGGGAGAGGGGTTAGCGGCGCGCATTCCCCTCATTGTGAGCAACCAAGGAGTCATGCACGAATATGTAGCACGCGGCGATGCAATGGGAGTCGAACACATGGATGATCCCGTCGAAGTCGCGGACATTCTGTCCCGCGTATTGACTTCTCCTTCCTCCTTTCTCAGCAAACGAATTCCCGAATCGTGGGAGGATGTTGGAAACGCGGTGGGAAAGGTCTATGAGTCCTTACACTAATTTCAACGATCGTCGCCAGGATAGGGACTTTTTAAGTCAGCGGACGAGGGATGTATAGTATGCCTGAATCCACTCAAACGGTGACAGAACTTCCCATGGCCCCTCCATCCGAAGGATTGTCGTCAACCAAAGCCGCATTCAAACGGGTTCTTTTCATCACGACTCCGTGGCAGTCGTCCAAGGATAACACTCTTTTCGCCAACCAGATTTCATTCCCTTTAGGAATAGGTTATCTTGCCGCGATCGCTCAAAAAAGAGGGTGCGAAGTCAAGGTCGTGGACTCCCTCCTCTTGGGGTGGAAGAACACGCGCGAGGAAGACGATAAAGTCATTCGCGGCCTCACGTGGAATGAGATTGAAACCATCGTTCATGATTTTTCTCCGGATTTAGTGGCGATCAGTGGATCGTTTTCGAGTCAATCCAACATGGCGCACCGCATCGCGGAGATTGTCAAGAAAAATAATGCCAAAACGATTACACTGTTGGGTGGTGCCTACGCGTCAGCCGAACCCAATAAAGCGGTTCAGGATCTGAACATTAATTTTGTTTTCATTGGCGAAGCTGAAAAAACATTTGATTCCTTTTTATCGGGAGACAATCCCACGCAAATCCCCGGGTTGTTGTATTCCAAAAATGGTGAAATCGTTTCGACCGGCGAAGCGAAAAAATTTACGCAACTAGATGAGATTCCTTTCCCCGCATATGGGGAGATGGGGTTGGAAAATTATTTCAAGGCGAATCAAGATGGCGCGGTAATTCGAGGCAAGATGACCGACAAGACGGTTTCCATTATTACCAGTCGCGGCTGTCCTCATTTTTGCAATTTTTGTTCCATTTACCAAGTGTGGGGTCGCCAGTGGCGCTTTCGTTCGCCTAAGAATGTAGTGGATGAAATTGAACTCTTGATCACGAAGCACGGCGTTCAGCACATTTTGTTTGAAGACGATAACATGACGATCAACATGACACGATTTGAACACATTTGTGATGAAATCGTTTCACGTGGATTGAAGTTTACCTGGGAAACCCCAAATGGGATTCGCGGAGACCGCGTCACGTTGCAGTTAGCTAAAAAAATGAAGGCCGCAGGATGCAAGCGCGTGCGGATTGCGATTGAAAACGGAGATCAGCACACGCTCGATAAAATTATTCGTAAAGATTTGGATCTGAAGAAAGCGTTGCAGGGTATTCAAGCCTGCTTGGATGCGGAATTATTGGTGGATTGTTTTTTCATTTTCGGTATTCCGGGCGAAACCAAGGAAACGTTTCGTAAAACGCACGATTTTGCATTAACCTGTCTCAAGATGGGCGCGAATCCCTTGTATTCGATTGCGGTTCCCCTCCCAAATACCGCGCTCTATAACGAGTGTGTCGAAAAAGGATATTTGATTGAGAACGTGGACTGGTCGCAGGTGATGAGTGCGCGGATCAAACCCATTATTCGCACGCCCGAGTTTAGTCCGGAAGACGTGGTGTATTGGTACAACAAAACCCAGCGCGACATTGCATGGACGATTGCTACCCACCCCTGGCTCTTTTTCCGGACCAATATGGGGGCGGATGTCATGCGAAATCCCGCCAAGGTACTGTCCGTTTTCAAAAAGATGTACAACGGTTCCATCAAGCCCTTTGCGATGTCCATTGCCAACTCGCTCAAAATGGGATAAAATCGATTCGTTTCAATCGATAAATCAAGAGTAATCTGTCCAAGAATGTGCGTTTTTACCTCTAAGCGAGAGATAGACTAGACTCCAATTTAGGGGTTGATTTATAACCCTTCTTCATCGAATCATCAGTACTTTCTCATTCTATTTTCAGAATGGAAAGCCGCTTCACCACTTGAGAGTGGGAGGTTTTTCAATGGAAAAAAGTCACGTGCTAAACGCCTTAACCGAGTTGCGCAAGTCTGCCGAACCGCGAAAGTTCAAACAAACCATTGACATGACGATTAATTTTCGAAACATCGACTTCAAAAAAATGGAAAACCAAGTTGATGTGGATGTTGCATTGCCCTCCCCTGTGGGTAAAGGAGAAGGAAAAGTTTTGTTATTTGCCCGTGATAAAGAATTCGCCAACCAAACTAAAGACATCGTGGATCACGTCATGATGGAAGACGAAATCAAATCCTTGAATAAAAAACAGATCGCGGAATTGGTCAGCTCATACGTTGGATTCCTCGCGGAAGGACCCGTCATGTTAACGGTTGGAAAATATTTGGGACAAACCCTTGCTCCCAAAAACCGCATGCCTCGACCGGTTAATATCGACACGAAACAAGTCCAAGCACAGGTTGCTCGCTTGAAGTCCGTGGTAAAAGTTTCCAACAAGAAAGGAAAATACATGCCCCTTGTTCACATTTCTATTGGTAAAGAAACCATGAACGACGATGAAATTGCTGAGAATGCACTCGCCGTCTATAACGCGGTTTTGCCCGCGATTGGAAACAAGCAAGTGAATGTCAAGTCCGTTTTAGTCAAAATGACCATGTCCGCGCCCGTGAAAGTTGGCGGACAGATGGCAGGTGCATCCTCATGACAAAGCACACCAAGAAATGGAAGCACGCGGAAGTCACGCGCTTGGAAACATTGGCCAAAGAATATCCGGTTATCGGAGTCGCTGATTTATCGGAATTCCCTGCAAACCTACATGGACAATTGAAAGTCAAGTTACACGGAAAGGCCGTTCTTACCGTTTCAAAACGTAAAATCATTCAGCGCGCATTCAAGAATGCGGGTGTGGATGCCAAATTAACGGACGGAATGAAGGGCAGCACGGGCGTGTTGTTTTCTAAAGTCAATCCATTTGAATTATTTGCGTTAATCAAACAGTCTTCAGGAAAAGTTTCTGCCAAAGTTGGTCAGCTCGCTCCGGAAGACATTATCATCCCCGCCGGTGACACGGGTTTACCTCCCGGTCCGGCCTTGTCAGACTTGAAGGGCGCCGGATTAAATGTTCGCGTCCAGGGTGCTACGATTGCCATCATGGAAGACAAGATTGTCGCCCACAAAGGAGAGGCGATTACCGCTCCCGTTGTTGCGGTTATGGGTAAGTTTGGCATTAAGCCCATTAAATTACGATTAAACGTCCGCTCGGTGGTGGAAGGATCTGAAATCTACCAAGCAGCCGTGTTGGACATCGACACCGATGAAGTGTTCGCTAACTTTGTGAAGGCGGAACAGCAATCGTTCAACTTAGCGGTTAACGCCATTATTTTGAATGAGAAGTCTACTCCGGTTATCATGACCAAAGCCTTCCGCGAAGCCAAGCAGGTGGCATTGGATGGAAACTTTCTCACCGAAACCACGGTGGGAGAAATCCTCGCCAAGGCCGAACGCGCCGCGGCAGAAATCAAATCGCACGTCAAGGAGGACGCGCCCGCGCAATAGTTGCATCGGCGATTACATCATAGTTATTCCCATCAAATGGTGGGGAGACAAATACTCACAACAAGAGGTGACAGACCATGGAATACGTGTATAGCGCAATGTTATTGCATTCCGCAAAGAAAGAGATTAACGAGCAGGCTGTCACGAAGGTGCTTGAAGCCGCCGGAATCACGGCAGATTCGGCCCGCGTGAAAGCACTGGTTGCGAGTCTCAAGAACGTCAACATTGACGATGCGATTGCAAAGGCCGCTGTTTCAGCTGCGCCGGTAGCCGCTGCTCCTGCAGCCGGTCACGCCGCTGCTGCTGCAAAGCCGAAAGAAGAAGAAAAGAAATCAGAAGAAGAAGCCGCTGCCGGATTGGCCGGATTATTCGGATAACCGATTATCCATACGGTTGGTCGGTAAACGGGTACTCACGATGTGAGTACCCCTATTCTTTTTTCGAGCAACGTGGGGGAAGCACTCCCCTGCGTTTCTCAAACCTTATTTTTTCTTGATTGATTTTTTCGTGCTTACTTTCTTCTTTGTCGGCCAGACTTTTTTGGTTCCTGTTTTGGGTTCAATTCCTTGTGCAGAGAGTGTTTCTTCGCGCACGTTCACTTTCGCCGATCCTTTCCGTTCGTGTATGCGTAACGTAACATTCGCTTTTCTCAATTCCTTGCTCGTGGAGCGAATCTGTTCCGTGTAATGGATTGAAACCTCATCAAATGATTCTTTGGATAATTGTCCCGTCGAATATTGATGTTGCGCATGTCGCAGTCCTTGTTTGGCAGAAAACAATCGCGCCTCTAATTCGTCCACGCGGAATAATGAGCTGTTGGCTACTCCTCCAGCTAGCGGAGGCAATCCTCCATCCGACAACGGCTGATCCAGCGTTCGTTGCCCACGTCCGGCGATCACAATAGCCCCTAACACCACGACTAAAACCACGGCCACGGCGGCCAGTATGCCCGTTAATGGTGGCATTTGATCCGGGGATGTTACGGTAATGCTTCCCGTTCCATCCGGTCCGATGGGAAGAGGGATAACCCCTCCATTTCCATTGCTGGGGGTCGTATCCACCCCATTTTCGTTTCCTG
>CAYHGC010000022.1:0-12140 GCA_964356075.1 uncultured archaeon
GAATCGTTCCGGTTGAAATTTGATCCACGGCTTTGCGGAATTCTTTGGAAACCGCACCGTAGTTTCCTTCCGCCACCACTTTCATCGAATCAAACAAACTCACACCCGAACGGATTTGCACGAGAATCGTGCGCAACGCAAACACGAGATTCCGATCCAAGTCCGCGACTTTTTTGTTGATGTGAAGAATGGGATACGCGACAATCTGAATAAAAACAAGGAAAGAGAAGATTGCACTCACAATGAATGGGAGTAAAAAATCGAGTTGATTGAATATGCGGAACGCAAGGACGAAAAAGATAAAATAGAAGAAGACGAAATAAAAGAGAATGATGACCAAACCCATTGTTGCATATTCTTTTGCCGAAACGGGCATCTCGGCTTTTTTCATGTCGATATCCGAGAGGGGTATTATTTTTCCAAAAAGGGTTCCGAATCCCAACAAGTGTTTACTGACCCAGCGTAACAGAGGAATGGGCAACACATTCAACGGCATGCTGAATTTGGCAATCATGGGCGTTTTTCCACCCCCTTACCGAACGCCTGCGCGTTTGAGAATGGTTTCAGGATCCGAATAATAGGACGCCATGATCCTTCCTACCTCATTAATGTCGCGTATTTTTTCTTTGACCATCCATTCCAACACTTTTTCTTTTTCGTGGAGATTTTCATTTAATTCTTGTGCCGTGAAACCCGTGTGGAGGGCAAGTTCATCAAACAAGCGGATGGATTCCGCGTACTTTTCAATCGTATCCGTCGCCGCGCGCCAGCGATAGAGAATATTGGGTTTGAGGGTCGCGGCTTTGTCGTTTCCTCCCTTTTGGGGAACAAATTCAGCGAGTTGAAGAATACGACGCACCCCCAATCGGCGATTACGAAACATCACGACATTCAGATGAACGGCTTCCAACAACGAAGGTGCGATTTCGATCGGAGGACTGGTTAGACGTTGAATCGTTTCTTCCGCCGTGTTCGCGTGCACGGTCGCGTACACACTATGTCCGGTGTGCATCGCTTCAAACATGACCTCGGCTTCCTTCTGCCGACGCACTTCTCCTACAATGATTCGGTCCGGACGCATTCGTAAGGCATTAACCAACAAATCCAACATTCCCACTTGCCCTTTTCCTTCCGCATTGGGTTCGCGCGTCGTCATGGGGACCCAGTGCAAGTAATCGGGCAAAACTAATTCGCGGGTGTCTTCTATAGTTAGAACACGTTGATTGGGTTGGATGAAGGGTAGCATGACGTTCAGCAACGTTGTTTTTCCCGACCCTGTTCCCCCGGACACCATGATGTTCAATTCATATTCCATCGCCAGCCACAATACTGCTGTGAGGGCGGAGGACGATGTTCCGGCGTTGATGAAATCCGTACTCGTCCATGGATCGCGGCGAAATCGACGAATGGTTATGGTGTTTCCGCGCGAGGAAATAGGAAACAGGGTAGAGTTAGCACGATCTCCCGTAATCAGGTGGGCATCCAACAGCGGACTCAAAATAGTAACTTGCTTTCCTACGCGTCGGGCAGTAATGCTGGCGTAATTTTGAATCTCGGCTTCCGGATTGATGGTGATGTTGGTTTTCAACCACCCGTGTTTTTTGTGATACACCCAAATGGGTTCAACCGCGGAATTGACGACTATTTCTTCCAGGTTTCCATCCGCGAGGAGAAACTCAATAGGTCCTAATCCCACCATTTCATTGAGAATAACCGTTGCGAGCTGATCGCGGATTTCTTTTTGAAACTGAGGAAGCTCATTCGCTAACAACACGTCCGCTTTTTCTCGAAACGTTCGTTTGAGTTCGTTCACGAATTTGGAATCCAGCATTTTTTCGGACGAAATGTTAATGTCGGTAACGATCTTCGATTTGAGATCATTCAACATGGCCCGCGTTCCTAAACCATATTCGGGCATGCGAAGCATGTATTGTTTAACGAATTCCGCGTCGTCTTTTCCAATATCGACATTCAAGCGAATGTCTCCTTCAATGGTGTAGCTTTCCTCTTTTTTGAAGGTCATCGTTTTTCACGCCTCGGGATTCTTGTACACGATTAAAGGTTCACCAAACGCAGGATAGCGGACTTCAACCATCGCGTTGTCTTCTAACGTTTGTAATTCCTGCGCCACACGTTCTTCTTTGAGTACGAGCACGCGTGCAATTTCATCCAGTTTAATCGATTGTCTGGTTCGAACTAAATCATAAATGCGATCGTAGTCCGTGACGATGGGAACAGTAGAAACAATGGATTGGAGGGTCGATGAAATGAGAGATGGTGCAGGAGTCGCCGATCGGATTGGAACGGTGGCTTTAGGAGGAGATGGAAGAATTACATTTTCCGTTTTGCGTGGAATAGAAACAGGAGTTGCGACACTTGTTTTGGGAGAAGTAATCGAGGGAAGCGGGGATGATGGTGCGGCCCGTGACGCGTTGGAAAGCACTACGGGAGAAATGGGAGGACGCGGCTGAAGGATGGCGCTACTGGCCAGGGTTTGATCTTTCCACGGATTATGATCCTCCGACACGTCGCTGGACTTTTCCTTTTGGGGAAGCCGATGGAGATGTAAGATGCGCGTGAGCCCGTCAAAGAGGGATTTTCGCGTCTTGGGAGTCGCGTCCATGCTCGGAACAACGATTTGGAGTTTTTTAAATGACTCCTCGCATAGCTCCTAAACGTCGATTTGGAGGCGTTTAAATGAAAACCACGTTCACGGAATGAAAACAGGAGCAGCGGCCGCACTTTCATTACCCGCCCAATCTTTGGCTTTGATTGCGTAGGCCTTTCCCCCATCGGAAGAAGAAAGAGCATAAGTAAGTGCACTCGTTTCGGCGAGCACAGAATACGTAGTGAACCCTCCTGTCGCGTTGTTTTGTTGGTAAATCAGATATCCTTGGACATCATTCGAGGAACTCGCCCCCCATGCGAGCGTGTATCCGTTTCCGCTGGATTGATACGAAACCGTTCCGGGTGGAGAAGGAGGAGTAGAATCGGATTGCACGATTATGGAAAGTGGAGAGGATTCATGAATGAATTTTTCTTCAGGGTTGTCAATCGTCGAGTGAAACACGCGTACCGAAAGGTGATGCGTTGACGCTGGAAGTTGCACCGGGATTGAAATGGAAAAAAGAGAGGCTGGATTAATTTCATTCAGCTTGACTTGTTGTGGAAACGATTTGAGTAGCGTGTTGCTGGAATTGAATGCATCCACATAGATGAGGAAAAAGTCCGTAATCGTAAACGTTCCGGTGTTGGTCAGCAACACGTTCAACGGCGCAGTAGCCGTGCTGTAAAATGCAGCAGGGGGTTCGAGTTGAATCGTAAACGAATACGATGGAGGGATGCATACCGAATCCTGGCAGAGCAATCCTTCCGCACACCCGCACACGGAACAATCAGGGAGGAGTTGATGATAGACGCAGCGTTGGGAAATCATTTTCGTCGAACACGCGCCTTCGAGGGTTCCATCAATACAGACGCTCGTTTTCAGGGAAACGTGAATGGGAAGCTGAGCATATTGCGTGGGTGTTTGAAGGAACAGGACGTAATCTCCCTGCGTGTTAATGGTGAGAGGGATGACAAACGTGCACGGGTCGGTTTTGCATTCGCGTTGATATAGTTTCTCCTCCGCCGTCAGGGTGAGTGTTTCCCCCACGTGATTATATCCATCTATTTTGACATCGAATGGTTTTCCAACCTCCAGCGAAGTAGGAACGACCATAGAGAGAGTTGGAATGGGTCTAGGCGCAAACAACACGGGATGTTCGAGGATAACATACACCGCTCCCGCGCACGCGAGAAGGGCAATAACCCCCATGAACCACGTAACCGCACTCATTTGGGAAAAACCACCGCGTTGCTTTTATACGTACTGAATCCCGACTTGCGCACGTTGTAGTTCGCGTCCTGAAAATAAAACGTGCTAATGTCATTCGTGAACTGAACGAATAAGGAAAGACTCACAGGCGTTCCTCCATGTGCGAATTGAATTCCGTTTCCGAGCACAAATTCAAGCGGTTCTGATATGCATGTAGGGGCCGTACACGAATACGTAATCGTCCCCCCCACGTCCGTGTCGAAATAGCCGGAGATGTTTTTATCGCTCGCATTGAGCGTGCAGCTCGTGCAGTTCACGTCGAAGAATTGGATGTGAAAAAACGTGCCGGATTGACTATTGTAGTCCGCGTGCGGACACTCCGTGTTTCCATCGAACGAACAGGAGACCGTGGTATAATCGTCCACGGTTAGAGGCAATGAAACGTTCACATCGACGCGGTCCACATACGATAATGAGAATTCGTTTTCACACCCAAATGTGGAATCGCTCTGAAAGCGCGTGTGGTTGGCGTCGAGGAGTTGGTATTGAACACACTGCGGGAGCAAATTGAACCCGGCGCGCGAAGCTGCCCCTCCCCAGGAAGGAGGAATGGGCACGTTCAAGTCCACGACCATCCCATCGTACGTGGTTTGAACGTTTTGGTCCTCCGCAAAAATAGCATACGCGTTGATGAGATCAAAATATTGTTCAAGCTTCCCACTTGTTATGGGTAATGTTTGAACCATTGAAAAGGTGTCCGTTCCAACGGTATACGAAAACGGAAGAACGCGTTGTTGAATAGATGGAATTCCAATCGGGTGATCGAGTGTAATAATGTCGTCCGTAATGTCATCGTATTTGGCATTAATCGCATTAAGAACAGACACTTCCACCGTATTCGCAGCGGAGCGCGTGTTGGAGTCCAAATTAAACGCGACCAACGCGACGAGGATTCCCACAAACAGAAACGTGAGATAGGTGAACAACACCCCTCGCTGGTTCATTGAAAACTTATCCATGCAACCACGCCCAGTAGTCCAGCGTGTAGAACTGTGTAGCAGGGGTGTTGTAGCAGAATATCACGTCCTGATCGTTGAATGAGCATTCTGGAATATCCCCGCTAGGATTTACCACGGCGTACAAATCTCCTTCTGCCTTGACGTTTTGAATCGACGAATAGGCGTGATCCACACACCCTGGAATGAGACCTCCGCACAACGGTGGAACGGAGGCTGATCCCAGAACATTTCCGAGAGATGGATCCCCCACGTAGAATTCAACCATCGTCCCGTTCGTGTCGAGATTGCCGGAACTGTTCACCAGGAAGGTCAAATCCACGTTGTTGGTTCCGAGAATGTTTCCGGACGTGAGTTCGATGTTCAAATCGCGGTAATTGAATGAAGTGGTGGAGAATTCATTCCAGTCAAACGTCTGAGGCAATCCGTTGGCATCGACGTATTGAAATTCTGTTCCGGGAGAAGGAATGGAAATAAGAGTAGAAGAGCAGGCGAGTTGAGAGTCGCAGGGAATGTTAAACGTGTACGTGGAAACCCAGGGCTGCGGCTCCTGTGTGTTGATGTCAAAAATAAGATTCTGACCCTGGAGGATTCCGTTTCCGTCGCTGATAATTAACGTTCCGGTGGGAATGGAAACGGAAATGTTGGCGTCCGTCGCAATGAGTTGTATTTGTTGCGCGATAAGTGCGTATACTTCCACCAATGCATTTTGATCGAGTGCGGCATAATATTTTCCTCCGGTGATGTTGGCAATAGTAGTGAGTTCGGTCGCATCGGCATCGAGACCAAATCCAATCGTGTAAATCACAATCCCGTTGTTGTCCGCGGTGATGGCGGCCGTCGAGGAATTGGACCCGGAATTCGTGAGCCCGTCCGACATGAGGATTTGGAATTTGAGCGCGGAAGGATTATGATTACCCCCATTCAATTCGGTCGTGGCGGCGTTGATTCCATCCCCCGTCGCGGTTCCTCCACTCGCAACGAGGGCGTTGATGTCGGATTTGACGAGTGAATATGTTTTAGTGAGAGTTTGATCGATGGGACTGCTGGCGCTGCTGGCATAGCTTACCATTCCGATTTGGTCGTTCGCCGCATCCCATCCATTAAAATCCACAAATGTCGCTGCGGCGACTTTGAGTTGGTTGATTTTGGGACCGTTGACTAAATGAAGAGAAAATATTCCTTCAAGCGAGGAATCCACGGCGAGATACGCCCAGGGGTAATTGATTTCGATGTCGCGGTAATTCCAGGGGGTAGTATAGCTCGTGATCAGGGAAGGAGTGGCCGGAGTCGAGACGTCGATAACTTGCACGCTGCTTCCATCCGCTACATATGCCGTTGTTCCATACAGTCGGGTGGCATACGCCGTGCCGGGGGTGTTGTAGGTAGCCGTAAGGGACGGACTCGCGGGATTGGAAATATCTACGATACGCAATCCCCCCGTTCCATCGGAGACATACGCATAAGTCCCGGACGTGATCACATCATACGCGTTTGTCGGAGAATTATAGGTCCCTGTCAACGTAGGCGTGTTTCCACTCACATCAAATAGTTTCATTCCCGACGAACCATCCGCCACATAGGCGGTTGTTCCATTCAGTGAAATACGCCAAGGATCCGTGAGCGAATACGCGCCTAAAACAACGGGAGCATTTTTGGTGGTCGTGTTGATTTTGATGAGTCCGTTGATGAAATACGTTTCGAATCGGGCATCCCAGCTTTGGGAAGTGGTGTTTTGATACGCTTGACCATTCCCATAGGATCCGCTGTTGGAACCTCGCCATTCGTAATAATTAGAACTACTTGTTGTGCTGGTGGTGAGAACGAGATAGTAGGTTGAACCCGGCGTCACGGCCAACACCGATGGAAAGGTTGCGGTGAGCGTTTGATAACTTCCCGTGATACTCGAGGATGGAATCGTGGTAGAGATAAGGTCTCCTCCCGAGATGGAACTGCGGATACTCACCGTCACATCACTAGAAGGGCTTCCCACATCGTGGAGTGTGACCCCCACTCCTGAAATCATCGCCACCGTCGGCTGGAAGGATTGAGCCCCGTACAGTTGAGAGGAACTTCGTCCAATGTAGAGCTCATTATTTCCGGTTCCCGTGTTGCTGATATCCGTGGTATCCGCACCATAGGAAACCACATAGGTTTCGTTTCCAGTGGACGCGATCCCATACACGTCGCCTCCTACCAACAGTTGTGCCACGGAAGAGGGAGACGTGGGTGTTGAGACATCCACGATCCGCAGGCCGCTCGTTCCATCCGCGAGAAACGCATAGCTTCCATTTACCGAAACATCGCGCGCCGTGCCGGGAGAATTATAGGTCCCAATCAAACTCACGTATCCGGGTTGAGAAAGATTAATGTCGCGCAATCCCCCCGTACTGTCGGCGGCATACACGATTGTACCGGAAAGATCCAATCCTTGAGCATCCGTGGTATCTGCGCGCGTCTCATAACTCATACTTCCCGAGCGATCAATCACGAGCATCATATCCACGGGTTTTCGTGCGCCCGTCGTTCCAGTGACGGAAAGAGAAGCCGTGATGTTTTGATCACACGTCAGGGGACCCGAAGGCGTGACATTGACATCCACCACAATGTTGAGCGAATCCGCAAAGCGGGCGGTAAACTGCTTTTCAAAAATATCCCATGGACTTCCAGTAGGAGGAGACAACGAACTCGTACACTGGGACGCAGGTTGCTGTTTGATGAAAATTCTCCGGCCATGAACGAAAGGAGCATTCGTCGGGAGCGGAGTTCCCGTCGTTAACGTGGTCGTGTTTTCGTCCGGAAAACATTCCTCAAATGTTTGGAACGTGCGACACTTGTTTACATCCACAGGATAACTTTTGAGCTGTAAAAATAAATCATACGAAGTTGGGAGGAATGTCTGCGCACGCGAGTAGACGTTTTGAAGCGTCGTGGAGGAGAATCCATTCACGTCGATTTGTTCGTTGACATACCCGGAATGATCCAGCGCCACAAAAATATCATCCACATATTGATCCGTGACGCGGCGTTCTTCCAAATGTTGCGAAGGTTGCGTGGGGAGCGTGAGAAAGATCAGCACTCCCACCGCTAAAACGATCGCCAGCACCATATCGGCACTGAACGCGAATGCGCGGGAATTGAATGTGGTTTTAGGGTTCATACAAGGTTAACGTGAATGTGGTTTCTTGTCCATTGATCGTGACAAACCGTTCCACCACACTCGCGCTTTTAGAAGCAGGGGGGATTTGCCCCGTCGTCAGGGAGACGCCGCCGGAGAATTCAGCATAAAACTCATAATAGGCCACATTGAGTCGGGTTTTCGTCCCTTCGTAATCCGCGTTTCCTTGGTTCACAAACGTCAACACTTTTTCAGAAGAAAGCACGCGATCTTTTTGAGCTAACCCAATTTGGGTGACGGCATTCCAGTCCCCTGCTTCCCAATTCGTGGGCTGACCGGGGTTTTTGATAATATATTCGGCGATATTCGCCGTGGTGACATCCAAATAGTGACGCGACGAGAACGTTGTTCCCTGCGTCTGGAGGAGATTGGCATAATACAACATTCCCGCGAGCAACACCATGAAGAGAACACTCGCAAATAATACATCGGGCATACTGACCTGTCCTCGCGCGCGAATCGTGTCCATCCCATCAACCCTCAAACGTCTGCGAGGCAACGACATCCCCATTTGGATTGATGAGCGTTGCTGTCGTTCCCGGGACTTTCCAGATCGCGGAGGAAAGATCGAGGTACACGGAAATCGTCGTGTCCTCCCCATCGCCCGTGAAAACTTTAGCGGATCCATTCAGGATGTAGGGTTCAGGAAACGTCACGAGAACCTCTCCATTTCTCAGCAAAGAAAAATGGGAAAGCTCCAATGGTTGTATGGCCGTGAATTCCAAAAACTCATTGGAGGTCTGACCCTCATCGACTTCCGTCTCACTGATCACCACCAACGGACTTCCATCTGGACCAAATCCGGGATTGGAATACCCACAGTCCGTGCTGAAATAGAGGAGGAGGATTTCATACACACATGCATCGGAGCAAAAATAATTCTGCCAGACTTTGGTCGTGCCTTCACAAAAGAACGTATCGGGCGGACAGTCCGTATCATTGCACGTATTGGAATTCTCAACCGTGAGTTCTTCTTCGGTGAGAATTTCTTCTTCCGTGGTTTCGGGCTCAAACGCATTCGTTTCCGTTTTCCAGACACGATCGAATAGGGCTAAATACGGTGCCATTTCATTTTCAGTACAGGCCACTTTAATGATGTCGGGTGCTGCGGCATAAATAGAAGGATTGCTCCCCACGACGACGGATCGACGATCAATCGCCATAAAGTTCGTCGCAACAAATGCGGAGATTTTTTTCACCCGAATGTCGGCTCCTTTCAAATAAAATTTTGGATTGAGCGAGGAATCCAACACCAACCGCACGATCACACCGCGTTCGATGGCTAAACGTAGATGATCGCGCAGCACGCGCGGAGAGGGAGTGCGGAGTACGGCATCAATGGAAACTTGTGCGGAGTCAATGTGCGTGAGAACTTTTTCCAAGCAATCGCGTTCAGTACAATCAAATGTGGCCTCGCATTGCGACAACGCCAACTCGCGGGCTGCCGCCACATCGATAGGATTCTCAACCACGACAGGTTGTGCGGGCGTGAAAAAGGTAGAATCCTCAGGAGTGGTTTCCGGCGCGGGAAAAAATAATGCTACTCCGGCCGCGAGCAAAATAATAGCAAGAGGACCAATCAACCATTTGAGTTCGAATCGAAAGGGAATGAGGGAGGGATCATCAGCCATTAGACCACCACCAGGTTAACGTTGTCGAAATAAATGCCCAACCCTTCTCGAACCAATTCCCAATCGGAGAGGGCGCCGCCCAGTTCCAGATAGTATGTTCCCGGTCCAGTAATAAGAGAAGCAACGCTCTCATTGAGGAATCCGCTATAGTCTGTGGGCGCGTCCTGCCACCAAATTTCATTCGATGCATCCGCGTCATTGTCTCCATTGTCGAGGTTGCTCCCTAAATAGGTCATGCTTCCGGCTTTTCCAAAACGAGCCTTGACCCACCCTTCTTCGCCGGGGTCTAATTGATTTCCAAATCCTCCATCCGCATCCACGGTATAGGTAAAACTCAAGATAATATCGCCCCCGCTTTGGATGCTAGTCCATTGCGACGCGTTAATATCAAATTGAATTCCGTACGCACCGCTTGTGACTGGGCCAATAATGAGACTGTCATTCGGGTTCGCAGGCGCGCCGATGATTCCTCCGCCCATTTTTATTTCCAATCGATCCGCCGCCCCAACGTTGGAATCGACTTTGGATCCATCATAATTAGGATCCGCATTGAACTGAATGGCGGAAGAAAGATTTCCATCATATTGGAGCTTGTTCCAATCCCACCCATCGTTTCCTGCACCTGGACCAAACGTGTTGGCGATGGAATTGATATCTGTGTGAAAGTCCACCGGCTGAGGAAGATCGGATTGCAACTCCCACAAATCAATCACGGAACCGATCGTGGTGAAGTTGATATCGATTCTCCCATAATCAATGGAAATAGTGTCTCCAACCCCGTTTGGTTCATAGGTCATTCGGACGCGTGCATTGTTTGCGATGTTCCAATCGTTAATGCAACTCGAAAGATTGGGACTCTGATAAAACGTTTCGGTGAAACTGGGCGTGTATGAACCAAAATCAGTACACGTGGTTCCAACACAACACTGGAAACGGGTCTTGGTGCTACTCAAACCAAGTTGACTGGATTCCAAATGTTTGGTAAGAACCCCCACCCACGTGATTTGGTTCACACTCGTGAGACCGGAATTGGAAAAACGAAATTCAACCCAGTCAGGATCCTCATCGGCGTCATCGGTTGAAACCGCGTAGAGTGCATCATCGTATTTTACCTCATTCGACCAGGTTTGACTCTTGTCATCAATCAAAAGAATAACGGTCTCACTCGCCCCTGAATCGGGATCGGGCGGACCAACCGATGGACTGAACGGGGAATAATTGAGATCGTTCGTAAACACCACCGTTCCATTCACGTCGAATGCTTTGATGATACCCGCATACAACTGCGCGTTTGCTGCCTTTCCCCAGAATGGACAAAAAATATCCCCCACAAAAATGCGTCCATTGACTACGTTTAAGTCGCGCGATAATTCAATGAGTGTTTCCGTGTAGGGAGGATTGGAACTCATGTAGGTAATGATGGAAGTAAATTTGGAACAAATTTCTTGCTCCGAAATATTATCTTGAGTGGTGGCGGATTGTTGTTTGACTTGTTCAATGAATAAGAGTACAATCACAAACAAAAAAAGGAGAATGACAATGGAAAACAACACTTCCGTACTGACTTGACCGCGTCCTCCATTCATACGTTGGTCACGCTCGCATTCACATCCCCCATTGAAACGCGAACGGAATAGATGCCAGGTTCATAATACAAATATTGAGAATTGATCTTGACTTTCGTAAATGTGAATAATGTGTTCGAACCACTCGGAAGAGTAAGATTGGTCCGCACCACATTCTGATCCACGCGAAATTCGGTGAGACCGGACGGAAGAGTCACGTCCACAATGACCGTGTTACCCGGCCCTTTTGCATAAACAAAATCCACCGCTGAAGCAATTTGATCGGTCGCGGCCTGCGTTTGCACCAGTTGAACGGATGTGGAATATTGAACGAACGAATAGGCAAACAGTATTACCGCAACCAACAACAAAAAGGCCGTGAACGTGAGATATTCCAATCCAACCTGCGCACGAGAAGACATATTCTGTCATCCATCGAAATCGCCAATAAAAACCCCCGAGAAAGAATGCGAACAAACGGAGGAGAGGAAGGAACATCCGCGCGCAAGGAAAGCCGTTATAAGGATCGCTGACCTTATGTATAGAATGGCACTGGACACGCGTCAGACGTTCTATCGGATGCTCCTCGATAAGTACGCGGACATCATTAACGAGAAAGAACGCCGCACCGTGGGGGAAATTAAGGGATTAATCAACCCGGACGATTTGAGTATTCAGAACATCGTTGCGCGTTTTCGTCCCGAAACGTACTTGTTTGAGAAGGATTTTTTGTTTACCGCCCAACAGATTTTCGAATTTTTGACGCATGAAATAAAGTACGTGCCAAATGAACTAAGCATTAATTTCTGGTTGAGCCCCACCGAAATTTTAACCCATAAAGTTTCGGATGACGAAGATTTGGCAGTATTGGTTACCACCTGCTTAGCCGCACTCGGGGATACGAAAGCCAGTGTGTATATTATGGAACTCGAA
>CAYHGC010000023.1:0-11777 GCA_964356075.1 uncultured archaeon
TTTACTCCCGTATCCGGACCCAGTATGTGTGTTGATCCTGCCCCCGATGCTCAAACGTGGCACATTTATGTGAATGGAAAATCCCTACAAGAAGATGCCACAATTGAGAATTACCTGATTGAAGATCTCGATCAAATCCTCCTCACTAATGCCGCATTCAATCAGGACGTGGCTTCACAATTGGCGGCCGTCACCGACACTGCCTGTATTCAGTCCGAAAAATGCCCCGAGCGGGGAGAACCGACTCCGGAAGACAGTTGTTCAGGATCCGGCGAATGCGGAACGGGAACCATACCAACCGCCTAATTTTTTAGCCTCTGGCAGTATGCCTAGTAGTAATGTCCCTCCAACAGACGACCCATGATGTGATTATTTCCGGCGCCGGACCCGCGGGAAGCACCTGTGCATTATTTCTTGCGCGAAAAGGACGAAATGTTCTTGTGCTTGAAAAATCCACATTCCCACGTGATAAAATTTGTGCGGACAATAAGACGTGGAAATGCATGGATATTGTGAAAGAGTTAGGGCTGTGGAAGGAATTTCAAAAACTGTCTAAGGCCGAAATACATGGGGTATTGGTTGCCTCTCCAGCCGGAAATGAAATCTACACCCCGCTTCATCCGGATGATTTGAAAAAAAAGGGACCGTGGTACAACGTCAAGCGATTGTTGTTTGACAACATGCTTGCGTCCGCGGCGAAAAAAGAGAAAACGGTTACATTTCGAGAAAACTGTGAAGTGATTTCTCCCATTTGGGAAAACAATCAAATGGTAGGAGTAACCTATCGCGATGCGAAAGGTAAAACACATGAAGCATACGCCAAGGCAGTTGTGGGAGCAGATGGCAGTCGTTCTCCCATTGCAGAATCCGTTGGTGTTTCTGCCCATGTTCAAGGGCGATATGCCACCAACATTCGTGCGTATTTTGAACACGTGTCCGGACCCATGGATCGATGTCAGTTGTATTATTTGAAAGGAATTTGTCCCGGGTATTTTTGGATTTTTCCTGTAGATAAAAAAACAGTCAATGTGGGAATTGGAATGCGCCCGGAAGATATCAAAAAAACGGGAAAATCATTACAAAAAGTTCTGAATGACACTATTGCTAGCGGAAGGTTTGCGTCTCGATTCAAAAAAGCAAAGCAAGTTTCCGAATGGAAAGAATGGGGATTGAGCGTTTTAGGAAAACGAAGGAAGTGTGCCGGAAACGGATGGGTGTTGTGCGGCGACGCAGGGACGTTTGCGATGACCTATTCCGGCGAAGGATGCGGTCCTTCCATGCGTACGGGAAAGATTGCCGCGCTCGCGATCGATGAATGCTTGCGCAACGGAAATGTCTCTGAGTCCGGATTGCGATTGTACGAAGAAAATCTCTGGAAAATACTCGAACCGGAAGTGAAAGGATTCCGCTGGCTGGAGTTTTTACTCTTGAATGAATCCGTGTATGATTGGGTCGTCAAAAAGGCGGCGAAGAATCCTGAATTGCTTGATCTAAGCTCGCGCATGCAGAACCATTACGAACTAAGCCAGGAAATGGTCTCTCCACGCACGGTGATTAAACTTCTTTTTTCATAGGACAGGGGATGTTGATCTCGGCCGTGCGCTGGATTTAATTACCCCATCCTAGTCAGGCAATGTATGAGCCAACGAATCAGTATTCTCGGAAGCACGGGTTCCATCGGAACCCAAACGTTAAACATCGTGGATCAACACCCTAAAGAGTTCATTGTCAAAGTTCTGACAGCGAACGGAAGCCTGGATGTCATTCACGAGCAGATGAAAAAATACAAACCCGAAGCCGTGTGTTTGGTAGATGAAGATAAAGCGGATGAATTGGCGAAAAAAACAAAAGGAAACGTTCACGTTTTATCGGGATACAAGGGGTTGGATGAAGCCGCGCGATGGGAGACCGTTGACACCGTTGTTCAAGCAGTGGTAGGAAACGTGGGGATGAAACCCACGATTGAGGCCATTAAAGCCGGAAAAAAGATTGCGCTCGCCAACAAAGAAACACTCGTTTCAGCGGGTGCCGTTGTAATGCCTTTGATTAAAAAATATGGCGTGGAATTAACGCCGATTGACTCTGAACATTCGGCTATTTTTCAATGCTTGAAAGGAGAAAACGTCAAAGAGGTTTCCCGCGTCATTATTACTTGCTCTGGCGGACCATTTCGAGGACGAGGAATCAGAGATTTGGAAGGGGTAACCAAAGAACAAGCCCTCAATCACCCTACCTGGAAAATGGGAGGAAAGATTACGATTGATTCCGCGACATTAATGAATAAGGGGTTCGAAGTCAACGAAGCGATGTGGTTGTACAATATGCCTGCATCCAAAATTGATGTGGTGGTGCATCCTCAATCCATTATTCACTCCATGGTGGAGTTTGTCGATGGATCCATTATGGCGCAAGTGGGGCATCATGACATGCGCATTCCTATTCAGTATGCGCTCACCCATCCAAAACGAATCAAACTCGATGTTCAACCGTTTGATTTTGTGAAAGCCAAACAGTTTACATTTGAAAAACCCGACATGGACACGTTTGAGTGTTTGAAAATGGGAATTGAGGCCGCGCGGCAGAAAGGAACCGTGTGTTGTGTCCTCAACGCGAGCAACGACACCGCGGTGGAGGCATTCTTACATAACAAAATAGAATTTTTAGACATTCAACGCACGATTCGTGCGGTAATGGGTAAACACAAAAACATCAAACATCCGACATTGAAGGATGTGTTGGACGCCGACAAATGGGCGCGTAAAGAGACCATCAAAATAATTAATGCCTGAAAACAGAAGGAAAATTAATTCGACGAACGCCAAAAACGGAATGCGTTCGCCAAAACTTTATCATTGGGGGAAATTGGGAGTGAGCGCAGGAAATAGATCCGAGATGACCGGACCTCCGTCAATTTTCCCATTGCTGATGAGGTATGGCAATAATACTGCGGGATTGTGTCCTGGTTTATAATCGTTCCAATAATTGCCGATCGAATTGGAGGGATTATAAAACATGTTTTTATTTTTCGAGTAATCGACCGCTTGGTACCCTGCATCATTTCCGGTCAAAAAATCATTGTATGCAATCATCCATTGGTTGGTGTTTTCCTCTAGCAGTACACTCAATCCAAATTTATGGACTCTATTGCCTATTATGGTGTTTTTTTCAGATTTTCCTTTGCCGATGATTCCAGCAGAATGGGTTTGAGTGGGTGGACTGCTAAATTTGTTGCTGGAGACTTCCACCTTGCTGGTGTTTCGAAGCAAGAGGCCATATTTGACCCCGCTGACATCGTTCCCTACCACATAGGACTGTTCGTCTCCCGAACTGGCATTCCTCAACTTAATTCCCCATGTTCCCTTATCGATGTCGTGGGAGATAGTATTGAGGGAAACCTCTACTCGTTTGGAATTGCGGACCACGACGTTAGTCTTCAGATTATACAATTGGTTTTTGATTATTCGGACGTTTGGGGATAGGGTTCCTGAATCGTCTTCGGTTTCGCGAATGAATCGGATTCCATTCATTCCTCCAATCGAATTAACCCCGTTTCCTGAATCAATTTTATTGTATTCGATGTTCGCAATCACAGGATCATACGAAAGGATGGCATCCCCGTATCCTGAAATATGACAGTTTCTAATTGTAACGGTGTGAGTGGGTTTCTTTGAATTAATTTGGATACCGATACGGGATCCCTCCGTGCCTTGTATTCCTCCCTCGCTACAATCAAGCACGATCTCAGGATGCTCATTGGAAGTCTCAATAATTACTCCTTGAGATAGCTTAACCGTTCCAACACAAATGATGGGGGTTTCTTTGATCACCATCCCGTCAGTTAGGGTTACACACTCTTCTTCGGCGGGTTCTTCAATCCCTTGAAACTGAGCAAGTGAATATTTTTTTTCATCTGTGCCGAGATCCCCTCCCGTTGAATCTGTTTGATTCCGTATTACTGCTGCCAATTCAATGGCACTCTCAGGTGATCCCTGACTTTCTCGCGCCAAACTAAAGCGATCCGATGTAGGCGGTTGTTCTCGTTGAGTGAAGCGTGTCGCGTCTCCTTTCGTTGATGTGTCCAAAAAAACAATTGCGCCGATGGCGAGAATGACTAATACGACTCCAATCATAATCTGCCTGTTGAATCCGGAAGAGTGGTGTTTCATGCTTCACGATGCGTTTGCCAGTATATAAAGGTAATTCCATTCGCTCCTGGTTTGTTCCACGCAGGGTTTTAAGTCCATGCGAATAATCCATTCGTTCATGGCCACCCACGCTATTCTGCTCGGCGGAGGATCCGGGACGCGGATGAAAAATCCGGTGAACAAATCCTTTATTCTTCTTGAAGGGAAGCCGCTCATTGCGTATTCGTTGCTTGCGTTCCAACATCATCCTGAGGTTAATCATATCGTGGTGGTCATTCACAAGGATTGGGTTCAGGAGCTCATGACCTGGGTCAACCGATTTGGAATTACTAAGATCAACAAAATTGTCGAAGGTGGAAAAGAACGCCAAGATTCGGTGCGAAACGGATTGGATGTGATCACCCAATCAAACCCGAAACCCACCGACATTGTTCTCATACATAATGCAGCGAATCCTCTTATTACAACTGAATTGATTTCGGAATGCATCCGTTCCGCGCAGCAGAATCACGCCAGCGTCGCGGCGTATCGGATTAAGGATACCATCAAGCGTGTGCAGTCCGATGGAAAAATTGTCGAAACCCTCCAACGAGAGGAATTGTGGGGGATGCAGACCCCGCAGTGTGTGGAATATGAATTGTTTCTCCGCGCCCACCTTCAGGCCGCCAAAGAAGGCTTTTATGGGACGGATGATGTACAACTCGTGGAGCGACTGAAGGTACAACCGGTAGTCGTGGATTGCGGATATGAAAACATCAAAATCACGACGCCCGAAGATCTCCCATTCGCGGAAAAAATCCTCCAAAAAAGAAAAGAAAAAAACGATTCCTGAAAATGATTTCACGCTGACTCCTGAATACGTGGACTGGATCGACTCAAATGGAAAACCATTTGCACAAGTGGATAAGAATTTTGCCCACCAGTATGGACTACTCCATCTTGCCGGCCACGTTTTTGTGTTTGATTCAAAAAAACAACTTATTTTACAATATCGTTCACATAAAAAAAAGATTTACCCATTGCATTGGGACACATCCGTAGGGGGGCATGTTCACGCCGGCGAGCCAATATTGAAAAGCACCCAACGGGAAGCGTGGGAAGAACTGGGAATCAAAACCAAACTCCATTTTTTGGGACATGCGGATTCCGAGGATCATGAAAAAAATTCAAAAGGAACATTTCATCATCATGAGCGTGTGTATTACTATTATTCCATTCTCCCACCACACTATAAAATAAAGCCCAATGAGGAATTTGAAAAAATCGCCTTTGTGACGCTGGACAAAATGCCAACATTCATTCGCAAAAATAAATTTACCGCCACATTCAAAATCGGCTGGAAGAAATTTAAGAAGACGCTAATTAAAAAAATAAACGGGACGAGGTAGTTGTATGCCGACTTCCTTTCGAATTGGGATGGGTGTGGACTCCCATCGTTTTCTAGAGAAGAAAACAAATAAGAAACTCATTCTGGGGGGAGTGGAAATCAAGGATCATATTGGACTCGATTCACATTCCGATGGAGACGTGGTGTGGCACGCGCTGTTTAACGCTCTCTCATCTGCGATCGGAGAGAAATCCATCGGGCAGTTTTTTCCGGACACTGATCCCAAATGGAAGGGGGTGGACTCGGATGTGTTCATTCAGGAGATTTTGAAACGGATTTCAGCCAAAGGATACGAGGTCGGAAACGTGACGGTTTCCCTGGAATGCAAAACCCCCAAAATTTCTCCACATTCGGATGCTATTATTCGTCGAACCGCTAAAATAGTAGGGGTCAAAACCGACCAAGTGGCGTTACACGCCACGACTGGAGAAGGGCTTACTTCCTTTGGCAAAGGAGAGGGAATTTACGGCCAGGCCATCGTTCTTTTGTCCAAAAAATAGGGGTGCTTGCAACGCAACGCACCCGTTCCGTCGCGACCTTTTTTGCGAAAAAAGCTCGACCAAAAAACAACTAGGGGTATCGAACTCATTCGATACCCGTTTCTCGTTGCCGCCGGGCGAAACCGGCGCGGGTCATTCTTTTATACAAGAAATGATGCTACATACCAGAATACCCTCTTTTTCGACAATCCCCAATTTTAGGGTGTACGAACAACGTATTGTCTTATAACGCGCCAAGCGGGGGATTAGGTATGTCGGTGCCCTAGCGCTGACGAGGTGAACTGAACCATGAATACCACATCCCCTGCCGTCAAAGCAACCAATGGAAACGGCAAATCTGGAAAAGTATCCTTGAAGGATATCAATTCACCAGCGGACATCAAGCACGCCAGCATGGATGACCTTCGCGACATTGCGCAAGAGATCCGAGAATTACTCATTGACACCTGTTCCAAAAACGGGGGACACATTGGAGCCAATTTGGGAGTCGTTGAACTCACGATGGCCTTACACTATGCCTTTAATGCACCCAAAGACAAAATCGTCTTTGACACGTCCCATCAATCGTATACCCACAAAATTATCACCGGGGGACGCGAAAAATTCCCCACGATTTGTAAATACCCGGGCGGAATGACTCGATTCATTGTGCGGGGAGAAAACCCGTACGACATTTGGTCCGCGGGACATGCATCCACCGGATTGAGTGGAGCCATGGGAATGGCCGAAGCCGCTAAACAGAAAAAAGCCAACTATCAAACCGTTTGTATCGTCGGAGACTCGGCCTTAACCGGTGGACTCGCGTACGAAGCATTGAACAACATTGGATACAATCAAACCGACATGGTCGTTATCTTGAACGACAACAAAATGGGAATCTCCCCGAACGTGGGAGCGTTGCACGAATACTTGAAACGACTCTCAACGATTTCCACCGACGATCGCGGTCGACGCGGAATTGGAACGATTTTTGAAAAACTTGGATTCAAGTATTACGGACCCATTGACGGACACAATTTTGAAGAAATGATTCACCATTTTGAGGAAATTAAACAAATCAAGGGACCGAAGATCATTCATGTGTTAACGCAGAAAGGAAAGGGCGTCGACTACATGGAGCTCGATATGGCCAAGTGGCACGAGCACGCCGCATTCGATGTGGAAACCGGTCGACCGATGGCCTCACGTGGACCGGATAAAGCACCTTTGCCCAGCACAGAAGGATTAGCCATTTCGACCTTGATGAAACTTGCTGAAAAAGACGAAAAAATCATCGGATTAACGGCCGCGATGGCCGCCGGAACCGGAATGAAACAATTCGGTGAAAAGTTTCCTTCGCGCTTTTATGATGTGGGTATTGCCGAAGAACACGCCACTACTTTTGCTGCCGGATTAGCTGCCGAAGGAATGAAACCGTTTGTCTGTGTGTACTCTCCGTTCTTACAGCGCGCATTCGATCAAATGATGCACGATGTGTCGATGATGAATCTCCCGGTGAAATTCTTGATTCCCAAATCCGCCATCACCGGAGACGGACCCACCCAAGGGGGAATTCTTGACATTAGCTATACACGAATTTTGCCTCACTTTGTGGTCATGGCCCCGAAGGATGAGAATGAATTGCAACACATGGTGAAAACAGCCGTTGATTACAACGACGGGCCCATCGCTGTGCGCTATCCCAAAGGAGCCACTCCTGCCGACATGGTGTTTGACGCCGAACCGAAAGCCATCCCTATTGGAAAAGCCGAATTGCTCCGCGATGGAAACGACATTACGTTGATCGGAATCGGTTGGACCGTGCGCGAGTGTGTCAAAGCCGCGGATGAATTAAAGAAACACGGAATTGACGCCGCGGTCATTAATGCACGCTTCGCTAAACCCCTAGACGCTAAAATGATTACGGAATTCGCCAAGAAGACCGGAAAAATCATTACGATCGAAGAAAACACATTAGTGGGTGGATTCGGCTCGGCGGTGTTGGAATGCTTGGAACAAAACAACGTTTCAAATACTCAAGTTAAGCGATTAGGTGCGGCCGATGATTATATCCCCTACGACAAACCGGAGAATATCAAGAAACAATTCGGAATGTCCATGGAAGACATTGTGGCGCATGCCAAGAAGATGGTGGGAAAATAATTTCAACCAACATAACATTATTTTTGATTCAAATAAAAGAAGTTGGGATGTGATATCGGTATGCAAAAACTCGAAACCAAACTTTTTAGAAAAAAGTTTGATCAAAAAGGTGAATAACGATGCAAAAACTTGAGACGCTCAACGGATTTGACAAACGACAATCGGTTGAAGTCAAAGTCGGAAAAGTAGGAATCGGGGGAGCCAACCCCGTGCGTGTGCAGAGCATGACCAACACCGACACGGCGGATGTGGAAGGGACGGTTCAACAAGTTAAAGAATTATACGACGCAGGAAGTGAACTGGTTCGATTCACGGTCGAAAAAGACGCGATGGCGATGGCCGTGCCTAAAATTAAACAACGATTAATGGAAGACGGATACGATGACGTCGCGTTGATCGGGGATTTTCATTACAATGGACACTTGTTACTTGAAAAATTTCCTGAAATGGCCATGGCGCTGGACAAATACCGAATCAATCCTGGAAATGTGGGGTTCGGAGAAAAGCACGATGCTAATTTTGACACGTTTGTACAATTCGCCGTAAAATACAACAAACCCGTGCGTATTGGGGTCAACGGGGGATCATTGGATCAAGGATTATTGAAAAAAATGATCGATGATGATATGAAACTTCCCGAGAACGAACAACACGGCGCCAATCGCGTGTTTTTGGATGCCATGATTGCCTCCGCGATCCGCTCCACCAATCGCGCGCTCGAATTAGGAATGCGCAAGGATCAGATTATTATTTCCACCAAAATGTCGGGTGTGCAGGAAATGGTGTATTGCTATTCGACTCTGGCCAAACTCACCGATCAACCGTTACATTTAGGATTAACCGAAGCGGGAATGGGTGACAAAGGAATAATTGCATCTACATCTGCTCTTTCACTTTTACTGAATCAAGGAATCGGGGATACGATTCGCGTGTCCCTTACCCCCGAACCCGGTGCACCGCGTTCGCGCGAAGTGCGCATCTCCCAGCAAGTGTTGCAGAGTTTGGGATTGCGATTCTTTTTGCCGCAGGTTACCGCGTGTCCCGGATGCGGACGCACGACGAGCGTTACGTTCCAAGAACTCGCGCAGGAAACTACCGAATACTTAGCGAAACAAATGCCGCAATGGAAAGCCCAGGGGTATGAAGGGGTTGAAAGTATGCACGTGGCCGTCATGGGATGCATTGTCAACGGTCCGGGTGAAGCCAAGGATGCGAATATTGGAATTAGTTTGCCCGGAAGCGGAGAAAACCCCGCTGCACCGGTGTTTGAAGATGGAAAGCTCGTGAAAACATTGCAAGGGCCGACGATGAAACAAGACTTTCAGAAAATGGTCCAGGCGTATGTGGAAAAGAGATACGGGCAGAACAAAATCCTAGCTACCGCAAAGTAAATATAGGTCATTCTTTTTTTCATTTGCATGGCAAACCGAGGGAAGTACAACAAAAAGATGGGCCATACCCGAAGGACGGGCCTTCAAGGGAAGGGCAGGCCCAAAATAAATATTGTGGGAACCATAAACATTGCGCGCGTGTTGCATAACGATTATGGTCCTGAGTTTCTCGTGAAATTAAGCAATGGAAATATCGTTCGACCCAATGCCTCCAATATCGCACTCATCGAGGCGGACATTCAGAGGACTGGAAAAATTCCCATGCTGGTGACGGTTCATCGGTAGTTTTGAAGGGGGGAGTGATACAACCTCTCCAATGCTATGACTTCTCATCCAAAACCCCATTCATTTAATAGTAGTCTTGGCCTATTCTAGTTGGGTAGTTGGGAGGAATAAGATATGGGTCGTCCAAAAATTGTTGCAGGAAACTGGAAAATGAATTTGAGTATTTCCGAAGGGCAGAAGCTCGCGGAGGACATTCACAAATATTCGCAATTGCATTTACCCGGAACCAACGTCAAAGTCATTGTGTTTCCCCCATTCACGCATCTTTCCACGGTAGGATGGGTGTTGAAAGAATCCGAAGTCAAACTCGGAGCACAGGATTGTCATTTTGAACAAAATGGGGCATTCACCGGAGACGTTTCCGCGCCCATGATTGCCGGAACGGGCGCGACGTATTGCATGATTGGTCACTCGGAACATCGTGCGAATTACAACGAACCCAATCGCATTATCAACGCTAAACTGCAAGCCATTCTACGACAGAACATGACTCCTATTCTTTGCTTTGGGGAAACGGCTTCCGAGAAAAAAGCAGGAAAAACCAATGACGTGATTCAAAAACAATTGAACGAAGGATTGGCAGGAATATCCCGCGATCAAATTTCCAAAATCATTTTGGCCTATGAACCGGTGTGGGCGATTTCAACGAGTAAAGATAATTTAGGACAACCGGCCACGCCGCAGGATGCCAATATGGTGCATCAATTCGTCCGCGAAACCATCAAAACCATGTTTTCTCCCGATGCCGCGCAGAAAACACTCATTTTGTATGGAGGATCCGTCAAGGCCGAAAACGCGCGACAATTCCTATCCCTCAGCGACATTGACGGGTGTTTAGTCGGTGGAGCGAGTCTCAAAAAGGAAAGCTTTTGTGGGATTATTGACGCGGCGACCGTGCCACAATAAAAACACCCTATTCCTTTTCCGCGTATGGCATCGGTTCCGTTACGACCTAGAATGTGGGAATTTTTCCACTATCGAGCCAAGCACCAATTACGAAATCTGAAGGATTTTTTCCGCTCCTTGCGAGTAGTTCCTATGACCAAATGGCCCCGCGCCATTCGCGTCCTTTCTAAATTAAATCTGCGCGACGATAAGCGACGCGTGCGCGCGGCTGACATTGGTGCATTTGTTCAGCTTGGATTTCCTCGCGGAATGGCTAAACAATTCGTGCGCGCATTACAGGATCCGGAAGCCATGGAAAAACTACTCCCTTCTCAACAATTATTACTCCGTGAATTTAGAGTAGGAGTGGGTGGATTATTTGCGAGCGGTGGACTCGTTGCTTTGCGGCAAGCGCGATATGAACGATGGCATCGCGCCGCCATGCGGTTGAGACTGCGTGGGCTGCAAGCGGAGCGATTGAAGGAGTCTCGTGCCAAGATGGGCGTAGCTAAAGGAGCTATTACTCGTTATCCTCGAAAGGGTCGACCTTCTTATTAAAAAGAGGAAAATAGGTACAGATGAGTATGCCCGACGATACGATTACCAATCGAAAAGTGGAACATGTCAATATTGTGTTGACCAAGCTTGTGCAATTTACCACTAAAACCACGGGCTTTGAAGAAATGGAAATCGATTACCTTACGCTTCCTGAAATCGACGCGCCTAAAATTGACACTAAAACCAAATTCTTGAATCATTCGTTTTCATTTCCATTCATGGTATCGTCCATGACGGGCGGTCATTCGTCCCTCAAAGGGATCAATGTTGACATTGCCCGCGCGTGCGAAGAAACGGGAATTGGAATGGGATTGGGAAGTACGCGCGCGGCGATTGAAAAACCGGAGACGATGTCATCGTATGATGTGCGGAAGCATGCACCTCATATTTTTCTGGCATGCAATTTGGGTGTTTCGCAACTGAAACAATATTCGACTCAAAAAATACAAAAACTGGTGAATGATTTACAATGCGACGCGCTCGT
>CAYHGC010000024.1:0-11570 GCA_964356075.1 uncultured archaeon
TTCCGTTCCGAAGATCATGGTGATTGGAGCCGGAGGTGCGGGGTGTAACGCCGTCAACCGCTTGGCCTCTATGAACATTGCCGGAGCCCAGCTCGCGGCCGTGAACACGGACAAGCAGCACTTATCGATTATCGATGATAATATTACCAAAATCCTCATCGGAAAATCCGTTACGCGCGGACTCGGTGCGGGGGGATATCCTGAAGTTGGAGCCAAGGCCGCCGAAGTCTCTAAAGGGGACTTAGAAGGGATCATTCGCGGAGTGGATATGTTATTCATCTGTGCCGGAATGGGTGGGGGAACGGGTACAGGATCTGCTCCCATTATTGCGCAGTTGGCGAAAGAACAAGGAGCCATTGTCATTGCGATGGTCACCTATCCGTTTCAATTGGAACGCGCACGCACGTTGAAGGCCGAAGAAGGAATTCAGAAGCTCGCGGCAGTATGTGACACGGTCATCGTGATCGACAACAACCGCTTGGCCGAATTGGTTCCCAATTTGCCGATCCAGGATGCGTTCCGCGTCGCGGATGAGTTGGTTGCACGCGTTGTTTCCGGAATTACCGAAACCATCACCCAACCGTCGTTGATCAACCTCGACTTTGCGGATGTTCGCTCGATCATGACGGGACACGGTCTCTCCATGATTGCCGTCGGAGAAAGTAAATCCGTTAACCGCGTCGATGAAGCGGTCGCGGACACGTTGAACAACACGTTGTTGGATGTGGATATTGCGGGTGCCAAAGGCGCGTTGATTCACATCACGGGCGGAGCCGAATTAACGTTAGGAGAAGCCAACGCCGTTGGTACCATGTTGACCGAACAATTGGATCCCAACGCCACCGTCATTTGGGGCGCGCGAATCAATCCCGCGTTTGAAAATAAAATCGAAGTGATTACGGTTTTCACGGGAGTGAAATCGCCCTTCATTTCAACCACCAAGCAAAGCGCTGGACGCAGCGGAACCGGAATGTCGGCCCGCGGAGGCTCGTCGATGAGCTCCGGAAAAGAATGGTCGTTGGATTCAATTTAATTCAGAATTTCAATTAGCGGGGGCGAAAGCCCCCTTCTTTTTTTTATTTTTTTAGTCCATTCCAATCCAACTCTGAATGATCCATTTGACATTGCGTAATCGTTCACCCAATCGTCGCACGACATATTGGTCCCAGTCTTTTCCATACGGAACATATTCGCACACATTATATCCGTGTTCTACCAGCAATCGTTTTTCATCGTCGCGGATTCCTTTCAACAGTTGAAATTCCATGTGATTCGGAAACGGAAGCGTGAGCGCGTGGGAAATAATATCCATGTCATGCGATCCAACCGCGGTCCACGCGTCCTTTTCGGACATCAAGGTCAATAACTCTTTGAAGTTTTGATTGATTTTGCGATGCGAATCAAACACACCACTGCTTTTTTGGGGATAGATTCCTTTCACAATTCGAATTTTTGCATTATCCGCAATCAATGATAATACATCCTTCTTGGATCGCTTCAAATACGATTGAATGCAGATTCCAACATTGTCAAACTTCTCCACTAGCGCGCGGTAGATTTTGAGCGTCTCATTCGTGTATCCGCTTCCCTCCATGTCAATCCACACGATCACTTTTTTTTCGTGTGCGTGACGCACGACGCGTGCAACGGAACGCACGCAGGTTTCCTCATCCAAATCCAACGCGAATGCGGTGAGTTTGAGTGAAATCGCTCCATGAATGTGAGCGTGTTTCATTTGGTCAATGAGCTCAATGTATTCGTTTCCTACCCGAACCGTATCCTCGCGTGATCGCGCCCCTTCGCCCAGAATGTCAAAAATAGGAGTGATTCCTTTGTTTTGCAATTTCCGTCCATACTGGATGGCGGTTTGGGTGGTTTCACCTGCAATAAATAGAGCAGCAACAGGAAAGAGAAGCGGGCGATACCAACACATGGGAATGCAAAGCAGAATTTGGGACTATTTAAGGCCCATTATTGCTCTTGGTCCATTTGCATATTTTTATACCACTCTGCCGTTCTACACACATGGCCCGTATCCGTCGAGCATTGCGAGTTCCCGGTCGCCGGTTTGGTTTTGCTACTGAAGAAGTAGAACCCGCACCTCACATTAGTCCGTTCGCTTATCGCGTTAAAATCAAGGGAGTGTGGCATATCATGTTTGTCACGCACACCACTCCAACAATTAAGGATCGTCTAACTCCCGAAGCACAAAAGTCTTTATTTCAGGCGCAGCGTGAGCATTATGCCTTGCGTAGTCGAATGTATGATTTATTTCTTCGTTCACTAATCACTCGTCCAGAGTATGATCGGACGATGGACTATATTCATCGATTCATGCTCACTCCTCAAAAAGGATCCAATGGACTTTTTCGCCTTCCATTCGAATCGGAGATCATCGCCAAAAACTCATTTATTGGAAAAGCAATCGCTGAAAAAATACGAACCGCTGGAAAGACACGCCGAAAAGTAAGCGGGGAAGTTCAAGAACCAACTGGGGAGGATCCGTTTTAAAAAAGAGCAAAGAAGGGGATTTCTTCCCCTCTTTGAATAATAATTACTTTTTCTTCTTGTTCAAGTTTTCCATTCCGGGTGCCCAATCGACTTCGCACAATCCTCCAGTTTGAAAGGCTTGTAATACGCGAATGGTTTCTTTGATCGAGCGACCCACGTCCAAATCGGTGACGGATTCGTATCGGATAATTCCTTCGGGATCAATCAAGAATGTTCCGCGGTAGGCAATCCCTTGATCTTCTTTCAACACGCCAAAGGAACGTGACACGTGATGATTGGTGTCGGCTAACACGGGGAATTTAACTTCCGGCATGTCGCGTTCCATCCAGGCTTTATGAGAATGCTCCGAGTCCGTGGATGCTCCCACCACAACGGCGTTTAATTTTTTGAATTCGTTTTCATGCGTGGCAAACCCTCGTATTTCGGTGGGACACACAAACGTAAAGTCGAGCGGGTAAAAGAATAACACGACCCACTTTCCTTTGTAGTCTTTCAGTCCCACTTTCTTGAATGCTCCATTCACATAGGCCATGGTGTGAAATTCCGGGGCCTTTTGTCCGACGATGGTCATTGTTGATTCCTCCGTTTATCCTTGAGTATAGTTCCATTATTCCTCCCAACCCCTTAAAAACGCTTTTTTGAAAGAGATGCCGGTTCTTTCTACGACTGTTTTTAATCGGTTCGGGTCTTATTTCGCCTATAGTTTAGGGAGAACTAAAATCATGCTCCCTGTAGTCACTAAACAAAAAAGGTTGGGAACACACATGGCTGAACTGATGAAAGTAAAACAATTGCGTCCGCGCATGGGAAATATCTTTATCGAACTGGAAGTCGTTTCTATTGGGGAGCCCCGCGAGTTTGCTTCCGCGAAAGGGCAAGGAAAGGTCTGCAACGTCGCAGGTAAAGACGAAACGGGCGAAGTGCAGGTTTCTCTTTGGAATGAGCAAATCGACCAAGTGAAAGAAGGGAACAAGATCCGCATCGAAAACGGATGGGTGTCCGAATACAAGGGACAACTCCAGCTTTCCACCGGAAAATTTGGAACGTTGCACATTTTGTAATGCCCCAATTCCAAATCACAACATAACAGGAGAATCTTTTTCTCCTGTCATTCCTTTTTTTCCTTCCTTAAAGGTGGGGATTTTTAAATAATTAGTCAAAGTGTGGGGTATTCCGTTACATACGGGAGCGTGAAAACTGTATGAGTGCAACCCTAGAACAAGTACCCATTCTCCGAATGGAAGAGGATGATTTTGAAGGCGGAGACGAAGAGTCTTCCGAAGACGAAGACAGTGATGAGTGGGGCGAAGACGACGGTGAAGACGAAGACGCTGAATCCGAAGGCGAAGACGCCGACGGCGGCGAGGAATAGCTCGCCCCTTTCGATGGGCGGCCCCGAGATACGGGTGCGTGCAACGCACCCTATTTTTTTTCTTTTTTTTCAACAGATGTAGGCTTATATTGCCATTGAATCCTCATTCTCAAATATGAACACCGAACAGCGTATTGAAACCTTAACGGAGGGTTTAGAAGAAATCCTCACGCGTGATGATTTGGTTCATGCGCTCGACCACAAGATTCCATTAACCCACTACATTGGGTTCGAAATCTCCGGCCAACCTCATATTGGGGCGGCATTGAAGACGATGTATCATATCAAACGGTTTCAAGACACTGGTGTAAAATGTTCTATTTTTCTCGCCGACTGGCACGCGTGGATCAACGACAAGCTTGGTGGCGATAAAGCGGCGATTGCCAAAAACGCCAAAGGATACTTTATGGAATGCTTCCTCGCGGCCGGAAAAGTCGCCGACGTGAACTTATCCAAAGTGGATTTTGTTTTAGGCAGCGAACTCTATCATAATCAGGACCAATACTGGGAAACCGTCGTCGATGTGGCCAAACACACTACCCTCGCGCGCATGCAGCGCTCGGTGACCATCCTCGGTCGCGCGGAAGGAGACAATTTGGATTTCGCCAAGCTCCTGTATCCCGCGATGCAGGTCGCCGACATTTATTTTCAAAAATTAACCATTATGCATTCCGGAATGGATCAGCGGAAAGCCCATGTGATTGCGCGTGAGGTGGCACCCAAATTACAGTACCACAAGCTCACGCATGGTAAAACAACCATCTCTCCGATTGCGGTTCATCACCACCTTGTGGCGGGTCTCCAGAAACCCTCCGTCTGGCCCATTCCCACGGATAAACTCGCCGAAGTGCGCGCGGCGATGAAGATGTCCAAATCCGTACAAGGCAGCGCGGTGTTTCTCGATGATTCGGAAGCCGAAATTAAATCCAAAATGAACAAAGCGTTTTGTGTGGAAAAAGAAACGGGGTACAATCCCGTGCTAGACTGGACGGAGCATATGGTCTTCCCGTTCACCAACCAAATCAAAATTGAACGTCCTGAAAAATTTGGAGGGAACGTGGAATACGATTCCTATTCCGAGTTGAAAGCCGATTTTGCTTCCGGAAAACTCCATCCGGCGGATTTGAAACAAGGCGTTGGAACTGCGTTAGCAAAAGTCCTCGCTCCCGCGCGCAAACACTTATCCACGGATAAGGTTCAAGCACTCAAAAAAGAGTTTGAGCAATTGAAGGTTACGCGCTGATTTTCCCCTCTCGCCCCACCTTTTATATAGTCCCAAATACTCCTCCCATCAATATGGGATACTATACGGATTTGTTTCTCCGCCCCAAGCAGGCGGTGGCGTACGCGTACGCGCATCCAAGTTTAGTTCGTTCCATCGGTTTTGTTATTTTAGGCACGCTCCTCGGTGCGGTTGGATCGTTTTTGTTGGTGGGAGAAATCACTCCTTCGGTAGTCATTGCGGGTTTATCCGGTGACCTCGCGCGCTGGTTGTTGGGGGGAATCATTCTCCTCTTGATCGGTCTCGCATTCAAAGGTCTTTCATTTTCAGGCGAAAACGTTTCACGCGTATTAACCCTGCTTGCACAGCTCAACCTGTATGGTTTTTTCGTCTTTCTCATTATGGGAATTATTTTTCCAGTATTAGTGATTCCGGAGATTTTAGTGGCGTCCGGTCAGGCGAATAGCGGAGTGATTGGTCCGGAAGAATTTCAACAGGTCGTGTACGCCACGCTTGCGCAGCCGAATGTAACTATTTTAGCCGCGTTTCTTTTCCTTATTTCATTCGTTTTTGTTCTGTACAGCATTTACGTTCTTTTTCTTTCGATTCAAAAATACCTGGATACGACCGTATTCAAGTCCATCCTCGTGATGATCCTCTTGTTGGGTGTCCAGAGCTTCTTCACGTTCATCCTCCTCGGATAAGGGTCCTTTTTCCCGCCCTTATTTCGTGCATCCCACCCGCTCTTTAAATTCCATTGCCGCGTACAACCTCCTATGACCCTGTCATTATTCAATACCGCCTCGCGAAAAAAAACCGAATTCGCTGCCCTTCGTCCGCCGAAGGTTGGGCTATACGTCTGCGGTCCCACCGTCTATCACTATGCCCACATCGGCAACATGCGCGCGTATGTAACCTGGGATATTTTACGCCGCCTCCTGGAACGAAACCAGTACAAGGTTTCGCACGTCATGAACATCACGGACGTGGGTCATTTACAAGCTGATGCGGACGACACCGAAGATAAAATGGAAAAGGCCGCGAAAGAGGAACATAAAACTCCCCAGCAGATTGCCCGATTCTACACCGAAACGTTCATGGCCGACATGCACGCGTTGCATAACAAAGATCCCACGACCATTTGCAAAGCTACGACACACATTGAGGACATGATTACACTCATTCAGAAGCTCGAAAAAAAAGGATATACCTACACCACCGAAAATGGCGTGTATTTCAGCGTTCAGAAATTTGCAAAGTATGGAAAATTCTCCCAAATGTCCATCGATCAGTTAAAGGGTGCGCGGGATGAGGTGGTGCGCGATCCGAACAAAAAACATCCGGCAGATTTTCGTTTATGGCAATTGAATCAACCCCATCATATTCAACAATGGGACTCCCCCTGGGGAAAAGGATACCCAGGATGGCACATCGAATGCTCGGCGATGAGCATGAAATACCTCGGAACCACCTTCGACATTCACACGGGGGGAATTGATCACATTTTTCCGCATCATCAGAATGAGATTGCTCAATCCGAAGGAGCGACCGGCAAACCCTACGCCAACTATTGGCTGCACAACGCGTTCATGCTGGTGAATGGAAATAAAATGTCCAAATCGTTACGAAACATTTACACGCTCAACGACCTGAAAAAGAAAGGATTCGATCCCCTGAGCTATCGTTACCTCCTCCTCACGACGCATTATCGTTCGGAAATCAATTTCACTTGGGAAAGCATTGAGGTCGCCCAAAAGACGCGCAAAAACTGGAATGCATTCATTAAGCGATTACAGAAATACACGGGAAAAAAATCCAATCCCGAAATCAAACCATTGATTCAGGACGCAGAAGAAAAAATAAACGATCAGTTCAACGACGATCTCAACACGTCGCTCGCGCTGGCGACATTGTCTGATTTTTCTCGAAAAATAAATGAATGGTTGGGCAACGAAACCATGTCCAAGGCGGATGCGCGAAAGGTATTGGAGTTTATGGAAGACATGAACAACGTCCTCGGCGTTTTCGAGTTCTATCACGAGGAAGCGGTCATTCCGGCGAATGTTCTCAAGCTCGCCCATCAACGTGAATCAGCGCGCAAGCTCAAGGATTGGAAAAAATCCGACGAACTGCGCGACCAAATTAAACGAGAAGGCTTTGTGATTGTGGATTCCAAAGACGGGTTTGAAATTAATCCAGCATAATTTTGTACATCGTTTTCGTCGGGTTTTTAAGCGCAATCTTTTTCTTTCGGGGTCATGGCGGAGCTTTCGTTATTGATCAATTTAGGGATCATGGTCATCGCGGCCGCGCTCTCCTTATTTCTCGCACGCGCACTCAAACAGCCTGCTTTACTCGGGTATCTGATCGCGGGGGTTATCATCGGTCCCTTTGGTCTCAACCTCCTCACGCGACCGGAAGAAATCGCGTTGTTAGGAGAACTGGGAATCATTTTTTTGCTTTTCACCGTTGGAGCGGAAACCGATTTTTTGAAATTCATGAAGGCCGGCCCCACGATTCTGTTAGGGGGGTTATCTCAAGTCTTGCTCACTATTATTCTCGCCTATTATGTGCTGCCCGGACTCACATTTGAAGCAGCTTTGTATGTAGGTCTTGCCCTCGCGCTCTCTTCAACCATTTTGGTCATCAAATTATTACAGGATAAGAAAACGCTCCAATCATTGCACGGCCAATTGATGCTGGGTTTCTTGTTGGTGCAGGATATTGCGGTCGTGATCGCATTGCCATTACTCGCGGCCGGTCCATCTAATCTTGACATTGGATTTTTCGAAATCCTGGGTCTCAAAGCGTTGCTCTTGATTGGAATTGTCGCCGTTCTCTCGAAGAAAGTATTTCCGACCATTTTTCGCATGTCGGCGCAGAATGCCGAACTCCTCTACCTTACGGCGCTCGCGACCTGTTTTGGTTTCATCGGTCTCGCCTACACGTTGAATATTTCCCTCGCAATCGGAGCCTTCCTGGCGGGCCTGGCCATTGCGAATCTTCCCTACAATGTGGAAGCGGTTTCCTCCGTTCGCGGATTGCGCGATTTCTTCGTCATGCTCTTTTTCGTTTCCCTAGGAACGCAGCTCACTCTCAATGTAGGGGGGATTCCACTTGGATTTGTGATCGCGGCCATTGCAATGGTGTTCATCTTCAAACCGCTTGTGATTTACATTATCACCCAGTTGGCGGGATACGGCTCCGGCACTTCCTCGCGCGTGGCGTTTGGGTTGTTGCAAATGTCCGAGTTTTCACTTATTTTATTATTCCAAGGTCACGCCGGCGGGGTTCTCCCGGAGAGCGTGTATTCGTTCATGGTCTTGCTCGTCGCGGGAACATTAGTGGTAACCCCGTACGTGATGGAGGGCGGTCCCCTCTGGCATCAATGGATGCGTCGATTTCTCAAGTTCAAAGTGTTTTCTCATTTCCCCGTATTTTCGCGCAAAATTGATGAGTTGCAGGAAGTAACCGCTGCACATCTCAATCGTCATGTGATTATTCTTGGTGCAGGTCGTTCGGGAAAATATTTAGCGGGAACGCTATCCAAAACCGTTCCTGTGATTGTTGTGGATCACGATCCTAATGTTGTGGCCTATTTTCGCAAGCAGGGTATTGATTCCGTGTATGGAAACGCCCACAATCCCGAAATATTAGAAAAGATGCATGCGGAACGCGCGCGATTGTTGGTGTGTGCCCTTCCGGATATGGATGAGGCGGAATTTATTGTAAATTATTCCAAGCATCATTTTCCTAAATTGAAAGTGTTTGCTAAAGCAAACTATTACGAAGACGCGTGGAAACTCTACAAAGCGGGCGCAGACTATGTGGTGCTCACCGAAATCATTGGGGGTCATGTATTTGCTGAAAACGTGGAGAATTTCTTATTGAAAGGAAAGCCGTTGAAGCCCGTCAATATGGTCAAATTGAAAGAGCGCGTCTACATGGAGCGCGAGGCCACGCATGGGGTCAAAAACCTCTTATAATATTGCATCCATTACTGCTGCATGCAACTTGACGTTCCGTTTTATCTCAATACGAATGATGGTAATCAATGCATGCAAGTAACGATGCAAGGAGTCTTGGATTATTTTCTCCATTTGAAAAAGACCGTGGATGAACTTGATGTTCTAACCGGGAGAAAAAAAGGATATTGGACATATACTACCCAAGTCGTTGGTGCACTATGGGAAATGGGTCTGGACGTGAAGATGTATTCCGTCGATCCGTTAGAGCCCTACACACATGATGTGGCATCTCTCAAGCAATACATCCGAGAAACGTATCCGAATCAATTTGAAACAATCATGAAAATGTCGGATTTGCCCATGACGATTGTTCATTCAACGAAACTCAAGCAAATGAATTTATTCGAACAACGAAAACTATCGTTTACTGAAATTGAAAATCACATTATGCAAGGGCATGTACCGCTCATGCTCATCGATCATTCCGTATTAGAAGACGAAAATGGAAACTACCGCGGCCATTTTGTTGTGGTTACAGGTTTCGGCGAAAACACCATTACCTATCATGAATCAGGTCCAAAAAATCCTGCTCCACATCGCTGTGTTTCAAAAGAACAATTCATCCGGGCATGGGATGCGCCTGGCACTGGGAACGACGTGATTATTGTGTTAGGCAAACGAGAAAAATAAAAAAATTAGAAAAAGAATGTGAATTGAAATGCCGGTTTTTACGCCGACACTTCAATATCTAATCGTTTCTTCAATTCGCGATAGCGGTTTCGGATGGTAACTTCGGTTACGCCGGCAACATTCGCCACTTCTTTCTGTGTGCGTCGTTCGCCTTTCAACAAACCCGCGATGTAAACTGCAGCTGCAGCAACACCGGTAGGTCCGCGTCCGGAGATGAGTCCTTTTCCAATCGCATCTTCGAGAATCTTTCGTCCTTCTTCCTGCACTTCACCCGAGAGGTTTAACTCGGAGGCGAATCGCGGAATGTAGTGGATGGGATTCGTCAACGGGACTTCTAATTTTAATTCGCGAACCAGGAAGCGATACGTTCGACCAATTTCCTTTTTCGTAAGTCCAGATGCTTCGGCCATTTCGTTCAAGGTTCGAGGAACTTGGTAGGTTCGGCAGACGGTGTACAAGACAGCAGCAACCACGGCTTCAATTAATCGTCCGCGGATCAATCCTTTCTTGACTGTCTTTCGGTACAACAACGCAGCCGCTTCAACCAATTGTTCGGGGATGTTCAAGTACGAAGCAACACGTCGCAACTCCGTGAGTGCGATGGATAAGTTGCGTTGCATCGAGCTTGATATCGATGCGCGTTTATGCCATTTGATCAGGCGATACATTTGGGCTTTGCTTTTCGATGAAAGCTTGTTTCCGCGTGCATCGGCTCCGCGTCGGTCAATAACGGTGACTAATCCCTTGTTGAGTTTGACATATTTCATGGGGCTTCCGGTTCGAGCCGAGTCTTCAAACCCGTCCGAGTCAAATGAGCGCCATTCTTTTCCGAAATCCATTTCGTCTTCGGACACAATCAGACCGCATTGGGTACAGACAATTTCTCCTTTCTCGGAGTCTTTGCGCAGCTTCGTGCTACCGCATTCCGGGCAAACGTTTCCAGCCATTCTCGTACCATCTCCTAAAGTTCAGGAAAAGCAGGGATGGGGATGTGTAAGGAATTCACCAACCGCTCAACCAGAACCAGTATATAGTAAATGCCGCTGATCTCATATAAATAGTTGCTGGTTTTGTTTATAAAGAAAGTAAGGGTTGGGCTAAAAACGGCCCTCTTTGGGCCGTTTATACATTAACCCTATTCTTTCTTCGCTTTGTCCGTTTTGGGAGCTTTCGGCGCTTTTTCCGCCTTCTTTTCCTTCACGGGTCGAACGGCTTTGACTTTTTCAGCCGGCGCATCCGCAATAATCGCGTTAACCGATCCGTCTTGTCCGGGTCGATTCGTCACGCGGGCGTAGGTTTTGCTTCCGTCTTTTTCAACCTCAATAAGGGTTCCCTTCGTGATGATATTGCGTCGCACATACAAGCGGTTGGCGTTATTTTCGTGCACCCAGATGATTTTCATAGGGGTGGACTTTTTGGTCTTCGGATCGGTGACGACGGCCATATTCGCCGAGCGTAATTTGGGTTTGATGGTGCTTCCGCGTCCTTTGTTGATTCGGATTTCGCGTTCTTCGTTGAGGGTCGTCGCGGTGAAGTCTCCTCCTTTGTGGGAGAGACGTCGGTCCATGCGATCGCCGGTTCGGCGAATTCCGCCGGACATTCTTCGGTTGCTCTTTTCATGCCATTGAGTCATAGTGTGGTTCACAATCCAGCCCCGTTGGGGGCATTTTGATCAAACTTTCCTAAAGTTTGGTTGGGTTTATTATTTCCCTGTTCTGTTGGTTTGGAGCATGAAGCTCCACTTGGTTCGTTTTCCCACATCCACGGGCCACATGGGGATGGTCACCGCAACTGGTTTACGCGATAG
>CAYHGC010000025.1:0-11530 GCA_964356075.1 uncultured archaeon
TGGTCGGTTTCCCCTTCATTGCGTGTCGCATAGAGCCCATCAATTATTTTTCGCTTTTTAACCTACCTTGGACGAAGGATTATAAGCCTGCAATTAGTCCCTCGTTTATGGCCGAAAACGAGGAAAACACCCCCCGCGTGCACAAAATCAAGCGCCATCGCGATCCCTACAATGAGCTCATGGGGCTTCCCGATGACCAGGTGAAAGAAGAATCCTTGGAAAACGAAGTAGAGCAATTAGTCCCCCTCAAGCGGGCGCGAAACAAAAAAGGGGGTTTTGAGGTCGAAGAAGAGGAATCCCATTCTGAATCTGCAGAAAGTGAACCCGAAACCGATGAAATGCCCGAGGAAGAAGAAAACGAATACGCGGATTTGCTGATGGAACAAGGCACGCATGAGGAAGGAATTGACGAAGACGACCCCGCAGCTGAAAGTGAAGACGATGAGGGCGAAAGAAGCCCTTCCGCTTCTCCTCAAATAAAAAACCCTCAAAGCATGACGCGTCGGGAAACGATCAAAGAACAATTAATCATGAAAGCCCGCGGTCACGCGACCGAGGATCCGAGCAACGTGATGAAGTTGGAACTTCTCGAAATGCCCGGAAAAAAATCATTGTTCATCGGTCGAAAAAAAGGAGTCATGCAAAAGTCCGGATTGGATGGGGCATTATACATTGGAAAAGTACAGGATGATGAACGATTCAAAGATCATAAATTATTTTTAGACTCGCTCAATCCGCACGTGGTATTTGTTTGCGGGGCACGTGGCAGCGGCAAGTCTTACGTTTTGGGAGTACTTGCGGAAGAGCTCGCGCTGAAAAATACGAATGTGGGAACGGTGGTCGTGGATCCCGTTGGTGTATTTTGGTCCATGAAATATCCCAATAAAGAAGAACGCGAAGTCAAAGACCTCCCTCATTTTGATTTGATGCCCCAGGGATTGGAAAATCTGCGCGTGTTCATTCCCGAAGGAATGAAATCCGAGACGCCCAAATCAACGTATGATTCATTGTTTTCCATCCCCCCTGCCCTACTCACCAGCGAAGATTGGTGTCTCACGTTCGGAATCGATCGCTTTTCCCCCACCGGATTATTGATGGAGAAAGCCCTGAAGAAAGTCGAAAAAGGATATCGCAACACAGCCGGAGAATCCATCAAAGGGAAAAAAGAGCATTACAGTTTGAACGATTTGATCAGTTGTTTAGAACTAGACGCCGAATTAAACTCCAAAGAAAAAGGATATCGCACCGATTCGGTTCGCGCATTGGTTTCCCGTTTTGAGGCGGCCAAGAGTTGGGGAATTTTCTCCGAACGTGGAACACCCTTAAGTGAAATATCCAAAGCGGGACAGATGACGGTAATTGACACTTCGTTTTTGGACGACACGGTTTCCGCGCTCGTGATTGGTATTCTCGCCCGACGCTTGCTCGCGGCGCGCAAATTGCAAACGCGCAAAGAAGCCGCGGAAGATTCCAAAGAACGCAGTGTGGAATCGCTCCTCGAAAACGAAATCCCGCCCACCTGGTTGTTCATCGATGAAGCCCACACCCTCATTCCCAGCGGAAACGTTTCCACGCCCGCCACGAATGCGATTGTGGAATACGTGAAACAAGGACGCCGTCCCGGATGCTCGCTCGTTTTTGCAACGCAACAACCGTCCGCGATTGACACGCGCGTACTGAGTCAGCTGGATGTAATTATGTCTCACAAACTGATTTTCGATGATGACATTAAAGCCGTGACCAAACGTACTCCCACCATTATCCCCATGAAATACAAGCATCCTCATTTTTTGAAAACCCTTCCCGTAGGAACCGCATTGGTGGGAGATCGTCGTGAAGAAACCAACCGCGCATTTGTTCTCCGCATTCGTCCCCGCATGTCTCAACACGAGGGGCGCGATGCGGAAACGGGAGAAAAGAAACGCGACATTAGTGCAAAGGATGTGGAAAAGCTCGCGGTGGAATTATTGTTGTCCAAATTACAGCGCGAAGGACGATTGGAAAAAGAAATCATCGAACAAGTGTTGCAAACCCTGAATCAAAAATACAAACAGAAAATGATGCTTTCGAACGTGTTGGATGAACTAGAGTCGCGTGGGGCGAAAATCGATCCCAAAACGGAAGCGGTGTTTTGGCCCGCATCCGTGGAGGAAGAATTGAAGTCCAGCGCCGCCGATGCGGGAAAAGGACTTTCTTCCGAAGCGGCCGCGGAGGCAAAAGTGGATGCGCTGAACAAGCTGGTACAACCCCCTCGTCCGGAAGAAGACACGGGATTGCGTGCGTTTCCCATTTCACTCTCCAATGAACAAGTGGTGCATGCGTTTCAAAAAAGTGCGCGCAAAGGAATGTTAGGATTAGGTGCACCAGTAGAGAAGCTTCAAGAAATTGCACTCGTGTACGCGCCGGTTTATCGTGTCGAGTATCGCTTGTATACCGGCAAAACCTCGTTTGTGCAACGCACCTGCTTCATCGATGCGGAGAAAGGAGAATTTTTGCACTTAATCCAGAACCAATTCGTTTCCTCGCAAGGACTGGATGCGGTTTCCAATTTGAGCGAGAACGATTTTCGCGTGGTGCGGGCGTTGTATCAGCATCCGAATCAACGCATTCCTGATTTGATGCGTCGCGTCGGAATGGATGAGCGCAGCGTGAAGCACACGCTCGTCAAGCTCGTGGATCGAAAACTCATCGATGTCAAAAATCCCGATAAGGTTCCGGCGTTTTCTCTTTCGAAAGGACTTGATTTACCCCTCTCTGGAAATGAAAAAGAGCTCGCCTCTCTCACCGCAGTGAAACTGGTGAACGTGTCCACGATTTCCTCCGAAAAACCCGTATTATCCGAAGACAAGATTCATACCCTCCTCGCGTCGATTTGGTCCCACGTCCTAGTTACAAAAACGCACTTGATTTATCGCCCATTTTATGAGGGATTGTTAATCAATCCTCGTTCGCAGGAGCATCGTACCGTGCGCGTGGATGCGCATACCGGCAGAGTTATAGAGGAATAATTTCTTTTTCCATCCATCATGATCCGCGCGCAATTCTTTGAAGGACGATTATGCGAGTCGAACGTCTCGTACGAGTTTTTTCCTCGCAAAGAAACGCATTTTCCCTTGGACAAGCTCGGAAGGGAAATGGAAAACGCGGGATTGTTGTGCGACATCAAAACGGCGTTTGTGATTACGTTCAAAATGAACGGGACGAATATGAGTTTGTATCCATCCGGAAAAATCCTCATCAAAAACGTCAACGTCGAAAAGGACGCTAAAAAAGTGTTTGAGGGCGTGTTAAAAGTCTTGAACAAGTGTCCCTCGGCCCCCAAGGTTTAAATTAGACGACCGATTCCCCCCTTGAGTAGTAAAGCAGGAGCCTGATACCCCTATGAGTCGACTAATCAAAGTAATGCACGTGGACCCATTAATGTTGGGAAAAGTCAACACGATGTTTGGACTCATTGTCGGTCTGATCGTGGGAATTCTAACACTGATTAGCTCGGGCTTAGTTTCGGGATATTTGAGCACCCTCACGGGGGTGGATCCGGGTATTATTGAGCGGACGCAGCAGCTTGGATTTTACGGATTACTCTTTTCATTATTAGTGGGAGTGGTGTTAGGATTTGTTTCCGGTGCCCTCGCAGCGGTTGTGTACAATGCCGTAGTGAAGATCATCGGTCCCCTGCACATTGAAATAGACGAATAGCGTACAGTTGAATTACGTACGTCAAGGATGTGATTTTCAATGCCCGCGCAACGAATAGGAAGCATTACCGATGTTCCCGAAGGGAAGTCCAAACTATTTACGGTGAATAATACCCCCATTGGCGTGTTTCATGTCAATGAAAAATGGTTTGCCATATATGATAAATGCTCCCATCGCGGAGGCATGTTGCACGAAGGAGAACGGGATGGCACCGTGGTTTCATGTCCTATTCATGGAGCACAGTTTGACATTACGACCGGGCAGAATCTTTCACCCCCTGCCCCTTCACCCGTGAAAGCGTACAAGATTTGGGTTGAAGGAAATGATTTGATACTGGAGATTTAAGCCGCGAGCGCGCGTGCCCATTCTTCTTTCGCTTCCTCAAATTTCCCGTTTTCCATTAATCGTATTGAACGCTCAAACTGGATTCTCTTTTTAGGTACTACGCGAGCACGACGCATAGCGTTCACCAGTCCGTATGACCATGGAACCATCCATTCGGGTTCGATTCCCTGCGACCAATGCACGATGTTTTCTCCAAACAGCCGTGCTTGTCGTTGAATAATTTCCCTTCCAGCACGTCGATCCCATGTGGAAGATTCACGAATCCGTTCGGAGGAAAGAATGTGTTCGAGGCTCATTCCCACAAACTGCCACGGTCGCGCAGCAAATAATGTTTGGCGTGCTTGATCGATTCTTTTTTCACGCAACAGACGAGCCGCTTGAGTGAAAATAGTGATTATTTGATCTCCTTCGAGTTTTTTGGTAGGGGTTATTTTAACCTTTATGGACGCCGCTTCTGCCTGGTATTTTTTTGCAGTGGTTTCAAGATCGACTGCCGACATTAAGTGAATTTTTTCTCCATCCTCCCATATGCGATCAATCCATTCGTAATAGACGCGTTTTCGCTGATCGGCTTTCACTAGTGCGGCTTGATAGGTGCGTAATATTTTGGGCTGCATGCGATATAATGCATTGATGCGTGTTCCGATGTTGCGATAAATTCCTTTTAATGAGGTCAACGTATTCGGAGCTTTCCCTTCTCGGATCATGTGAGCAGTAGTAAGTAATCCCGTCCGACTCTTTTTTTTGGAATCCTTTCGGGGAAATTTTCCAAACGCCGGCATATTCCGCACCAACACTCGGCGTATTTTCCCTCGATCCGCACGCGTGGACGGAAATCCTTTTTCAACAATTTGATTGTGGATGCCGGTTACCTCATGGGCGACTTTCCAAATCCGTCTGATTTCGGCCGCGGGACCTACGACTTTGTGCCATTGCTGTCGCACCGCGGTAGGAAAGTTAGAAAGAGGAGTGGTTTGGTTTTTTTTCACGAGCTCTCCCAATTCTCCACCAATCGTTTCATACTGCGGAATGAGAATGGTTCCCCCCGGTCCTTCCAAATTCCAGAGTTGCTCAATATCTAATGCAAGCGCACGACGAGGTGGAACAATTTCCCCCGGCGCGGGTCTGCGACGATGATCTTCTTCGATTCCGCGTTGCGTGTAACGGATTTCCTGTTGGGTGTATCCGGGTTTGAATGACCCGCCGGTAGCTTTTCGTCGCGGTCGTCCGCCACTTCTTCCTCTCCCGCCCGATGTTGCCATGTAGAGAAGATTCTCTCGTTCGTTAAAATAGTTGTGCTAGTGAAAAAAAATGGAATTCGGACTTAAATGATTTTTTTCCCGTCTTTGTCGAACAAGTGAATCACATTTACCGGGCAGGAATCCGCGGCTTCCTTGTTGGGCGTGTAGATGGGCTGGTCGATGTTTCGTTCTTCTAAGACGATGTTGTCCCCTTCTTTCGTATGCGTCGATTCCTTCAAGTCCGATTTTCCGTCCACGGGAGACATTTCCCAGAAATCCGGGGCTACCGCGGCACAGGCGCCGCACCCAATACAGTTGGGTCGGTCGTGCTGAATTTTGAAGTCGGTCATATCAGAAGTGCACCTCAATAATGGGGCATAAAACAAAATCAATGCGAGAGTGATTTTAAAGGTTTAGGAACAACCCCCCCGGTTTTAACGACGCAAACCGAACAACCACTCAATAATTAACTCATTCATTTAAATAAATGAATTTGAGCGGAGTTAGTATGGTGTACTCCGATATCGGTCTGTTAGGGTACTCCCTCTGGTTTGACCTTTTGGTTTTGGTTTTTTTTCTTCATTTTTTTTACCCTAAATTTCCCTATTTTCGATTGGCCCACAAGCTAACATTCGTGTTTGTTTTTCTTTCATTCTTCTGGTGGGCCGGTGGAGCATTTAGTCACAATCTCGTGGAAGCCATGTGGGGATTCCTGCACTAAAACGGAGAAATTTCCAATGGATGGACTATCGCTCATTTATTTTTTCTTGGATATTTTTAGCTGGATCTTCCTCCCGCTTGTGGTTATTTTTTGGGCTACGGCTAAAGATTTGTCGCAATTCGCGTATTATTTTGTTCTCCTAATGGTACTATTTATCATCGGCGCCCTTGCGCATGGAGGATTCTATGATTTGTTTAACAGCCTCCCCTGGACACTCTCCATCGCCATGTTTACCCTCACGGTCGTCTTTGTGGTGTTACAGTATCGATCCACACTCAGCACCGAATCATTACTCATTCTCGCCGGATTATTTTTCCTTTTGATAGGCGACTTCATGTTTTGGGCCAACCTGATCGGAATTTCGCTCTATTATCTTTTCTGGGTAGGATTCATCCTGCTCGTCGGAAAAATTGTTTTTCGATGGTTTACTGTTCCGGAATAACAATATGAAAAACGATCGTGGCGGAATGGCAACCGAATAGCTTTAATTCTAAAAAATTAAAATAGAAAATGTCAGAAAATTGGTCTATTTTTGATATCAAATCCGACTGGTTGAAAGATGAAATTTATGTGCACGGATTAAAGGATGAGATTAAGGAAATGGCGACGGTTTTAGGTGGGCCGGTAAAGTTGTCGATGAATCTAGGAGTTGATTATAACAACTGCTTCAAGGAATGGATAACCGGCAGAGCTCCTGTGAGGTTTTCCAAATTAGAGCAATTAGTCAATATGGGCGACCAAATTTTTCAAGAAACTTTTCAAAAAAGAATCAATTCTAAGGAATTGTATCTTAGTTGTATGTATTCTCCTCACAAAATGAAATTTCCAAAAACGATTTCAGAAGATCTTGCGTATTGTACAGGAATCATACTTGGGGATGGGACTCTTTCAGGAGATTCTCAGAATCGCGGTGGGAATTGGGGAGTTTCTGCCATTTTTGATAACTTCGAGCACCTGAATATTTTTGAGGCCATTATTAAGAAGGAATTTAATATTTCAGCTAAAATAGGTTATCCAAAAAACAAAAAATGTTATGTTTCATATTTCGGATCAAAACCGGTTCATTGGTTTTTACGCTCATACTTTGATATGCACAATGGCTATAAGGCCAGTAAAATATCGATTCCTAAAGTTATTTTAGAATCCACAAATATAAAAATAAAGACTGCATTTCTGCAAGGGCTTTTCGATTCCGATGGTACTATTGCAAAAAGGAAAAAAACTCGACGAGATGTTCGTTTTTCAAGCACCAGCCAAACAATCGTCAATCAAGTAGACGATTTACTAAACTCATTGAATATCCCTCATGGACGAAATACCTGGCTGAAAAATGAAAAAGTACTTCCATTGTATACTGTCTCAATCCAGCGAAAAAGCAGCGTTTTAAGCTTTGCCCAGCAAATTGGATTTAGGCACCCTGGAAAGGCTGCTAAATTAGCAATGTATAGCCCTGTCGTCTAGCTTGGACAAGGATATCAGGCTCTGAACCTGGGGACGGGAGTTCGAATCTCCCCGGGGCTATTTCTTTTTTTTTTAATCCAGCGAAGTAATCCTTTGACATTTTCTCCATCACCCGATCGTTACCCGGAGTAATCGATTGGAGCGTGTTGCGCAAACCAGATATCTGTTTTCGTTCATGTTTTTCGCGTTGAGCGCGTTCATATTTGGACATTTTTCGCAGCACCCCTTTCACGCTGAATCGAATTGTCTTTCCAAAAACATATCGTGAAAGTAAGCGAATGCGCGGAACATGAAAATCAGTGGTAACAACCAGACACGATTTGAGCCGTCTTTTTTTCAGCAATCGTTTGCAATACACCAGGTTTGTTACTGAATCATAGGATTTCTTTTCCAAAAGAATGACATTTAATGGAATCTTTTGTTTTAGGACAGCCTCCTTCATGGCTTCCGCTTCCGTGCGTGGGGGAACGTATTCATTTCGAATCGACCATTTTCCCGACAAAATGAGAAAATGAAGGCCCCCTTTTCGAAACAATTGGATTCCCGTTTTAACTCGGGCAAGCGAATCGGGAGACAACCCTCCGTTCGGGAGAATATTGGATCCTAGGACAATAAGCGCATCATATGGTGGCATATGAAGAAAACGCGCAGGCGGTTAATATTCTACGTGCCTATCTCTTTTTGTGAATGCACCATTTGATTGGCGACCTTTTTTTCTAGTTCGCCATCTCGTTCAGGATATCGTCAATCGTGCTTTCCGATCCCGCGGTGCTTTGTCCGGTTTGCACTGTGACATCCGCCGCGTGGGCTTCATCGGTTATCGAAACACTACCCGCGTTGGTAGGTGTGTCCGTGATGGGCACTCCCGATTGGGAAATGGCTGAACCGGTTTGGGGTTGGATAGTCCAATAATATAACCCAGCCACCCCCATGATAACGAGCAATGCCATCAATCCCACTTTGAATTTTTGGTTGGCCATGTCCAATCCACTTTTTTCTTTAACAGCCATAGAAAATCACTTTCCTCCCCAATTGGAAACAAACGTGAGAAATCCGGTGAGGGGGCTTACGGGCTGCAATGCTTTTTGGGTGGCAATCGGGCAGACGCGGACCGCTTTTCCAGATGGAGTGATGGTTTCCCGGCATCCCGGGAGAGGCGAAAAGATATACACCGATCCGGCGCTCAATTTGGGGGAAGCCGTTACGGGGGTATCGGACGTTTCGGTTTCGCTGGACCCCCCTTCCTCGGTACCAACGGCCGTGGTTTCCCCTGCGAATTCATCAAACAGTCCAGTGCAGTTTTCCCGCATGGATCCCAGGTCTGCGCGTCCGATACCATACTGAGGATCCACACACGACATGGTTTGGGTGTTCCCTGTCTCCAAATCGTTTCGGTTGATCGTGTAGGCGCACGCTTCGTTCTTCAACTCCGTGATTTCTGCTATATAGGTAACGGTTCCTTCTCCGGTCGCAATCATTTTTGTCCCAACGGCGCATGCGGTTATTCCTCGACGAAAGCAGTCAAAGTCGTTCTCTGCACACACTCGTTCTTCGGGGGTGGTGGTCACATTCAACACCAGGAGAATAGATTGGGAAAGGAATTGCTTGATTTCCACCAGTTTAGTTGCGATTTCTCTCGCTTTATTCGCGGTCATTCCTTCCGTTTTTTGGGCTTCGGCCTTGGCGCGGATTTGAGATAGTTCGCCTAGAATAGTGTCGGTTTGGTTTAGCGCTACTTCCAGTTGTTCCGCGCGCGTTTTGTTCGTGGTCTTCCAGAACGCGTGTAGGGCGCGGGTGTTTTCGCGCACGCGCGTGAGTTCGCGAGTAAGCTCATCCAATCCTTCGATTATTCGTTCCACGTGGGCACGATCCAGATTGTTTTCGATGTGCACGAGAGTTTCCCCTTCGTTTGTTTTGGCGCAGTAACTGAATCGGATACACCCGCTTGCGGGATCCGTGAGCGTTATCATTTTTCCATTGTCCAGTCCGCATCCCTTCACGGCTTCGGAAGGGATTTCTTTTTGGCAGGTGGAGGCTTGATCATTTCTCTCGCATTCCAAAACGCCGCACCCATTGGAATTAAATCGTTCCACCAACCGTCCATTCGTACAGCTTTCTTCCGCCTTCCTTTTCTCGTCGAGTGTGGGTTTGGGGCAGTTGTATTGAGTCTCATTCGACGTGGACATGCATTCCACGGCGGCACACGCATTTTTGCGGGTCATTTTGGCGGTGAGTCCCTGGCTTTCACATTTTTCGGCAAACGTTAAAAGTGTTTGAGAAGTAGGGCAGTCGTATTTAGATTCCTCAAACAGGGAAACGGTCTCATTATTTGTTTCTCCCGGGGCGGCCGCGCCGCCCAGGCTGCATGTGACGTAGGCGCAGGATCCTTTTTTCTCCAGCCCTGGCTTTCCTCCGTAGGCTAAACATTTGTATTCGGCTTCCGAATCCAAAATGGGGCACGTGTTAGAGTATTGTTTGTCGCACTGATACGTGGTGGAACCGGTTTTTTCATCCTTAACCGGGTAACAGGAAACATTCTGCACGGGCTCGTTTTGCGCAGGAGAAACGGATTGGATGAGCATGCATCCATTCTTGTTCATTTGAATGGAATACGGAATGTTCAATTGGTTGTATTTTCCCGCGGTCTCTTCAATGGCGGCCGGGGTCGGACACACCGGAAGCGAGGGCTTGTCCAGTTGACTCACGACTCCACAATCGTTGTAACAGCTCGTAATTTCTCCCTCGTTGCATGTTCCATCCCCACATTTTCCGGCTTTGCAATCACTAGGACAGGATGTCATGCTTTCTCCGAGTTCGCAGGCTTGGTTTCCGCAGACGGGCGCGAGGTTACAATCGGTGGGGCAGGAATAGGAACCCTCTCCAAAAAGGTAATCGCAGTATCCGTTTCCGCATTCATTGGCGGTGTCAAATGTGCAGTCCATGGAGCAGTTGTTCATTGATTCCCCGGCGGACGCATCGCAGATTTTGTTTCCGCATAAATTGAGAGATTTACAATCGCCTGGACAGGAATACGCCGTCTCGGCTCCGGTGCAGATCTTATCCCCGCAGAAATCATTGGTGGAATACGGACAAGAGGTTCCACAATATCCCATGCTTGCGGAATAACTCCCGCTTCCGGTTTGGTAGGAGGGGGGAATGCACCATTTGGCCTTTCCCTGATTGCTGCAGGTTTCGGGGGAATAGCAGGCCCATGGTTTTTCAGATGAACATGTTTCGGAGGTCTGGGAACACCACCCCTGGTTTTCCGTGCCATTCCAATTGGCTCCACCCAGTTGAGTACAATCCGTTTTAGTGAAACAATTCCAGGGTTTCTCCTTGGAACACGTGTTTTCATAATTGGAGGGAGCACAATATCCCCCGTAACCCGTCGGAATCCATTTCCCTCCACCGGCATTCTTACATGCATTTTCACTGGAACAGTTTCCCAAATTTTTGGAATCGCAGACCGGGCAGGATTCCTTCGTACAATAATTCCCACACCACGTTCCTCCGACGATTGCACATTCACCGCTCGTTGGACAGGTATAGGGGGATTGATTGGTACACGAATTCACGGGATTTTGCCATCCGCAATCCATTGCGCAGGAAAGGTTGGTCTCGCTTGCGCCGCACACGTTATCCCCGCATACCCCGGTGTCAATCGGAGCTTTACAGTCAGATGGGCAATAATAATAGCTCTCACTACTCTCGCAGATGTTGTTTCCGCATACGGAGGTGACGGATCCGCAGTTTTCAGTGGAATCGGTACAAAAGGAATAGGTTCCTTTTTCGCACCATGCTCCCGATACGCCCTCACACGCGGATTTGGAATAACAATTCTGTTTGCTGGTATTTTTGCACAGCTGACAGGCGGTGGAGGAGCATCCGTAGGCGTTGTTTCCATACGAACACCAATATCCTCCCTTTCCCGCGCATTCATCGGCATTGGAACACGTGGAAAGCGTACTCGCACCGCATGACGCACATGCGGTTACGGAGCAAAATCCACTGTTGGGCCCGGAAATACAATAGTTTCCCCCGGCTAATAAACATCCTTCTTTCG
>CAYHGC010000026.1:0-11376 GCA_964356075.1 uncultured archaeon
AGTTCAGACGTGTGCTCTTCCGATCTATCCTTTTCTCATTCTCTCTCACAAATGATCACCCATTTTTCATTTCTCTCTCCCGGTTCACGTCAAACGATTTCCATTCCGCTCGCAAAGAATCTCTCAATCGAAACCGAATCAAATTTTATTCTCGTTTCTTATTTTTCAGAGGGGATGAAATCCCCCTATGAAAAAAAGATTCCATCTGCCCTTTTATTGGAATACGAAAATGCAGAAGAAGAATCGAATGATCTCATTCTCATTCGAACAAGCGAAGGTATTACGCTTCAATACGCAGAAACATTTCTTCCATAATCCCATTCTGAATTCGCGTCGCGTGACATACCACTCCATCGGAGGAAAAATTCGAAAAAGGAACGGTAGAAAACGAATACGTTCCCTTCGGAAGCAGCTCCTGAGTGATTGTTTCAACTTTTCCTCCAGATACCCATACATTCAGCACGTCATGACACAACACGGAAGGAAGCGAATCCGACTGTTCAGGCATCGAGTGCGTAGACGCCACCACGAGTAGCCCCGTAATGGCGACCATTCCAATCAACCATTCAAATGTCCACAGAAATCCCTTATTCATCACACGCCCTCACATCCAAAATAATTATTTTAGTTCCTGGAAACAACATTCCCGGTCGACGTAATCCTACACAACTCCTTTCTCCCGATTCTTTTTGGAAAAAAATCGTTTCCACCCCGTTTTTTTCGATCGACACGCGAAAAATTCCTTCGATCGGCTTGCCTTCATCCAATTGGTGTAAACACGTCTCATCCAATACATATGGGATCCCCCTTCGCAGACTTTCATCAAAGTGCGCACATCCATTCCACGGATTAACATGATGTTGAAGGAGCAATGCATCGCTCTGCACGAGGGCTAATTCTTCGAGTCGCTGCATATTCCATGTTGAAGTCATTTCATGCGTGCGAATCGAGGATTGATTCCACACGATCGCAAGTAGTATCATCCATCCTAGAAAAATAAGCAGGATTTCAAACGCGTATAAACTGCCCCTATTCATAGTGGTTGCTATCCATTCCCATTAACAGGAATATTCCATCATGTTCGTGCAGCGCAAAGGGAAAATCCGTGCATTTTCCGGTGGGTGAAATCACATAGTGACTATTGACCGCGTCCCAGTTGGAGCTACATCCCAATTTAACTCTTTTTTTCTCCCAATTGAGTTGAGTTTTATTCCAATGGTCTTCATGTTCATTTATTCCACTCATCAATAATCCGAGTGCGCCCATTAATGCGGTCAAGCAAAGGATCCATTCAAGTGCGTGCATTCTATTCTCCTTCGGCAACACACGGTAATTCTTTTTTCCCCGTCATTCCACAGATTCGGTATCCGCTCGGAAGGACAAAAAGCGTGCGATGCTCATTCGCATGCATGCGAACGCTTAGAATGCTCGTTCCAAATTCTCCTCCCGTATACGCGTACTCTCCATATCGAATCGTCTGAGAAACCGGTAGCACCAACACATGCGAATTTTGGTTGAGCTGGATGAGCGTGAGTGGTTTTTCCACGGGCAGCAGGAGCAATGTCAAATACGATTGGTGGGTGAGGTGTCCGAATCCCATTTCATAGGCGATAGGTTCGTCATGCTGGGCTGGAAATGCATTCAGATAGTCGATTATTTTTTGATTAATGTGTGTACGAATGGTTTCGGAGGGCAGTTGAGTAATCAATCCTTCCTGCAACCCCTCGCGAACGATTTGATCAATCCCCTTTTCCATTTCGGTTCGGCGCAAAAGCAAAACATCATTCACTCTTCGATCCGTCTGAATTCCTTCCAAGGGTAACGCAAGCGTAACCAGTAATCCCACCATCATCATGAGAAATAGAATCGATGCAAATCCCCGCATGCACGCGAAGGTTTAGGAAACGGATATAAAACTAGGGAGAAAAATGCTGAGTGTTTTTGATTAAACTTTTTTTGAAAAAAAATTTAGGGGTGAGGAATAGGGGGTGAGCTGTCCCCCTATCCTCGAAGCACGAAAAACGAAGAGTAAGGTTACGCGACGATAGGGATTCCATAATTAGGCGTCAGGTGCACCGGTTCATGGGTTTCGCGTCGATATTGATGGATGCGACTCAGCACATCGTAGAGTTCATTCCGCACGTAGCGGAAGTCCTCCGTTTGGGGTAGGGCGGTAAATAGTTTCTCCTGTTTCTCATTCAATATTACAAATTTTCGGGTTTTCATCCAGGTTTCTAAGCTCATGTTGACCCCTCCTTTTTGGGTTCAAAGCTTGGGGTTTGGGCATTCTTATACTCCCCGAAGGGGGGTAAACCGCCGAGAAGAATGGGAGGAAATGGGGGTTTCTCCCCATTTCATGATGATTGACTTGGAAAGGACTATATTTCACCGAATAATCCACGACCTGTGATTTCGATGGTGTGTGCATCATCCTCCAAACCCGTCGCCCGGGATTCCAGTTCTGTAATTTGTTCCTTCAAATCTGCATACGCCCTCTCATCCTGGATTCCATTTCCTGCTTTCTCCAGAAGCCGAGTGCTGTTTCGCAATTCAAACGCTTGCTCGCGGAACCGGTTGGCTTTTTCTTTCTCGTTCTGTGCATTCAATCCAAACATTTTTCCAATTCGATAGAACAGATCATCGTTATCCTTTTTGTCTCTTTCTTCCGTTGCCTGCGTGACTTCCGCAACGTTGCCTAAATTATCGATCACCGTTCCGGTTACGGCATCTCCTGTTTCATCGGTGAAATACTCGGATAATTCAGCGATTTTATCAATGGCCTCTAACTCTTTCGCTTCCGCCAGTTGAAAAGATTTTGTCCGCTTCTCCCTAACACGTTCAATGATACAAATAGGTTTAACGATTTCTTCGACTTGTGCGGCTATATTACTAATTTGGTTTTTGCATTGATTGAATTGTCGTTCAGCAAACCGCTCGGCTCGTGCCGCATTGTCTGCGCAATTATTCTTTCCTTCCTCCATTTCCTCACAAACTTCTTCTAAATCTCCCATCATGGTTTTGGATTCTATTTTACATCTTATTTCTGCTTGCTTTTCCATTTGCTCGGCCGGGTTGTGTTCCGATTCATTTTCCACGCACGTGTCTATGAATCCGGATTCATCGAACGATCCTTCATCACAATAATTCATGAAATCGATTCCGTCTCCTCCTCCAAATCCTCCGGGTCCGCTCCCGAATCCTTGCGGTCCTCCGCCGAAGCCTGGTCCGCCGGGAGGGCCATACCCTTGGTCAGTAGGATATCCTTGGGGTCCCGGTCCACCATATCCTTGTTCTCCGTCCGGAAATCCTGGCGGTCCGGGTCCATAGCCGGAAGATCCTCCCTCCCCGAATGGATTATCAAATGCATTCTCTCCAATCACGGCACCCGTCGCAGGGCTTCCACCCTCTCCGCTATCACTGCCTCCCTCTCCTCCATCGGTCTCTCCACCGCTTCCTGTATCTCCACTATCGGAGGATGATTCTCCCGATCCCTCATCCGAGGGGGGCTGTTCGTTTTCTTCAGGGGGGAGGTATTCCTCTCCCTGCAGGGGTTGTCCTTCTGATTCGGGGTAGGGCGGCTGTCCCTCCGGCCCCTGTCCGGGGTAATTATCTTCCCATTGTTGTTGATCGTTCCAGTTTGGTTGATTGTTTTCCCATTGCTGATTTTCCCATTCCTGGTTTTGTTGGTGTTGCTGGTTTTGCCATTCGCAATTCTTTTTTCCCATGTTGGCTTGTTGTTCACACCTTTTTTTCGCTTGCTCTCCAAATCGTTTGATTTGTTTTTCCATCTGTCCCTTTATTTTGCCTTCGCACAGTTTCCGGACTCCTTCCTCGGAAGGCGGGCACGTGAGTGTGAATCCCTCTTCCTTTGGAGCGAATTGTTCAAACAACTGATCAAGCTCTTCACAAAATATCACAGCTTCCCGCGAACGTTCTAATTGGTCTTCGAAGCGGTCGCATATTTTTCCAAAGTCGGCCTTTTCAATGCGTGCAGTAATATCATTCACAATTTCTAGTTCATTGTTTTCCAAACATTTCGTGGCATATCCCGCAAGCACGTCGGCTGGGATAAATTTTTCGCCAAAAATAGCTTTTCTCAGATTTTGACGAAGCGCTGCTTTAGTTGCATCATCATCTGTTACCCCAAAATCAGAAAACGTAACCTGCTCATCATTCCCACTCGGAATGTGCAACCCAAACATTTGGGAAAGTTGATCTCCCTCAAATGATGGGGGTCCATGATTGGATCCCGGTCCGAATCCTCCGCCTGGGCCGTTTTCATATCCTCCGGGGTTAGGTCCATATCCGGATGATTCATTATTTTGAGCGAAGGCGGGGGTAACCATGCTGATTAAAACAATCAAAATAAGCACGGTCGAAAGACGTTGGAGTATGTTCGAGGGTTTCATTCTCTTGCCACGATGCCGGGCAATTTAATGGTTTTCGTTTAAATACCTGCGGAAGGACTCTCCATTCCGCCGAGAAAAACGGCTTCCTTTTAACCAATGGCGGCCTTTTAGTGGGTGTATGCCGAAAGAGAATGTCTTCGCCCGCTCAACGAGAGAGAACCCCATCTTCCGGGACGAACGGGTGCTAAACCCCGAGTTTGTGCCGGAGATTCTCCCGCATCGCGAGAACGAAATCAATTCCCTCGTGTATGCCCTCAAACCCTTGTCGGAAGGGGGAAAGGCCACGAACATTTTTGTCTATGGCTCTCCCGGCACGGGGAAGACCGTGACGTTGAAGTATGTCATGGATCAGCTCAAAGAATACTCTTCGCGCGTCAAGCCCGTGTACTTGAATTGTTTTGGGTTCAATTCCCGTCAAGCGGTTCTTGCGGAATTAACACGCGTCGTTGAGCGTCCCGTTCCCGCGCGGGGAATGAGTACGAATGAATTGTATGCCAAAGTGTTGGAGGGACTCAAATTTGCCAAATTCGTTCCCGTTTTAGTCTTTGACGAATTTGATCAATTGTTGAATCACGACGGAAACGAATTGTTGTATGATATTCTCCGTATTCCCGAACATGATCGTGCAACCATTCCCATTATTTTGATTTCAAACGATCCCTCCATTCCGGCACAGCTCGACGCGCGTGTACGCAGTTCCTTTTCTCCGCAGTCGATTGAATTCTCCTCCTATTCTCCGTTGCAAATCAAAGATATTTTGCGCGAGCGTGCGTCCGTGGCACTCGCACCTAATGTTTTGTCTCCCGACGTCCTGGGTCTCATCGCCGCGCATGCCGCCAAACGCGGAGGCGACGCGCGGGTGGGAATTGAAACATTACGTAAAGCGGCGCGAAATGCCGAACGAGAAAACGCGACCGAGATTTCAGAAGGTCACGCGCGCGCGGCATTCGAGGACAACGAAACATCCGCGCTGCAGAAAGCCATTCCTTTTCTTTCGGAACCCCACAAGCAAATCATCCGTGCCATTTTCACGTTAGGAGGAAAGAACGTCCCCTCGATTGATGTGTATGCCAAACTTGAATCGGGCGGAATGGGATTATCCGATCGCCGCATTCGCGAATTGCTCGTTGAACTCGAACGCAAAAAAGCCATTACTACGAGCACGGATTTATCCGGCCGCGGACGCACGAAACTAATTACCGTAAACTTTCCTGAGAGCGCGATGAAGTAGTTCGCTTTATAGGGCTGAATATTTTCTTTTGGGTATGGAAACGCACATTCAATTCCCTGCACATGATGGTAAAACCATTTATGGAGTGGTGAACACGAAGGGGAAAAAGCCCAAGACGGTTTTGTTGGTGATTCACGGTCGTCCGGGTGCCGCGCATGAATCACCCGGTTTGAATGCCGCTCGTTTTTTTCCTTCAAAAGGAATTGCAGTATGTCGCATTAGTCTGTATGGTTCCAAACCGAATGCGCGTCGGTTCATGGAATGCACCACTAAACAACATGGAAAAGATATCGATGCAACCGTTCGTTTTTTGCGCACGCAATACGATCACGTGTTTGTCGCGGGTCACAGTTGGGGCGGTCCCTCGATTTGGTTCTCGGATACGTCCAAAATGGATGGTATTGTCCTCTGGGATCCTTCCTGTGACCTGAGAAAATGCAATAAAGGGTATTCGTTTGTTTCTTCGTTGAAGGCATATATGATTCAGTGGAACTGGCCCGATCTCATTTCGAAGAAACTATATGATGAATGCGAAAAATACCCGCTTGATAAACTCATTCCGTTTGTAAAAAAAATAACGGTCCCGACTAAATTTATTTTAGCTGAAAAAGGAATGTGGATTCCGGATGGAAAAAAATTGTACAATATTTTATCAGGTCCAAAATCGTTGAAGATACTCAAAGGTGCAGGCCACTTGTTCTCGGAGGAAAAGGCAGAAAGCGAATTGTTTCGCGAAACGCTTTCTTGGATTCGAAAATGTAGCTGAGACTCATTTACCTTCTTCGTCGTACTGATTTGTTGGGTTTCCAGATTTCCCGTTTGCCGGTTCGTTCCCCTCGAATGATGGCGTTTAATTCTTCAGGATCATAGGCGCGAAACGCGTTTTTGATCCAGTGTTTCTTGAGCCACGCCCTCCGTGCTTGGGACATTTCTACGCGATCATCAATACTGAAATGTTGTTGGTCTTTTTTTGGAAAATCGCGCGGAGGGTCCTTGCGCACCGCTTGCGGTTTTCTCTTTTGTTTTGCTTTTCCATCCATTTGCTCATAGTCATAGGGCATGAAAAAATGCCTTATTCTTCGAAAAATACTTTTGTTCAACCACTCTTTTCTCGCATCCTGTCTAGCGTACCGTGATTCAGTGTCTGCTTGACGAACTTTCTCTGCTTGACTCATCAGTTTTAGTCGAGGGATGATACCGGGGGGTGCAGCTTCATCAATCTTTTGCGCAACTCCTCCCTTCTTGATCTGAAGTCTGCGCTTTACCCCATCGGGAGCGAGGAACTCCATTACTCGCTCATCTTTTTTCTCGCGATCAGTTACCATTCATCATCCCTTCAAACTGTGACCTGCGTCATTCATTTTGCAACCGTACAAAAAGGAAGGAGTGCATTCCACTCACTGTTTTTTCTAGGCTTTATTTGCTTTTGGTAGGATTTCTCCACCTCCTTTAAAAGTGTTAAATGGCGTAGGTATGTCAGTTGGAGAGGTTTTACCGTATGGCTGCCAAGGCGAAGAAGGAAAAGGTTCCGGGCAAAGTAGCTGGAAAAGTTATTCGCAAACAATTGAAGGGCGTTAAGTCCGACATCAAAGAAGTCAAGTCGGGCGTCACCAAGCAAGTCAAGGGTGTCAAATCCAGTGCTGCCAAGCAAGCCAAAGCCACCAAATCCGGCGTCGCCAAAGAAATGCGCGGTGTCCGTTCAGGTGTTTCAAAAGAAGTTAAATCCGTTCGTTCGGGTGTCACCAAAGAAGTAAATGCTTCCAAAAAATCCCTCACGAAATCGATTGCACGTCAAACGAAGAAAATGACCACGCAAAATACGGCCATCCAACAAGAATTGGAAAAACTTCGCGCGGATTTGAACAAGTCCAAAGGCAAGAAGCCCGCGCGCCAGTTATCCATGTACAATTTATTTGTCAAAAAACAAATCGAACAAGGAAAAACGTTCGAAGAAGCTACGCGCTCGTGGAAAACCTCCCGTGCGTTGATTGAGAATCCCGATCTCGCCAAAAAAGCAGGAAAGACGCGAACCATTACCAAGACGCGCACCGTCATTAAGCGCGTTCCTGGAAAAACCAAAACCATTGTCAAAGAAGTTCCGGGAAAAACGCGCACGATTATTCGAAACGTTCCCGGTAAGACCAAAACCAAAATTGTCTATCGTACCCGCAATATCAAATCCGCGCCGCAGATCAAAGAAGTGGTGCGCGTGGAACGATTGCCTGCCGACGCCAAAGAATCATTGAACAAAATCATGAAGGATTTGTCGGCGTTGAAAGCGGACGTGAGTCACTTAGAACGCGAAACCCATTCGCCGAGTCGAGCAACGCATGTGGCGATGCCGATGTCGTTGTCCAAGACCGTCACCAAATCCTCGCATTCCATGATGGACGGAGATGTTCCCAACGAAGAAGTCGCGATGCGATTGACCAAATTGTATTTCGAGGAAATCGCGCGCTTGGGATTTAAGCGCCGCCTCGATTTCGATGCGATCATTAACGCGTACTATTATTGCTTGCAACGCTTAGGTAATAAGAGTAAAGAAATGGAAGTCATGCGCAAAATAGTTGAGCGTGAAGAAACCAAGATCTCGACGGAAACTAAATCGGAATTGTTTCCGCAGGGACAATAGCGCGTCGTTTCCCATATATCGTCATCAGAGTTAACGCTTATGCAGTTCACGTATTGCCCGCAGTGTGGTTCGCTTGAATTATCCTCCACACCCAACGGGAAGCAGTGCCGAAAATGCAAATATGCCGGCCCCATGTCCGAAGGCCCCATGGATAAAATCAACGAAGTCCGAAAGCGTGTAGGCCGAGCAGCGCCAGCCGTTCCTTCCAATGTGACTAAACCGAATCCGGAGCAAACCAAGCAAACCCTGAATGAGCTCGCGGAACGACTGAAATCATTGAAAGGCAAATCCAATGGCGACGCCGAGTTTTTATAGTCGGATTTGACAGGATGCGTATGCGTCACGATTCGAAAGATTTAGTCGATTGGGTTATTGTGGGGGTTATCGCCCTTTCCTTGCTTGCTTTTTTCGCATTTGTTCAACACGCCAACAACTCGATCACGGGAAACGTCGTGGGAACCGCATACAATTTCTCCCAATCGTGTTATTCTTTTACCGATGACACGCTGCCAGTCGTGATTACCCAGTCTTCGATTGACCTCTGTCCTACCACCATTCATCATGTGGACTATTTCGAGCTGCGCCATCCCACTGTTATCATCCGTTGCCACGGTTCTACGATTATGGGAACCGGCGGCGCATTGTTTATTTCCAAAACGTCCCAACAACCCCGCGTGACGTTGGAAGAATGTGTTCTCAAAAACATCGGCGGGTATTATTTGAATCAGACGCCTGTTGATGTGCGAATCAAATAATTTTTTTTCACAGGTGGATGGCGGTATTAACTATCGCTTTCAACACTTCGGGGTGTCCTGCAATGGCTGCAATCATTTGGGTGGGATTTGTCGCGTGTAGTTCGCGTTGAAATTTTAAATATTGTTCGTGCGTGAGTCGATGTACCGTTCGTTTTTTCGTTTTCGTGTTTAATGCCACAATCGTCACGGGTTCATCGGGGAAGCTGGTATCGTAAATGGCACGATACGTGTGTCCGCGCTTCGTGACCTGTCCTAGAATCTTAATGACGCGCGTTGGGGCGATAACCGGTCGCGTTTCGCGGACCAATCGCAAGGGAAATCGTCGAATCTTCCCGCGTGGACCTGCTTTATTCGAATTAGATGGTCGTTGGACTCGGAGGGGTTTGGCGGCCATACCTTCTTTTATGATCTGCGCGCTTTAAAGATTTGTCATGTGGATCCACAAATACGCTCCTTCGTCCCTTTCGGAAATGGTCGGGAATGCGGACGTCATCACCGAGATTCGTCTCTGGGCAGCGGCATGGAAATCGGGTAAATCCCAAAAACCATTGTTGTTAGTCGGACCACCCGGCGTGGGAAAAACCGTTTCAGCGTACACGGTCGCCAAAGAAATGGGTTGGTCGTTAGTGGAATTCAATTCTTCGGATCAGCGAAATGAAGAAGCGATTGAACGATCGGTCTCCGCAGCCGCGCTCAATGCGAGTTTCACCGGTCAACCCCGTTTAGTGTTGCTCGATGAAATCGACGGCATTCAGGGGACGCAGGACAAAGGAGGCCTCTCCGCCGTATTGACCGTTCTCAAAGAGGCCCGCAATCCGGTCATTCTTACCGCGAACGACATTTATGCCGACAAGCGTCTCGCCGGTATTCGCACGTTTTGTAAAATGCTTCAATTCAAAAAAGTCGCATACCCTTCCATTGCTAAATTTCTCCGCGAAATCGGAGAAAAAGAATCCATTGACTATGATGCCGTCTCCATCAACGAGCTCGCCAAAAATGCATCCGGGGATGTGAGAGGGGCAGTGCTTGATTTTGAGTCGCTCGCACGTGGAACCAAGAAATTAACCCTGGAGGATGTTCAAAAGTCCGGTTACCGGGAACGCTTGGACAATATTTTCAACGCGATGCGCGTACTGTACACCTCCCAATCGCTTTCCGACATCCGCCGCATGCGTTCAAGCGTGGAAGTCGATCATGATCTCCTCAAAAAGTGGGTCGAGGAAAACATTCCACGACAATTTCCCATGCAGCCCTCTCTTTCTCTCGCGTTTGATCAACTTTCTCGTGCGGACATTTTTGATGGTCGTATTTTTCGTCGTCAACATTATGGTTTTCTCAAATATTCAGGGGATTTGTCCGCGAGCGTGGGAATAAACGCTCCTGAGCGGGCGCACGGTTGGATTTCGTATCAATTTCCGGCCATCCTCAAGAAGCTTTCCTTGATGAAAAACTCTGCGAAGAAATCAACGATTCAAAAAATTCAGAAACATGAATACGGTTCACGCAAACGCATTGCGCAAGAGCTCGTTTTCTGGCAGGATTTTTTGTCAGATGAAAAGCAAGCGGTGGATTGGGTGCATACGTTTGAGTTTGATGAAGACGAACTCGGTTTTCTCCTTCAAACCACGGCTTCGTCCGCGAAAGTCAAGCGTTTGCTTGAGCGTGTGGAGGAGAGAAAGAATCCCAATAGATCGCACGCAACTGTTTCAGCCGAACCTCCTGCCACTGGGCCTAAAAAATCAAAAAAGTCAACCGCCGTCAATGCACCTGTTCCAAAATCGGAGGAAATCGTGGTGCCCGTAGAACAATCGGAAGAGGATTCCAAGAACCAGACGTCCCTTTCACGTTTTTTCAACTAATACCGTGCTTCTCGCTTTCCGCACATGTGCTTTGCGCAAATACACCAACAATCCCATCCCTCGGAGTTCGGCATTGCGAACCCGTGAGAGTGCATAGAGTCGTTTTCTCCACACTTCGGGGATGTTTTCTCGTTCGATGAAACGTTGGTAGGCGTGCGTATCCGTGAGTAATTCGGTTAGCGCGGGGTGGCGTACAGCAATATGCATGACGGTTTCATCCATTCCTTGATCCATGATCATTCGTTCAATCTCGCGTATGGTTTGTGGGTTCATCCACGCGTTTTCAGATGAATACTCTCCACTCATTCCACTTCCGCTTCGTTCAGGGGTGGCTTTCTCTAGGCACAATCGCGACACAGGTAAGAGGGTTGTTCGCAATTCGGGGTGGCGTTGGCGTTGATGCGCGAGCCAATTCGCAATCTGTTGCGAGTGGGAAACCCCGCGTGCGGGTGTTTCTTCATTTCCTCGCAAGCGTCGCATAATCCGAGTG
>CAYHGC010000027.1:0-11331 GCA_964356075.1 uncultured archaeon
CAGACGTGTGCTCTTCCGATCTTCACGAATTTTTCATGGGAGGCTTGATCGTCTTTACTGACACCGATCACAACCGCGCCTTTCTTGGCGATCTGTGTTTTGGCATCACGGAACCCACAGGCTTCTTTCGTGCAGCCGGATGTGTCGTCTTTGGGGTAAAAATACAGCACGACTTTCTTTCCTCTGAAATCCGATAATGAAACATTCTTTCCGTTTTGATCCGGTAATGAAAACGCAGGGGCTTTTGTTCCTTCAATGGGAATCGCAGTCATGAGAATAAACCTCTCTTTTTTGATTAAACTTTTTTCTAAAAAGTTTACGACCAGCTTTTTCCGCAGCCGCATGAAGAATGCGTATTGGGATTGTTGACCGCGAATCCGGCGCCTTGCAATGATTCTGCATAATCAATAACCGAACCGCGAATTAATTCTTCAGCCATTTTATCGACAAAAATTTTGACACCATGCTCTTCGAGTTTGATGTCGGAGCTTAACGGTGTTTCTTCAAACGTTAATGAGTACGTGTGTCCCGAGCATCCGCCGGGTAAAACCGCGACGCGTAATCCTTGGTTCATTTTTCCTTCTTTCATCATGAACTCTTTGACTTTTTCAGCCGCGCGTTCGGTGAGTGAAATAAGGACGCCGTTGGCTGACATCACGACGTTTGATTTTCCGACTCCGGCATTACCGGTAGTGTTGCATGCATCTGTCATAGTGGGAAGTTCCCTCTAAGCACTCTTTGTTGAAGATTCTTTAAAAATCAATTCATTCGAAGAGGGCATTTTGAAGCTAGCTTTAAAGGGTTTATCATCGCTTATTCATGTAACATGTGCCCTAGTGTTCCACTCGCGTGGGACGCTAGATGCTTTTTCTAAAAATTTTCCCTACCTTCTTAATGCTTTTTAGTAACGTGCCCATTCATGCAAGAAAAGGCATTAATTTTCATGGATGGGGGTTATTTATCCAAAATATCAAAATACTTCGGAAAAGGAAAGCATCTGCGGTTTGATCTCATTCTTTTTGGAAAACAGTTAGCAGATCGAAATGGATTGAGTTGTGAACATATTTTCTATTACACGGCACCACCCTTTCAAGGGTCCCCTCCTACTGAACTGGAAATAAAGTTGAAAGCCGGATACGATTCATTCGTCAGTAAAATAAAGCAGAATGAACGTATTACCATCCGAGAAGGTCGTCTACAGAAAATTGGGGAAAAATTTACCCAAAAAGGGGTAGACACATTACTAACTATGGATCTTTGCCGGGAGCCACTTATTCGAAAAACAAAATCAATTATTTTAGTGGCTGCTGATACTGATTTTGTCCCCGTTTTGAATCAAATAAGAGCAGAAATGGGCATCCGGGTAATTCTTTTCTATTTCACTGATCATATTCGTAAATCTCAATTTTCAATGTCTAATCATCTTCTTACAGCCTGTGACAAAAAGGTCCTGATTACGGAAATGGACTTCATCCCAAAAAACAATAGAAAAAAAGAGAAAAGAAAGGGAGTTTAATCCCCCCCGTCTTTTTGAATTTACGATTTTTTATTCGACAAATTGTGGCTCTTCACATAGGCCCAAATTTTCTTGGTCATTTCCGAGGGGGCGATGGGCTTGCTTCCGAAGACACTTTCAACCGTGTCCTTTCGTCCTGCAAATGAAATGCTATATCCGCCGAATGCTGGTTTTCCTGCCATAATTATTCGAACTCCCTGCGCGTTGCGCACCTTGTATGGGCGAAGGGAATCCAAAAGGGTTTTTAATGCTGGCCCTTTTCAGAGGGAAAATGCCCTTGTAGAGAGGGGAATGTGAACCGTTTTTCCATTTTGTTCCTCGGAACGGAAGAGCGTGACACCCAACGGAAGGAATGTAGAAGTGAAGGGTGGAATCGCTGAAACGATGGACGAAAACATTTTTTCTTTCCGTTTGGCACGTGCTACTGTCAAGTGAAAGGTCGTCGTTTCACGATCTGAAACGTCAACAATGGAACGAACAATCCTTCGCGTTTCGAGCAAAAAAGGATGTTTTTCGGCAATCCGCACATACAGAACAGGACCACTTTCATGCTGGACCAACAAACCCATGCTGGGAGTTCCACCCACCATTATTTCTTCCGCGCGTGGCAGTTTAATTTTTTCAAATGCCTGAATGATTTTAATCGTTTCAATCGGATTCGCTTCCCCCACATACTGAAGGGTAATATGCCACTGTTCAGGGTTCGCTATCCTCCAGCTATCGGAGTGACTGCGTAAAACGGGGAGTGTTTTTTCTTGAATCATTTCCAGTTCAGAGGATGGAGGAATAATCGCAAAAAAGAGTTTGGACATCAGCAGGATAGATGAAAGTGAAAATAAAAAGCGTATGTTGGAGGGACAGTTTTTAAGCCGTGCGAGCATGGTTCCTACTATGGTGTCTCTCTCCGAATTCCTCTCGAAGCACGGACTTTCTACCGGTGATCGTGTTCGCGCGGAATGGAAAGGGATGCACGTAGAAGGGATTATTCTCCCCTCCCCTCATCCAGAAAAAAGTTCAACGATGAACGTCAAAATGTCATCGGGATATAACACTGGACTCGGACTCGACCATATTTCATCCATTCAAAAAGTTCCGCACGCCGAAGGACATTCCACCCACGCGGCCGCAACGAATTCGGCACCACACCACCCATCCACCAAACCCGGTTTTTCAATCGTAGGAGTCGGCGGTACCATCGTCAGCTAAGTCGATTATGAAATCGGCGGCGTGGCCCCACGACTTTCTCCGACCGAACTCATGCAAATGGTTCCTGAAATTGGAGAGTTCGCCCATATTCAAAACATTGTCAGTCCGTTCACCAAAGCCAGCGAAGATTTCATTCCGGCCGATTGGATCAAACTCGCGCAGACGGTCGTTGAAGAATTGAAGAAACCGGAAGTACAAGGAGTGGTGGTCACGCACGGCACGGACACGCTGCATTTTACCTCGGCCATTCTCTCGTTCATGATCCGCGATCTATCCAAACCCGTCGTGTTGGTGGGATCGCAGCGCAGCTCCGATCGAGGAAGCAGTGACGCGAATATGAATCTGGTCTGTGCCGCGCGTATTGCCATCAGCGACATCGCCGAAGTGGGAATTTGCATGCACGGAAGCACGTCCGATGATTATTGTTTATTCACTCGTGGAACCTCTGTGCGCAAAATGCATTCCACGCGACGCGATGCATTCCGACCGATCAATCAACGCCCGCTCCTCAAGGTCTGGGTCGATGGACGAATGGAAAAAGTGAGCGAGCACGCGCTACGATCCACTCAAACGCCTACGGCCGATGCGGTGTTTGATGAAAGTGTCGTGCTCATCAAAGTATTTCCCGGAATGTCCGGGGACGTGTTGCAGTATTACGCATCGAAGGGATGCAAGGGGTTCATTATCGAAGGCACGGGAATGGGCCACGTGAACACCCATTCGTTTGTGCCGGCCATCCAAAAGATCACCGCGCAAGGCATTCCGGTGTTTATCACCACTCAAACCATTTACGGAAGGGTCAACCTCACGGTGTACGATAACCTTCGTCTCCTCAAAGCGGCGGGAGCAGTAGGATTAGAAGACATGCTCCCGGAGACCGCCTACGTCAAACTCGGATGGGTCCTCGCCCACACGAAAGAGCGTTCGAAAGTAAACGAAATGATGCTCACCAATTACGCGGGAGAAATGACCCCCTTCAGCCGCACCGACACGTTTCTGCAATAACCCCTCCAAGACATTGATTTTTTAACTCAAAACCGTTCGTTCGCGTTCATTATGGCCGTTGAATTCTTGGACTCAATTTCTCGTTTTATTTTTTCGTTTTCCCTATCCAATGCACTCGAATGGACGGCATATGCACTTGCGTTAGCGGGATACATCATTCTCATTTGGCACTTTTACCATTTCATCGCGCGGCGGGACATTTTCAAGCGCCATCTTTCGTTCTCCCACCCAGGGGTTGTAGGGGCAGTAGAGGATTTGGTTCTTTTTTTCCTGCGCATTGTAAAGTATGGCATTCTGTTTCCTCTCGCTTCCTTTTTGTGGTTTGGGGCATTTGCCATGTTGTTATTTGTCGTAGCCCAAAACCAGAACATGCCTCAAATTGTATGGGTGGCCATCGGATTGGTTTCCGCCACTCGGATTTTAGCCTATTACAACGAGGGTGCCGCGCAGGAATTGTCGAAAACCCTTCCCATTGTCATTTTGGGAGTCGCGTTAGTAGAGCCTGACTTTTTCAAATTTGATTTGGTTCAAGAACGCCTTTCGCAGCTGCCGGCACTAACTGAATTATTGGTGCATTTCATCCTCTATTTGATTTTCCTCGAATTATCCTTACGCATCCTGTTGCATATCAAACAGTCGTTGGCCGGGAAAAATCCAGCGGAAATAAAATAGGAATGCAATCTCCTACGTATACGCCCATGATCCTCATCCGCCGCGCCAAGGAACACTTCCATGCCAACCATGGATGGTTGGACTCATTTCATCATTTTTCATTCAATAATTATTACGACCCCCAAAACGTGCAATGGTCCACGTTGCGTGTGGTGAACGAGGACATTATTCAGCCCGCGCAGGGGTTTCCGTTTCATTATCATGAAAACATGGAAATTGTAACCTATGTCATTTCAGGTGAGTTAACCCACGAGGATAGTTTGGGAAACAAAGGCAGCATCACCCCGAACGTCATCCAGAGGATGAGTGCGGGCACGGGAATTGAACACGCGGAATACAACGCCTCGCCCAAAACCCCGGTGCATTTACTCCAAATGTGGGTCATCCCTCAGACACCCGATCATTCTCCAGGATGGGAAGAAAAAAAGTTTGAAGAAAATGAAATAAAAAATACTCCCTTGTGTGTAGCGAATGCGTCGGGAAAAAAAGGCGCATTATCCATTCGTCAGAATGCGTCGTTTTGGATTTGTAAACTCGAATCGGGAAAAACCATTTCGTTCAAACCCGAATACTCGCATCAATACGTGATGCTCATCGATGGGAAAATAGAATTGAATGGGAATGAAATGCACCCCCATGATGCGGCACGGATCGCGGGGGAAAAATCCCTATCTATGATCGCACTGACCGATTGTCACGTGGTTTGGTGGGATTTACAATCGAACGATTAGATGCCTGGACCTAAAACAAGTTGTAGAACACCCGATAGCAATCGAAGGATCGCCGTAAACACGGAGAACGCATCCAGTTCTTTCAACGAGGTGTGCGTGTTGAGTTGTCCACAATCAATCCCATTCTCGGCCGCCACTTGCGGATCCGTACAATCTAAGATTCCGGACTCGAGAATGCTCACATCACACCCTTCGTCGATTTCGCTATCGCAATCGTTGTCGATTCCATCGCAGAGTTCAATAACCTCTGAACACGTTCCAGGTTCTTCATCCCCAGAACCATCCGACGAGCCCCCCTCTCCGCCACCACCGGCCGCGCCACCGTCTCCACCATCTCCACTATCGCCTTCTCCAGAGTCGTTGTTGGATCCTCCCGTATCATTGTTATTTCCCCCCGTGTCTCCGAGCGCGGTAATGGTAAGCGGCCAAATGAGCGATTGTCCACCTGCAGGGTTTTGTAAATACACGTTTTTGGTTCCGGTTCCGAGCGCTTGCAACTGTATCACCGACAAGGAGAGCGTGGCCGACGTTTGAGTGGGGATGGTGGGAGTATAGGATGTGGTTCCAATGAACACCTTCATGCCGGGCTTGAAATAATATCCCGTGAATGCCAACGTCGTCGGTGCGTCGACCGATACACTTCCAGGGGTCAGGCCCGTGACGTAGGGGACGTAAAAAACAAAGTTGGGCACGACGTTCGAGAGTTTTCCATCCGTATTCACCACAAACACGCCAAATATTCCAGGACCAAGCGTAATGGTGTCCGCAAGGGGAATGGAAAAAGTCACCTTCCCGCTATTCACGAATGTGGTATTGTATGATTTGTTGATGGCATTATTTTGGGTATTCAAAAGCCATGCTTTGACTCCGCTCTGGAAATTGCTTCCAGTGAGAGTAATGGTTGTAGGTCCCGTGTTCCATTCGACATCGATCGGGGAATACGTATCCAGGATCGGGGAACCCGGCGCGAGGATGGACAACGTTTGAGGCGGACTCACTCCCCCATCGAGATTTTGGAACGACACGTCAAACACGCCCACCCCTAACGTGGAAATAGTAGCTGTGCTGAGAGTGAATGTCGCGTTGGTGGAGCTGCTAATGGTCGCGTTGATGGGAGCCAACGTTCCCACTTTAACTTGTCCCCCATTTTGAAAGTTGGTTCCGACGAGCGAAAATAATTGGCTGCTCGAACCACTATTGATGGCGGATGGAGAAATGCTCGCGAGGGTGGGATTGAGAAGTTGGATCGTGAGATTTTTGGCATTGGAATACGTGGATCCTTGTTTCACGCGCACGACAAATGTGCCCGTTCCCAATGTGTTGGATTGACTCGCAGTAAGAGTAAACGTGAGCTTACCACTGTCCACAAACGTCGGAGTGATGGTGAGCAGGGTGGGGTTTCCAATTTCCACTTTATCCGTATTCGTGAAGAGCGATCCATTCAGTGTGATGGGGATATCAAATCCTTTGTTTGCGGTGGAAGGAACCACACTAGAAAGTGAAAACGTCGCGCTGGGATCGGGGTATGGGGTCCCTACTCCATAATTTCCAGGCGTGTAATCCCCACCCCAATCCAAATAGCCTTTGATACTATCCTGCGCGCGGGGATCGAATTCTTTATAACAGGTGAACCCGGCTCCTCCCGAGTACGCATTATAGTGGATTGAAAATAATTCATTCAGCGCCATGTGGTGCCACCATGCTTTTTCCGCATTCGTCGTAGCCAATTCAGCTGCATACGTGTAGATGTGACTCGCGATGTACCCGTTTCCTGTTCCGGCCGAAGAAGGATCACCGGCCACGCTCAGTTGGGGTTCGAGCGGGCAAAACTGATACCATCCATTTGATTTTTTGGGATCGGTGAAATTGTTATAGTATTCTCCTCCCCCCACTTCGTTTCCAGCGAGCATTTTGGCCATATCCACCGCACGCAACGAGAGATCGTTGATGAGCGTCGCCTTGCTGGGTTCGAGTGCCGAATACGTGTGGAATAATTCAAATATCGCCAGCGCAATTCGGTTGGTATGCATCCACCATCGAGAGCCCGTCTGACAATTTTCAGCCCCATCCGATTGATAAAATGTGTCAATCTTCAAATCAAGCGCTTGAATTTCAGGGGCGAGTGTACTAACATCAATTTTTTGTCCAGGATCCGCCCACCATCCCTTTCCAACGGAATAAAATCCAAAGCAGAGATTCGTTTCAGCTTTCGTCGTGGATGGATCGTCAAAATTGCAAACAATAGCAGGATTTTTTCCCTGCCATGTAGGATAATACCCATACGACGGAATGGATTGAATGTACAAAAAGCCCGTGTTCAAAAAATTAGTCACGAATGATTCATGTGAAGAATAACGGGAGTCGGCGGTTTCATGAAAGAACTGCAATGCGTGCGCTTGGGCTTGTAAGAACATCCCCATGGGTCGAGCATAATTGACCCATTGAAATCCATTGAGCCACCACCAAATCACACTTGCCTCGCTTCCTCGACGATACACTTCCTCTCCCGTGTAATGGTAAAAATTCAAATTGGTTTGGAACGCCCAATTGTGGGCTTCGTCCGATCCCGCAATGCTCCATCCGGGAAAAAGGGAATTAATCTGACTGTTGTTGGTAGGGAGTTTAGCAAAATCAGTTTTCATCTGCGTGTAGTTTCCGGAATACGAAAATGTTTTGTCGTCCAGATACCGCATATCCACATCCGCGCGATACCGGGCGATCTGTTCCATGTTGGCATATGCAAATCGGTTGCCGGCCGTAAATGTTTCCTGAGGAATCCCCCATTCCTCATTGTTGGAAAATCCCCCTCCGGTGGCACCCGAGGGATTGGTGATGATGATTTCAAAATCCACTTTAACATTGGATGGATTTGCGCACATGTTCCCGGTGAGCGGAGTGTCGGCTTGGTCATAAAATTGTTGGATAGAAGAATGGGGAATAGAATCGAATGATGCAGAATAGAATGCATCGGCTTTGCCATAAACGGATTTGTCCGTGGGAATGAATATTAGTTTGTTCGTCAGACGCTTGACGATGTCCCCAGAGTTTCCACTGGGATTGAAATCAATAAATGCATCACGGGTCCGATTCATTCGGTAAGGGATGAATCCGCTGTTGGTGAACGGTGATTTAGTGAGAAAGGTATCATAGGTGAATGCCCCGTTGGACGCATCAAACGTGAGTCCGTCCGGAAAAAAATAGGGAAAATAGCGTCCGGAGAACAATACTTTTTTGGTTCCGCTCGTAGTTTTGATCCATTGCTCGGTGGGAATAACCGAAGGAAGGGTTCGAGGGACAATATCCGTTGGACTTCCTCCCCCAACGGGATAGGATTGCACCCCATACCCCTGCGTCGTGAGGGCGGGCATTCCCAATCCAACCCAGTTCTTGGTGTTGTGCTTCGTATTGTACAAATTAGACAACACTATTTGCTCGGTGGGTCCTATCGTAAAGGAGAATGGACTTCCGTTTCCTGCGGGCGTTTCGGAGGTGATACTAACCCCTTCTAGAGTGGTGTCAACCCTGAATCCGCCACCCTTGCTCGGCTTGTGGTTGGGGGAAGCGAACAAATTATTTTTGAGCGAATTAGTCACACCCACGTCCGTGCGATCGTTGTAAAACGATAACATGGTTCGATATCCCACATTCGACGTGCCAATCATTCCTTCTACCATGACCGTACAACGGACGGCTCCATTGTCTAGGATTTTAAATTCCACGGCGTTGGTGGATCGTGACGTGTGTTCCACTCCCCCTTCGTCGATGAAAAACACCCCTCCATTATTATTGGCCACCACGAGCTGATTTCCACTTCCATCATTCAGTGACACTTCATCCAGGACATTGAAATTATTCTGTCGGATTTTAGCCGTGATTCCGCTAGGACTTCCCGTGTTAACGAGAATGGTTCCCCCACTCTGGGAACAAATGGTTCCGCTCGTGTTTCCCGATCCCGTGTTAGTGATGGCATACGTTCCGCTGATCACTTGCCCAGGGGTCATGTTTCCAGATAAAATAAAATCGGCCAATACCCAGGAAATACTTCCATCGGGGTGGCGTCCCAATACCCTAAATTGTTGCGCACTCGCGCCCGGAATGGAGAGCGTATTCACACTCACGGCTTTGCCCGGCTCAAACGGATATCCAAAGCTCACATGCGGGGTGGTTCGATCCGCGTCGGTTTCTCCCCAAGGATAGGTGGAGAGCACGTCCAGAGAATCCGAGAATGCCCACACGACAGGAGAGAGGGTCAAGATCCCCGCTAAACAAACCAATCCAACCCAAAAACGGGAATACATCCCCGGATCAGCCAATTTTTCTTTATAAGTGTACACCGGCCGTCTCCGGCGAGGGAATTTATTAACACGAAATCCTCGCCCCTCTTATGATGGTGTTTCATCCGGTAAAAGGGCAAGGGAGTCTGGAATACCTCCTTTTGATTGGAGGAATCGTTGTCGTGGCAGCCATTATTCTCACGACGCTGATTCAGAATACCATTCCTGCCGAAGCAAGTCTATTGGACGATGCCCTCTCGAACAGTCAGCAGGCAATTAATGCAGCGAACGAAAACGCACTCACGCCGCTGACCGAGATCACTCTTTTTTTCGCCACACCTGGAGGAGGAGTCGTGACGATCCATTATGCCGCTCCGGGCGCACGCATGTTTTTGTTGGTGGAAGAAAAAGATTCAAGTGGAGTGGTGGACTCATTAGAGGATCCGGCTGATTTTGATTCGATCCCCTCCAGCGCATCCGTGTTTGGTTTGCCTTTTTATGAAAGCCAAGTAGAGTCCGGCGGCGTGGTCAACGGGCATACATACTATTATCGCCTCCGCGCCTGTGATGCGGGAGGATTTTGTTTGGTGTCGGATGTAATTGATGCGACTCCTAATCCCACGCCTTAATTTTTTATCAAACGGTTTTCAAAAAAATCCAAACGCGCGTCCAACCAACACGATTCCGATGAGCACGGGCTGATGAGCCAAATAAATGAGTAAGGATTTCCTCCCGCACCACGCGAAAAAGGAAGTCAATTGATTTCGAGGAATGGAAAAGGAAAAACGTGCATTTCCGTGGGGATACCAATATGCGCTCACACTCATCCCAATCAAAAATACTCCCAACCATGGAAAGAGGGGAAAATAATCAAACGTATTGAACCCCACCGGAAAAATTCCAACCCAAAACGGAGTAGAGAATACCTGAAGGGTGAACAAAATCCCCAATCCCCAGACGAGAACCCCGGTCGCGAATGTGAGCACGGGTTTGTCTCTGAAAAAAATACTCAAAAAAGTACACACCCCTAGCGCGTGCAAGACGCCGAACCAAATGGTATAGGCCGGAAACGCCAGGAAGGTGATGAGGGTGATCCCCCCGCCGAGAGCAAACAGGAGCAATCCACGTTTTACTAAATAGGAAACCCCATTCAAGTGTTTTTTTCGATGGAGTGCGAGCGGAATGGATATTCCGGCAAGAAAAATAAAGGATCCTGCTACCGCGCGCGCAAACCAAAACCAGAAGCCCGAATACACATCCACATTCGCCTGAGTGAAAAACGAGAGATCATACAAAAAATGAAATCCGACCATCGCTAACACCGCAAGGCCGCGCCAGAGGTCGAGTTCGAGAAAACGAGATCGGGTGTTTGAAGAAGACATTCTCAAATGGAATCAAATGATGTCCATAAATGTTCGCACGAATCGCTGCTTGGCCACCTTGTACGTGCGTTTCCCTTCATCGGTTAACGAATACGAAATGGTTTTTCCTGATTTTTCCTCTAAAATGAGACCGGCTTCCTTCAATGTTTTGAGCGCAGGATAAATGGTTCCCGGGCTCGGACGTTCGCCTTTTCGTTTTTCAATTTCATCCGCGATCTCTTGACCGTGCATGGATTTTTTAGACAAAAGAAAAAGAATCAAAAAAGAGAGAAATCCCCGCATGTCACAACAATAGGCGCCACCGGCATCTTTCCCCATATATCTATCGGACACCCGATGCATTTAAATATATCACCAGGACCATATATCGCATACCCGATATTCAAGTATTGGGAGAGGTGAAAAAATGAATGGAAATTGCGGATGTTATTCCACATCGAACTCCGGTCGTGGCTTTTTGACGAAAGGAGAAAAAATGGAAATGTTGAAGGAATACAAAGAGCAGCTGGACCTCGAATCGAAAGGGGTAGGCGAGCGAATTAAAG
>CAYHGC010000028.1:0-11276 GCA_964356075.1 uncultured archaeon
GGTCCAGTGGACAACGCGCAAGTGTTGCTGTACGACTCCACCTCCGGATTCATTGCCCAACAATACAATCCGGCCATCACGGACTACAATGGGAACGCGCACTTTACGGGAGTCAAAAGCGGATCGTACTTTGCCCGCGCCACCAAATATCCGGCCGGACCGAATGATTCAGCCTTTTTCACCACCGATCAAACCATTCCGGCGAATACGAACATTACGCTTGTCATCGGAGAAGCAGAAGTAGAGGTGAGCGTAAAAGACCAGGATGGAAGCCCGCTACCATTTGCTACGGTTGAATTTTTGACCGACGGATCGGACGAATGTACACCTGGAAAGTGCATGACGCAGAGTGACAGCGAAGGAGTTGCGGTGCGTTCGTTCAAAGCCGATCGAAAAGTGTACGCCCGCGCATCGGCGAATGGATTCTCCAGCTATGTGAGCTTATCTCACCAACTCTTTCCGGGAAAGACTGAATTCATCGTGATGAAACTGTACAAAACGATTCTGGGAACCACTCCTACCGTACAACTCGTGGATGTGAAAGACCCCTTGACCGGAACGAGTGCGAAAGAAATCAAGAAGGGAAAAACCTACTTGGCTATTTTGCAATTACAAATTCCCAATGGATTGAACCTCCAAAAAGCAGGTGTCCATGTGCGCGTGGGAAGCGAAACGATTCTGGAAAATGACGCGCTTCAAATCACGGGAACGGCGATTCCCAATACGGCCGTGATCAAGGGAACCACGTATCAGCCTACTCTTGGATACGTCGAGGATCAGAAGAACCTCACGAATGATAATGCCAAGTGGATTAACTCCGACTGGAACGACCCCGAATTTGGAGTGTACGAACTTGGAGTTTACATTCGACCAAATGATGGAATCAGCGTCCTCGATGCGTTGCCGATCTATTATCGCGCGTGGGGAGTGAACGACGCGGCGTATTTGCGCGATCCCCTGGATGCGATATTAGGAACCGCGGAAAGCGTGTCGGGAAAAGAAGGACAATATGCGGAAACGTATAACAAAATTTACTACAGTGGGAAGCCCATCACGTGTGCGGACGAATTTTGTTATTCTGGAGAAACATTACTCAATTTGGACGATCAACTCCTGATTGAAGAAGAACCCTTTTCCTTGAGCGTCAACAAAAATTATTCGTATTCATTTCTCCTCACGTCTGCATCGGATGTGATTTATGAAAACTCCAAATTGCGCGTGTTTATTTCCAATGACAATCATTTGCCTACCGAAGAAGCCCAGCTTTCGGGATACACGGTCGTGGCGTCCAATGGACAAATTTTAGATGCCTCCAATTTAGCCACCAACGATGTGCCGGGAGGAGAAGGACAGGGTATTGGGGTGGGAAAGCTCCAGCAATACCAAACCGTCGCCGGGACATTTTCGTTTGTCACCAAAAAAACCGATGGAACGAATCTTGTGATCCAACTCATCAACAATGGAGAAATCGTCTTTGAGAAAAGCGTCGAACTCCAAATCGATTCGACGAATACGTTGTTTATCAATGTGGATCCTCAAACCGCATCCGCGTTCATCCCTACCACCTATTCTATCTCCATCGTCGACGAAGAAGGATTCCAAGTCCAGGATGCGTTAGTGAGCTTGCTGAAAGTCGATCCCAATAAAGCCCAGCAGTTCATTGCCAAACAAAAGACCGACATTACGGGAAAGACCACTATTCTCGCTCCTCCATCGCTACCCAACACCCACTTCATTTTCGACGCGGAAAAAGGGGGATATACGTCCGAACCCGTTACGATTGTGGTAGATGAAAACGTCGTGGCATTCGACCCGGAGAAATTATCATTCACGCTCCCCAACGCTCCCAATGCGGACCAGTTTTTGCCGCTGGATATTACCAACATCACCCAATCGGGATTAATTCTAACCAAAGCCATCATTTCGGGCGACTTCCAAGGATTTTTGTCCAACGGAGAAATGCAGAACTACGTGAAACAGTATCAAAACACGACCATCCAGCCGTTGCAAACCAAAACGATTCAAGTGAAAGCCGCGACCTCTCCGACGGTAAACGTCATCAACAGCAAAACACTCAAAGGAAACCTCGCTTTAACGTTCCAAGCGGGAGCCAACCAACAACAATGGGTGCAAAACATTCCATTAGTAGTGGGAATCAAACTCGTGAACGATTGTGACGAAGGGGGGATCGAACTCACGGGCACTCCGGCATCCGGAGACGTTGACACATCCGCATTTGACACGAAGGTTTCCATTCCGTTCCAGATATTGAACACGTGCATGGTCGATGGAAAGCCGTTCCCACTCAAAAACTTGAAAGCCAAAATCACGTGGAAAAGCAACCCCATCGGAAACGTGGAAATGGCCATCACCGACATTGCAGGAAGCAATCAGGCGACGGAAGTGCTGAAGAATGGAAACTTTGTACCATTCTTTGACGTCATGAACCCGTCAGATGACACCATCTACGAGAGCATTCTCACGTTTACTCCGTTTCCTAAAAACATTGGACAGACGGCCGAATTTACGATTGTGATTGGTGCGGAATTAGGAGTAGGGGATCAAAGCAAAACCATCCAGGAAACATTCAATTCCAAAATCAAAGTGACCAACTTACAATCCTGCATCAAATTCGACCCCGAACCCGAAGCGGGAGTCAAAATGTTGGCGGACGTGGATACGGCCGAGCTCAAGATTGACACTTCTGCGTGCGGAAACGTGCCGGTGGATTTAGTATTCTGCGGAGAAAAAAATAATGAGAATTGCCGCGGCGGCGCGCCGGAAGGACGATTGTATTTATCACAATACACGATCAACAATCTCACGAAGGATAGTAAGACCGTCACCATCGAACGAAAGGGCGGAACCCTGCCGGGAGCGTATGACATTACGGTGGACGCGCGCGTGCCAGGAGGAAGCTACCAACATGTGGCGAGTGTCAGTGCCATCATCGAGGCCGATGCCACGTATGCGTTGGAATTGGAGAAGCCGAACTTTACATTATACAAGAAAGACGCCCAAGACTCAAGCACGGTCATTAATCGATTACTCATGGAAAAAGTCGCCGTCACCGCCTCCATTTGCGATTGGGGCAACGCCTCCAAAACCGAATCCGATGAAGGATTGGCCATTGGAATTGGATTAGCGGCCGGGGTCGTTGCGGGGGTTATCACGTATGCGTATGTTCCCATGGCCGTCACGGGAGCAACTGCTACGGGATTAGGGGCTACGGCTATTGCCACCGGAACAGGAGCATCGATTGCAGGCGGAGCCGGGACCACGTTTGTATCCACCACAGGCGGATCGTTCACCACAGCAGCCGGGACATCCACGGCTGTCGAAGCAGGTGTTCCCATTTCATCGAACCTTCCCGGGACATTTGTGGCAGCGGGAGAAGGTACTGTTTCAGCAACCGGTTCTACCGGTGTTGCGGCCACTGCCGGCACAGGAGGAACGGCTGGAGCCACCGCCGGAACGGGTGGTGCGGCACTCACGACGGGAACCACGTGCTATGCCGCGTGCTGGGTGCCTACCGTATTGGTTGCGGTTGCGGTGATCGTCATTGCATACTTGCTTGTTTCGTATTTCACGGAAGAAGATCCGTGCGATGAACAAATCACCGCGCCCCTCAATGATTTCGTGATTAACCTCAATGGAACCACGGGCACCGACACCGTAAGCGTGAAAATGTCCTCCAATGTTTCATCTCACATCTCCGGAAAATGGGAACTGTCGGCATCGCAACCCTTTAACGATGGAGGGGTGCCTAAACAAACCGCTGCGGTAGTCGTAACCAACAACTCAGGGTATACGAACGCGAACCCGTTGTTTGGCGTCATGTCTCTCAACGTGCGCATTCATGATAATGGGGATCCTTCTCATAGTGGGAATGCCGCGGTCGATTGTAGCGGAAGCAACTTTGGAAATTTCAACATTACACCCGGAAGCTGCACCCCGACGGATGACAGTCAGATCCTCGAACAAAAATTCCATGTCAAATTCAAAACCCAAGAAGTGGACAATGCGCTGCCGAAGCTCAACTTTGACACGGTTGCATGTGTGGATGGCACCACCTTAGGAGCCAGCGGAAAAGGAGCACTCCCTCGCGTCTCGTTCAATTGGACGTGGAATGAGAACACGGGTATCCCCTGGGACGCGTGCGATGCGACGAATCCCAATCACATTTACTGCGACGCGACTCAGTTTAACATTGCGTTCATGAAACGAATCAAGGCACTGGATGACTTTTTGGCGGCCAACAAGTACCAATTCGACTGCCCGGACAATCCCAACGCCACCCCTAAACAAGCACAATTCCCCTCCGGACAAACCCTTCCTCCAAATGTAGTAGGAATGATTTCCGTCGGATATCAGTTTGCCGAAAAAGACGCCACCACAATTACATTTAATGCGGACGTGAACAACACCACGGGAGCGAATCAGAAAGTCACCTTGACGGTAACACCAGGAAGCAACAATGCCGAAGACGCATTACCCGCCCCATGTATTGTGAATGGAGACTTGAATGCCACCGGAGGAAAGAAACTGGAATGCACGATTTCCGGGTTCGATTTGTCTCCGTCTTATTTCGTGGAATTCAAACTCACGAGCACCACGACCAATCAGTTTTCGTACGCTCAACCGATTGTGGTATTCAGCACGGAGTCTGTGGACCAACAGCTCGCGGGAACATGTGAGGATTTGGCCAAAGCGACCGTTTCCATTAGTGGAACTCCAATGATCAACAAATGGATTGATGCCCTTGATCCTCAGTTTGGAAGCTACGTGAATGATACGGATGTGAAATTCACCGAACAGGTTCCCACCGTTCAAGCACTCAACAATCTCACGCACTATGATGCGTATTTGATCCGCGACGGATATTCGGCCGACTTCCAGAATGACTTCCGAGACTTTTACACGAATACCGCATTCGCGGACGCCCCGACGTGGTTCAAGAGCACTGGTCCTGGAGCATCGGTGTTCAGCCACTTCTATGGAACGGACCACTTGAAGTTTACCAATAAATACTTTGATGATCCCACCCTCCCGGCCGCCGGAAAGTATCACATTGACATCGATGCCATTTTCGCCGATGACTGGCGATTCTTCACGCCGGAAGGAACACCTAAAGCTGGAATTGGGGTGTCGTTCTATCATCTGGAGAATCCCATTCCCAATTCTCCATTCTACCGATTACCGTTCGACGGAATGGTAGGAGTTGAAAACAGTACGTTCAACCGCGTGGGATATGGAATGGAATACGTGAATTCGGAATCGCAAGCCGTGAGCGTGAACGATAGTCTCGTTCAAACCTACACGGGAGAAGGATCCACTCCCATCACCAAACTTTCCACGCAAGTGAAGGATGATTTACACACCCTCAACAGCGTGCCGAGCTCTCGAGGAAATTTACTCGAGGTTACTTCATTAACCACCGGAGAAAACTCCGATTTGGTCTTCACCCCCTCGCTCGCCACACCCGTCATGATGAAAGTCACGCATGGAGTGGACACGCAACCCTTTTCGATATACTATCACGCGGACGCGGGGAACGTCCCACAAGATACAGGAGACACGTTCACATTCTGGGAGGGCGCCGGAAATTGTTACGATTACTCCGGCGTTCCCATCTATGAGAAATTTAATTTCGCCCCCGATCGTGCGGCTACACAAGAGGACAAGCTCACGAATTGGCCGTATTTGTATGCGGTCGATTGGGAAAAATCTCTCGCGAATGGAGACGCGTACCTGCGAACCATCGTGTACACTCCGCCTCATACCCCCTACACCCTTCAAGTCGAGGGAGGTGGAGCCAAGCTGTTCACCTCCAACAACAAAAATCCGTCCAGCGTGCAAGCGCTCGATGGAATATCTACTCTTACCTATGATAATGCCTCTTCGGCCATTGATTCGATCCAGGACGTGTTTGATTTAGTGAGTGAAGGAAAAATATGCGTCAGCGATTCGGGAGTCAATGCCCGATTCTTTTGGAATCCGGAAACATTGTACAAGCAAACCAGTCAGACCTCCATTAGTGCGGAGACCAACAAGCTGAAAGCCGGCAAAACGTGCGTAGGCCCCCCGACCAACTAACGAACGAAGGGGTGGAATGAATGGGAAACCTACTTCGGAAGGTGGAAGATGCGTGGTATCATCTCCTCGATCAAATCGACCCGATTATCCCCGTGTATCGAATCGTGGATCCCATTGACAAATGGGTGCCTAGTTTTTTAGTCTTTTTTTTATTGGTAGGAATTGCTCTCATTGCCGTTCTTTTTCCCCTATTTTCTCTGGCTTCATCCTCGAGTGGAACCGTCACGATTCTTGCGACGAGTGAAGGAGATCATGCGCCTATCTCGGGAGTAGAAATTCAACTCAAGGATGGGGGACGGTTGTTTACCAAAATAACCGGAGCCGACGGCAAAGCGACATTTTCAACTGTTCCCTTTGAAAAAACCCTTTTCCTCGCGGCTACTGGGGAGGGATTTGAATCCGTTGAAAAAACTCTTTCGTTTTCGGCCCGCAACCCCACGTTTGAAGTGGCTCTCACCGAAATCCGAGTGAAACCCGAACCCTGGAGTATTATCCTGGCGGATTCGCACCACCAACTCATTACGGGGAAAAATGGATCCGTTTCTATTTCCTGCGAAGATGGACAATCCGTTCCGATCGAAAGTGAGACAATCGGAGAAGGGTATTTCACCGTCACGCCGGAACACGTTTGTATTACCTATTGGGCTGAAATTAATCTGGAGGGATATGATCCTCTTTCTCACGTGAAGGTTTCACCCGAAAATCCATCGATTTCATTGCCCGAAAAAAAAGTAGAACAAGGAAAAATGACATTGATGGTGGTTTCATCTTCCGGGCAGCGAATCTCGGGGATACGCGTGCAGGCATTTAAGGAAAATAATGTTCTAACCGGGGAGACGTTTTCCAATGCGCTAGGGCTTGCTTCATTGGTCCTTCCGGCGGGAGATTATTTTTTTTCCATGAGTGATCCGGAAGGAAAATATGGAGTGGAAACCACTACCCTGTATGAATTGTTGCCGAATCAAACCAAAGAAGAAACGATTGAGCTGAGTGCCGCGACGGTGGGCGGACTAAGCATCCAGGTGAATGATATTCATACCCAAAAAGCAGTAAAACAAGCTATTATTCGCATCACGGGTGCTCAAACCAACATTCCCTTTTTGGAAACCGTGACGAATGAAGACGGGGAAATTCCTCCGATTGGATTCACCCAAAAAGGGACGTATCGGATTATCGTCCAGCACCCCGACTATTTGACCGTCAATAAAGAGTTTACTCTCGTACCAGGGGAAACGACCACTATTCCCATTCTCCTCACCCCTGCCACGAGTGAAAATTCAGGAATCATTCACGCCACCCTCGTGACTGAAAACAAGAACCCCATTTCGTCCGCGTCGGTGCAACTCATTAAAGTGAGTGGGGGGAGCGAGCCCCCTCTTGAATTCTCGGGAAAAATAACCGATGGAGAAGGGAAGGTTTCATTCACGGGAATGGAACCTGGAAATTATATTCTGCGCGCCAGCAAAGGATTTTTGGGACCCATCGAATCGGAGGTTTTTACTCTGGAAAAAGGAGAACCGTACGAAATCACCCTCACCCTGATCGTGGGAAAGACGGTTGTGCACGTACAAGTCCTGGATGAGGAAGGGGCACCTATTTCTATTCTTCCCGCGATCTCATTTCGAACCATTGGAGGGTGGGTTTGTCCGGGAAATGAATGCATGGTTCAAGCAGATGAAAAAGGGAGTGCCTCCTATACGTTTGATTCCGACCAACGGGTGTACGTTCGCGTAACCGCTGCGGGATACATTCCGTTGCAAACCAGCGAATATTCACTCATCCCGGGAAAAGGCATGACAATCCAACCCGTTCTTCGAAAAGCCCCTGGGGGAAGCGATGTGCGGATTCTTCTCGAAAAAACCATGGATATCACAAACGGAAAACCCATTACTCAATTAAAATCGGGAGAAAAATACCACCAACGCTATCAAATTTACCTTCCGGAAGGAAAATCCACCGGAGGAGCAGGTGTGCACATTCGAGAAGGAATGGATGGAATCATGGAAGAAGATCCTGTTTTCTTAACCGCCATCCGAGGAGGAGATGCCTCTATCCTACGAGGCACGTCCTATCAACCCGCATCCGGATGGGAAACGGATGGAAGTCTCCTGACGCAGGGAAATGCCAAATGGATACAACTCGAATGGGAGACGTTGGAAGGAGGAGATTATTGGGTCGAAACGGATTGGGAAGTACGACCGGACGTAGCGACGCAGGAGGAGGTATCCATTCAGTATCGTGCATGGGGGATTACTGAATCTGGCTCCGTTGAGCGCGATCCCTTTGATTCCCAATTAGGAGGAGCGGCAAACAGTCCGGATAAAGATGGACTCTACGCGGAGACGCACACCACTTCCTATTTTGCGAACATTCCCCTGTCGTGCGGGTCCATTATTTGTTTGGGGGGAGAAATCATAGAAGAAATCGAAACCCACGCCCATTTGGAAAACGCACCCATCTTGGAAGCAGGAAACGATTACGTGTATTCGTTTGTTTTGAAGAGTGGATCAGAAACCACGCTCGAGAATGTGCAGATGTCCCTCGCGCTGTCTGGAGAAGAAGGAGCGGTCTCCTTTACCGATTACACGATTTCATTTTCAACTAATCTCGTGGAAGGACACGGATTCTCCAGCTTTTTTATTCCCACGAATGGGGAAACCATTATCCTCGGAAAAATGATCCCCGGAGAGTATGTGCTTGGAAAAATAGCATTTCGCGCCCAAAAAAAAGGAACGAGTCATTTATCCCTGCGCGTGAAGAATGGAAACGATCTCCTACTGGATCACTCCCTTTTGTTGAAGGTGGAATCCACTTCTTCATTTATTCTTACCGCCTCCCCGACCCAATTGCTCCCCTTCACCCCCGACACGGTTGATCTCACCCTGACGGATACGACTCCCGCCCCACTCGAAGGAGTGCCACTCGAAATTTACCAAAAAGGGACGGATGAATCCACAACCCTGTTAGGAATCTGGATGACGTCCTCCGAAGGAAAAACAACGCTTGAAACACCATCCCTTTTTCCCGGAGAAGGATACGTGATCACGGCCCAAAAAGAAAAATATGACACGACCACGCTTTACATTCCGGTCACAAATCAACCGGTGGTGAGTACCCCCGCCCAACTGGAGGCGAGTATTGCATTAGTGGCGAATGCTGAAAAAAAAATCGAGTTTACTCTTGAAAACAAAACCACGCATCCGCTGGTCATTCACTCCGCGTCCTGGTCAACCGATCCCAGTGCGCTATTTGCATGGACGTCCATCTACCAATCCATCGCCGAATGGAAAGGGAAATCCATTCCGGGAGGAAAAACCATCCCTCTCTCGTTTGGATTGAAAACTAAATCCACCATCAAAATTACCCAAACGCAAATCAGCAAGGGAACCATTCACGTCCTCGTTGAAAATCCCCTCACGAGTCAGGTGTGGGTGGTCGCGATTCCGACGACCGTCACCTTAACCCCTCTCACGGGATGCCAAACAGGAGGCATTCATTGGCAGGGAGTGGGAGATGAATTGTTTTTGGAAACCAAACCCTATCATCAAATCGCCGAAAAAGAATTCACACTATCCCAATCCTGCCTCACTGGAGAAACTCCATTGGCGATGCGCAATCTCCAAATCAAAATGGAATGGAACGATCCCGCTCATCCATTAGGACAAGTGGAAGTGGAATTGCACGAACCTGGAAAAAGCGATCCACTGGTACAAGTCCTCAAAGACTCGTACGTGCCCTTTTCACCGACCTTTATTTCAGACTCAACGGGGATCTATTCCGGGAAAGTTCGTTTCACGCCCTTTAATCCATTACCTGGAAAAACGGGACTCATCACATTGACATTCGCGGGAGAAATTGGAAACCCAGAAGCGCCCGTTTTGGTCACGCAAAAAATTTCATTGAATGTGTCCATCAATACCCTCGAATCCTGCCTCAAATTTTCTCCTGAACCCGGAAAGGGAGTAGAAATTAACACCGCAGGGGAGGAACAATCGTTTACTCTCGACGCCTCCGCGTGTCACGTTCCTGTGGAGGTGGCGTTCTGCAACGAACCTGGAAATGAAGGATGTTCGGGTGGTTCTCCCGAAGGAAAAATCAACGTCGTTCCGTGGAAAACCACCATTACGGAACAGCAAAAAATAATCGTCCAACGAACCGACGAAACGTTGCCAGGATCGTATGATATTACCGTACAGGCCAGCCTCGCGGGAAAACCATTCATTCCCATTGCACGGATGAATGTGAAAATACAAGCCCCTCCGGAATACACATTCAACCTGACCAAAACATCCTATGTTCTCAAAGGAAAAAAAGCCGTGGACACGTCAATTGTATTCAACCGACTCTTACGAGAGCCGGTGGAAGTGACATCGAATGTGTGTCTATGGGTCGAATCCATTAGCAAGACTACTGAAAACTATTACGAAGAGGATTTGGAAAACAGTCCCTTGGGAGTACTCGTGACGGTCTACTATTCCTCTTCATCCATTATCATTCAGCCGGTGGTCGAGGGATTGTCGGATTCCTTAGGATTAAGCGGAATCGAACTCAGCCCGGGGGCGTATAACGTTGTCGTGGGGGCCACTTACTATTATGCCTACCTTGGCGTCGCGGGAGGATGCTGGCAGTGTGCAGTATTATCCCTCTATCTCTATTTCTGGCTGGCACTCCTAGGGTATACCGAAGAAGAGGATATTTGCCAACTCTACATGACGGAGGAACTGAATGATTACATCATTCACCTGCGCGGCGTTTCTTCCGGAGACGAAGAATTTATTCCCCCCGATGCCCAAGACGTGAGACTGTCGGACAATTTAGGAAACTCTTTTTCAGGAGAATGGGTGATGGATACCCAAGATTTATTTTCCATATCCGAGGAAGCCGCACAGGGAGGAAGCGATAAGGTTCAGGCGGTTGGAATCAAAATTACTAATCAAAAAGGATATACAAATCTCGCCCCACTATTTGGAGTGGTCACGTTACGGGCTATCGAACACATCCATGGGGATGAAACCCACACCGGAAATGCGGCCGTGACGTGTGCGAATGGATCCTTCCAGGATTATCACATCGGACCCGAAGACGATGAAGGAGCCTGCAGCGATGCGGAAGACGTTCTGCGCGAAGAAAAATTCCACGTGCGCGTCAAAACCCAAGAGACGCCTCAACCCCTACCCAAT
>CAYHGC010000029.1:0-11136 GCA_964356075.1 uncultured archaeon
ACGCATGCCGAAAATGATTTAGGCCATTTGTGGGTTCGCCCCATGGGGATGTTTGTAGAGCACGTGAACAAGGACGGATACTCTGGCCCTCGTTTTCGATTCATGAACGAATCCGAAAAGAAATAATTAGAACAACAACGCGAAAAATGCTCCAACTAAAAACGAAGAAACGAAATTGTTGGTGTTGTTGTCCAAGTACCCGTCTTTTTGTAAAGTAGCGCCGAGGAAACTGTCCAAGACACTCCCAACAAGACCTGCGATGAACACGACGCCGGCCCAATACAGACTAGTAGTCAACACAAACGCCAACAATCCATAGAGTAATGCCCCGAATCCCGCGCCCAGAAATCCAAGCAGGGAAACCGCCCCATCTTCTCCGGTGGTGGCGGGCTTGAGCGTGGTAATCAGCAGCGGTTGTTTTTTGGACAACACCCCAATTTCGCTCGAAAGCGTGTCGGCGAACGCCGCCGAAAGCGAAGTGAAAAACATCACGTTGAATGAAATGGGATTGAGAACGAGTGCAATAAGTGCAGGCCCGATGTTTCCCACAATGTTTACTGTGGAGCGTGTTCCGTGTTGTTTGCGATGATACTTATTTCGAATTTGACGGGTAACAAATTCTCCCGCGAGAAAAAACAACACGATCGCAAAAAAAGAACCTAACCCACCGCGATAAGCGACAAATAGCGCGGCGCCGAGACCAGTAAATATGGCGGTGGGTTTGAGCAATTGTTTGGTGTGGATAAAAATGAGTAATAGAACGAGGGAAACGCCCACGATACCCCATTCAAACAGTTCCATACTCGTTTTTCACTTCCGTGAGAATACCAATCCTCACTTGGCCGCGACCGCTGGAGATGAAAGGCGGATGATCTTGAGGATATCCACGCGTTTCATCGGAGCGATTTTACGAATCGGTACCACCATTTCAGTCGTGGGATCACCCGTGATGAAGTGGTTGAGCAATCCTTCGTATTCGAATCCGGCGGCCACTTTGAGCATTTCATTTTTCAAAATACGTCGCACTTCCGCGCGTTGAGGAGCGGAAATGTGATTGGCGGCGAGTGCGACACTCTTGATGCGCACGCGCGTACCGTCTTTGCAGGTCGCGTTGTCGGATGATTCCACTTTCGAAGAACGTCTTCGTACCAATCGACGCACAGCAGACGGTTGTACGGCGATTCCGGCGAGTTCGGTGTAGGCGTTCAATCCTTGCACGCTGTTCACTTTGAACTCAACCATTAATTGGGATTTTTTGATATTGCCCGTAATTTCGCGTCCGGAAACGTAGATGGTTCGCCCCATCACATTCTCGGCTTCCTCTCCCGGGGTTTGTCCCATGGGAGAGTTTTGAAAAACGGCCGGTGCTAAAACGGTGTACCATTTTTTAGTTTTCCATTTGTCGACACCCTTTCGTTTACGTGCCTTGGAAACGGTGGGCTTCTCTTGCTTCTTATTGTCTTTTTCTTCTTCAACGATCATTTGTGCCATAGTGTATCATCCCCCCGTCCGTTACTTCACCAACAACGCCGCGGTTTCGGGCGTGTACTTCCATCCGGCCGCTAACTTGCCCATGCGCACATAGTAGTGAGCAAGTCGTCGGATTTTAGAAACCGTGATGCGGTACCCGCGCTGCGCGGAGTAATCTTTTTTGTTTTCGTCCATGTGCTTGCGCAATGTCACGGATTTTTCGATTAAGTTCAACAGATCTTCGGGCAGTTCCCCCGTCAATCCTTTTTCGGTCAAAATCGCATTGACTCGTTTCTTCGTGGCTTCTTTCACATTTGTGATGCCGTATTGGTCGCGTAATGAAGCTCCGATTTGAGACGGGCTCATTCCTTGGTTGGAAAGCGTCGCAATAAGTTCCTCTATTTCCGAGGGCTTGTAATCCACCCACTGTCCTTTGGTTTCGCTGGTTTTAGCCATGTATATCATGCTCCATGAATTGTTTTCTATAGTCCATATGAACAATCCAAAAGGATCGTTCTATGGTACCGGTCCCATCTGGTTAGGAGTGGAATCAGCTTGGGGTTAGAACCAAGATAATGGAAAACCCCTAGAAAGGGTTTATAAAAGAGGGCATAGGTGCCCGAATTATGACTTTACACACCTTAGGCGTCTGATCTAGGCTTAAATCATGTCAGCGGGTAGTAGTATAGTGACCTAAATGGCCGTTAAAGTTTCGAATCCCTCCAGTATTAAGCCTGGTGAACATTGGAGTATTTCTAAAGAAGAATTAGAAAAAATTTTCGAAAAAGATGAGGAAATCCGTAGCTTGCGAGGGAAAGTGTTAGGATACTCGCTTGATATTGAAGATTTTATCGACGAAATTATTTTATATACATTTTTCCCAAATAGACGAGAAGATCTTGAATTATTTGAAAACATTGTCTATCGAAAGGAGTTCTTTAGCTTCTTTAATAAATGGAAAATATTTCGTGAATTAAATAAGCTAAGTAAGTTTGCCGTTAAGGTTGAAGACGACTTGATCAAAGAAATACATGAAGTCATGGAAGTAAGAGATAGATTTGCCCATGGTAGAATAAGCTTTTCAGGAACAAAACCGAGAATTGAATACTACAATAATGGAGTAAAAATTGATGAATTGACACCCGAGTATATGGAAAATGTATTCGAAAAGATGACAATTACCCACGACAAACTTGTAACCCTAACCAACGAATTAGATAAGCACAAGAAGTCTGAAAATTAGTTATGCATACCGTATGCGCGCTTCCACTTCTTCCATTTGCTTCAGCACTTGTTTCTTTCCACCGTTTTTAACATACGATTCTTGAATAATTTCCCATCCTTTTTCAAATGTGGAATGCGTTGCGGTGAATGTTTTCTTCAAATTGACCAAGTCAACCGCCAAATCCTCTAATTTGTTTGATTGAAACGATAAACCAAAATCAATCATTACCAATTCATTTGTTTTTTCTTTTATTTTTTTGCGTACCAAAACATTGCTGGTGGTTAAATCCCCATGAACCACGCCGTGTGAATGTAGCGCAGCAATCATTTTTCCAAATTCTCCACACATTTTCTCTTTTTCAATCATTTTATTTTTTTTATCGAGTAAAAAATGCTTCAATCGCGGCGCGTCAATGTATTCCATGCGCAGCATCGCCGAGTGGGTGTTTACGTCATACAAAATAGGGGCCAAAACCCCAATGGTTTTGACATGATGCAGCATGCGTGCCTCGCTTTTCGTTCGTTCACGGCGTAATCGCTCATCTAAGTCCGCATGACGGTAATGTTTAAGCACGCGGGTCTTTTCCACGATGGATTTGCCCAGCAATTCTTTCTGCGTCAGCACCGCTTCAGCGCCAATGGAGATTATTTTTTCAGATTTGGAAGGCATGATCTCACTATACCGAGAATCCGCATGCACTTTTAAGCTGCTCCACCCGCTCGGTGTTAACTTCAATCAGAATGCTGGTGGTTTGGACCACATTCACTACGTAATCCGCACCCAACGCGTTCCCTATGGAGGGATTTTGTTGTACGCGCGTGAAAAATTCATAGGCTTCCTGAGAATCGTTCTTCGCTTCTTGAAATCGTTCAATGGCCTGCGACGCAGGAGTGCCATTTTCGCACACCACAAAAGTAGGATCAATGTTCTCGAGCAGCGCAAGTCCGTCTTGGGATGAATCCTGCATCGAAAGCAAAGATAGACTGCCATCCAGATACGCCGACAGCGCCGCACCGTCCGCTCCTCCAATGTTTCGCACCGTTGAGCGGAAACCTAAGAGAGCGTTTCGATAGGATTCGCGCTGAGCGAACGTAGAAGGAGTGAGTAGCCCTTCCGGAACGGTATTCACCCGCGCTTCCTGAAGTTGAGTCGCCGTTCCTTTACTATCGAGTCCGATGCATCCACTCATGAAAAGAAGGAGAATTATTCCTGCAAGCAAAAGGACCGGCTTCATCCCTCGATTGGGGGATTTTTTCTATTTAAAGCGTTAGCTGGTTTTCGTTCCCATAGGAAAGGGATTGGATGGAATGCGCGGCGCGGAGATCCTTTTCGATGGGTTTGAAGGACTCGTGCAACACCGCGGATTGGAGGGGTGTTTTGAGCGTTCCTCCTTTTTCGCGCTTGGTTTTCCAAATGAATGAGTCTAATTTTTCCAAATCATCGGTGGTAAAGGCCAATGGGGAGAGTTTCCATTCTGCACGAGGGTATTCAAGAGAGTGAATGTCCGTTCCGTGCAACGTGTCATACACATGCGCCGTGAAAAGTGGAATGATGGGTGCGAACAAACGCAGCAATGTTTCGAGCACCGCATGTAAGGTATACAGTCCGGCGTCCTGTTCGTCTTTCGTGAACGTGTTGGTTTCGTTATATGCGCGGTGTTTGACGAGTTCCAAATAATGAGATGCAAACGTGTCCCACAAAAAGTGACGCAATGCCACGGCAGGAGAATGATAGTCATAGTTTTCGAATCCCTTGTGGCAAATGTCAATAACAGAAGACAGTTCGCGCAAAACCCATTCGTCTAACGGTTGTAATTGGGGTGTTCCGTTCGGCTTGGGAAACGATGAAACGAATCGCGCCACGTTCCAAAATTTGGTCAGCGTTTTTCCGGCCGCATCAATGCGTTCGAAGCTACAGCTTAAGTCGGTGGACGAGAGGTTTCCTTCCAGCGCAATCCACAATCGGAAGGGTTCCGCGCCAAATCGTTTGAGTATTTCCACGGGATCGATGACGTTTCCCACTGACTTGGACATTTTCATTCCTTTTTCGTCGAGAATATGATAGTTAATCCACGCGTGATCGAATAATTTTTGGTCATGCAGCAAGTAGTGCTTCAACATCGAATAATACAGCCAGGTGCGAATGATTTCCTTTCCTTGCGGACGCAACGTACAGGGAGTATTGGCGTTGAAGAAGTCATCGTGACGACCTTTTCCTAAAATGTAGGCAGCGGAATTGGAAGAATCAAACCACGTGTCAAACACGCGGGTTTCTCCCGTGAATGTTTCATTTCCGCATTTTTCACATTTCGAAGCAGGGCATTTTTCTTTCCAGGGGCGATAATATTTTCCTTTGGGAGGAACATACGGGTGTTTGCACCCGGTGCAATACCATAACGGGATTTCCGTTCCATAATAGCGTCGTCTGGATACCGGCCAGTCGATTCGTACTTTGTTAATCCAGTCCACGAGGATCTGTCGTGATTCAGGCGCGTGAAAATGAATATCGTTTGCTATTTCGAGCATTTCTTTTTTCACGTGCATCTGTTTCACATACAATTCGGGCATCGAAATAAACTCAATCAAGTCTTTGCTGCGCTCGCATAATGGAACGGAGTGCATGATCTTCTCTTGCTTAACTACCAACCCCTTTTCGCTCATCATCTCCATTATTTTTTCTCGCGCTTCTTTGGTTTTGAGCCCTTTCAAAAATCCCGCGACTTCTGTCATGCGTCCGGTTTCATCAATACAGGATTGAGTTTCGATTCCCATTTCCACCAAAAAGCGAATCGCATCCGTGTCTCCAGCGGAACGGGACATGTACACGAGTCCGGTTCCAAACGCAGGATCAGCCATAGGGTGAGAGAGGATGGGAACGTCCATATCATACATGGGAACGCGGGCTTTCTTTCCTTCTAAATGAAGATAGCGTTTGTCGGAGGGATTGAATATGATGACGGCGGTGTTGCACAATAATTCCGGTCGCGTCGTCGCAATGATGAGCTTTTCGTTTGTTTCCGTTTCCGTGAAAATGATATGATTCAGGAACGTTTCTTTTTCTCCGCGGACAATTTCAGAATCTGAAAGCGTGGTGCGACAGCCCGGGCAATAATTGTTCAATCGTGAATCTTCGTAAACCAACCCTTTTTTCCACAAATCGATGAACGAATCCTGCGTCAGGATGCGGTATTCTGTGGAATCGGTTTCATACATGTCCCCGATGCGCGGGCCCACTTTCCAGGAATTGTAACTATGACCCAAATGATAGAACGAATCCACCGAAATGCTGCTGCTTTCATTCAATACCGCGCGGCACATTTCCAAAAACTTTTCGCGATCCACTTCATGCAAGCGTACGCCGAATTTTTTCTCGGCGGCTGTTTCAATGGGCAATCCATTACGGTCCATTCCAAGCGGAAACAACACGCGATGTCCGGTCATTCGTTTGTAACGCGCGAAAAAGTCCATGATGGTGTATGTGGACGCATGCCCCATGTGGATGGGCGAGTTCACATACGGAGGAGGGGTGTCAATCGAGAAGACGGGCTTTCCTTGCGTATTGGCATCGAACGCATAGGCGTTCGTTTCTCTCCATTTAGCTAGAAGGGCCGTTTCGTTGGCTTTATCCCAGTGTTTGGCTTCAATCCCCGGCATAAAACAATCCTTCGGGCAAAGGGATTAAAACCTTCGACTGCAAACCATGAAAATTTCGGCTTAGAGTCCGAAAAACCCTTTTTTCTTGGACTTTTTGGATTCTTTTCCTTCGCTGGAATGTTTGGGGGTTCCGTTTTGTACCGCGCGAAGCTGTTCCAGGAGTTCTCTTTCGTCTGAAGAGAGTTTCTCGGGCACATTAATCGTGACTTTAATGAACTGGTCCCCGTGCGCACTCTCGTGAAGAAATTTGATCCCTCGATCCGTGAGACGGAATACCGTTCCGGGTTTGGTTCCGGCCGGAATTTTCAAACTGGCGGTTTTGTTTTTTTCATCGAGAATAGGAACGTCCACTTCCGCTCCGAGCGCAGCATCCGCAAACGAAATCGCTTGTTCCATGTACAAATCCGCTCCTTCACGTTGAAACACTGGATGCGGTTGCACGTGTAACACCACAAACACGTCGCCATTTTTCCCTTCGGAATAATTCCCTTGCTTGGGAATGCGTAAATGGTTGCCCGTGTCCACCCCTGCGGGAATTTTTACTTCAATGGTGCTTGTTTTTTTCACGCTTCCTTTTCCATGACACGTTTTGCACGGATCGGAAACCACTTCTCCAGCGCCCCCGCAGCGGGAACACATGGTGGTGGTTTGAAACATACCAAAGGGCGTGCGTCGCGTCTGGGTTTCCATTCCGCGTCCTTTGCAATGCGAGCATTTTTCTCGTTTTCCGGTGGAGGAGCCTGATCCGCTGCACGTGGAGCATTCAATCGTGTGATTAATTTCTATTTTTTTGTTCGTCCCAAATGCGGCTTCCTCAAATGGAAGCTCGAGATCGACGCGCAGATTAGAAGGAGTGGTCCCTCGTCTTCGGGCGCTTTGCTCGGAGGAAAATTCAGCCCCAAATGCGGAGCGGAGTAAGTCTTCCATGTTGCCAAATCCGCTCGCGCCTCCTTGGCTTGAAAAAAAATCGGAGAAATCAAACCCTGCGCCGCCGCCTCCAGGGAATCCTTGACCTCCGAATCCGGAGAATCCTTGATTGGCTGCGTCGCTGCCAAACTGATCATACGTTTGTCGTTTTTGAGGATCGGAGAGAACGGAGTACGCTTCGGATAGTTCTTTGAATTTTTCCGTGGCGCTAGGAGACTTGTTCACGTCCGGATGCCATTGTTTGGCGAGCTTTTTGTAGGCCGTTTTGATTTCGCTTTCACTCGCGGTGCGGGAAACTCCGAGTGTTGCGTAATAATCGTTGTTGGCCATACGTACTTCTCCGCAGAACGGAATCGATCATTGAAAAAGAACCGATTGAAATTAAAGGCAACGGTCACGCGGCGTGTAAGTAGCGCGGACCGGTTCCTTTTCCATTGTTATTTCTTCGCTTGATTTTCATCGTCGTGGACGTTGTATTCGGCGTCCACGGCATCGGCGTTTTGGTTCGGTTCATTTGATTCTCCTGGGCTTCCTTGTCCGGGATTTTGCCCCGTCTTGGAGTAAATTTCCTGTCCTATTTTCATCAAATCCTTGTTGAATTGATCCAATTTGGTTTTGAGTTGCGAAACCGGCTTGGGTTCTTGTCCCAGCATGTCTTTCAACTCCTTCAAATCGGCCTCAATTTTAGATTTGGTGGACGCAGAGATTTTTTCTTTCATTTCGTCAAGCATTTTTTCGGTTTGATAGACGGTTGAATCCGCAGTATTGACGACTTCAACTTCTTCCTTTCGCTTTTTGTCCGCTTCCGAAAATTCTTCGGCTTGCTTTTGCATCCGTTGAACTTCCTTTTCGTCTAATTTGTTCGCGGCCATGATTTGAATGCGTTGTTCTTTTCCCGTCCCTAAATCTTTTGCCGAAACATGAAGAATTCCATTCGCATCCAAGTCGAATGTGACTTCCACTTGCGGCACACCGCGCGGAGCGGGAGGAATTCCCTGCAACGTGAATGTTCCAAGCAGCTTGTTGTCATTCGCCATCGCTCGTTCTCCTTGAAATACTTTGATTTCAACCGCAGGTTGATTGTCAGCCGCTGTGGAAAACGATTGGGACTTTTTGTGGGGAACGGTCGTATTGCGTTCCACGAGCTTGGTCATGACTCCCCCTAGCGTTTCAATCCCGAGCGAGAGGGGGGTGACATCCAACAATAACACGTCCTTGATTTCCCCGCTTAACACGCCGGCCTGTACGGCGGCTCCAGCCGCGACGCATTCCATGGGATCCACTCCATGTTCTACTTTCGTTCCCAAAATTCGTTCAACGAACTGTTGAACGATCGGCATGCGGGTGGGTCCACCGACTAAAATAATTTTGGAAATGTCCGCCGGCAACAGCTTCGCATCCGCGAGGGCTTGATTCACGGGCTTTTCACAACGCTTGACGATGGGTTCCACCAATTCTTCTAATTTAGCGCGGTTGAACTTGATCATTAAGTGCTTCGGCCCCGATGCATCGGCTGTTACATACGGCAAATTAATGTCCGTTTCAAGCGTAGTCGAGAGTTCGATCTTGGCTTTTTCTCCCGCTTCGCGGACACGTTGCATGGCGACTTTGTCTTTCGTCAAGTCCACCCCATCCGTGCGCTTGAACTCAGAAACAATCCAGTTTGTAATCGACGCATCCATGTCCGTTCCACCCAATTGAGTATCCCCGGACGTGGATTTGACTTCAAACACGCCATCGCCGAATTCCATCACCGTAACATCAAGCGTTCCGCCGCCTAAATCGAATACCAGGATGCGTTGTTCGGCTCCTTTCTTGTCCAATCCGTACGCAAGGCTGGCGGCTGTGGGTTCGTTCACGATTCGGATGACATCCAATCCCGCAATTTTTCCCGCATCCTTGGTGGCCTGACGTTGATTGTCATCAAAGTACGCCGGAACCGTAATAACCGCCTGCGTTACTTTTTCTCCGAGGAATGATTCCGAGTCTTTTTTTATTTTCTGCAAAATGAATGCGGAAATTTGTTGGGGTGTGTATTCTTTTCCGTTGATTTTGTACGTGAATCCCGTTCCCATTTTTCGTTTAGCAGCTGTGACCGTTCCTTCGGGATTGGAAACCGCTTGTCGTCGTGCGGGTTCGCCTACTAATACTTGTCCGTCTTTCGTGAATGCCACGACCGATGGGAATGCTTTCCCGTAGAGTGTGTTTCCTTCCGCTGACGGAATAATACGCGGTTTTCCCCCTTCTAATATGGCTGCAGCACTGTTCGACGTTCCTAAGTCAATTCCAATCACTTTACTCATGCTTGGTTTCCCCCTGTTTGGTTGGTTGATTATCGTGATCTGATTCCATACTAACGTATTTGTTCACTTTGACTTTTGCCGTTCGTAAAACGTCGTCGTGGAACCAATATCCGCGTTGAAATTCCTCGAGAACGATATCTTCTTTCTTAGAAGGATCGTTTCCCTGCAGAATGCACTCGCTCACAAATGGATCGAATGGTTTGTTGATCGTCTCAATAGGTTTCACCCCATTTTGCGCGAGCAGTTTGAGAAATTGGGCGCGCAAATTCTCCAAATCTTTTTGATGGGCATCTTTCACTTTGGTAATCGCTGAATCCAGTGTGTCCGCGTATGCGAGCATTTCTTTGAATGCGGTTGCTTTTCCGTGCGCATATTGCTGCGTGAGCTCATTCTGCGTTCGTTTGCGATAATTTTCAAAATCCGCTTGGACGCGTTGTAATGTATTCGTTAGCTCCACGCTCGGATCCGCAATGGATTCATTTTTTTTGGATTCAGCTTCCGTCATAAAAAATTCCTCGTTCAACGAACCATTCCGTGTTCAGGTGACGCGTCGGAGTCACCGTCTCCCATCCCTTGGGCTTGTTGCTTTCGCTTTTCCATGAACTGTTTTTGTTTTTTCCAAATGGTTTCGCCTTGTTTTGAATCTAAAATTTTGATCACCGTATTCACCGGCACCTGCGGCGCGTGGAATCCATATTCGACTAAAATGTACTGTCCTTTCTGAATCACGGATGTGAGGAGAGGATCGACCCCAAAGATGATGACGTTATCATCCCACATTTCGAGCTGCGCCTGCACGGACTTGTCGTGTCCGATAGTTTTATCGGAGGGGGCTAGTACTTCGAGCACCTTTCCGATGTGATACATGGAGTTCATCGTTGCCATTTCATCGCCTCATAAGGGATCAAACCCTCAAATTGTCTAATATTCTTAGACATCTACTTGTTTTTCTAGTCAATCTATTTTTAATGCTTACGGTCAATCGGATGGTGTATGCCCCCCTCGATTCGTCGGACCACCTTTCGAATTGTCATCCGGAACATTGAGCCTCCGTTCGAGCGGAATGCGGAAAGTGAGTTGGAATGGATTTGCCAATCGTTAGGGTTGAGTCCCGTGGACAAAGACAAAACAACGGTTGATATTTTCAAAACCGTCGTGAAACACACTGAAACCGGTAAAGGAATTTCAAGCACGGACATTGCCACCGAAATTAAACTCTCGCGCGGCGCGGTGATTCACCATTTGAACAATTTACAATTGGCGGGATTAGTCATCAAAGATGGACGATTGTATTTCGCCCGTTCACGAAGCATGGTGCGGACGATTCAGGAAGTTGAAGCGGACATTCAACGCGTCTTTGCGCGCATGCAGCAAACCGCCCTTGAAATCGATCGCGCGTTCGGTTTAGAGGAAAATCCCCGCACGCGCGTGCGGTAACTACCAACGAAAGGAAGCACACATGCATTGGATTGACATTCTTTTTCCCGGCGTGTGGGTGCATGAACTCTCGCACGCATTCGCATGTTGGATCGGAGGCGTACCCATTCATCAGATTGAA
>CAYHGC010000030.1:0-10915 GCA_964356075.1 uncultured archaeon
CATTTGCCAGGCGTTTTCGTTAGTATGAAGACCTGTAGTTCCTGCAACAAGAACGTTGTTGATAACTTTGTCGAGTTTCCCTGCCCGGGCAACCTCAAAGTCAAAATCATCCGATGTACCCATTGTAGAGAATCGGTCAAAGCCTACCAGTGCGAAACTGACAACGGAATGTTCGTCGGACCATAAAATCGATTTTCTATTCAAACGTAGTTGATATCCCATGGGTAAAACCTTCATCATTTTCAAAATAAACGTCAAAGACATGGAAAACATGGATGCGGCGGAAAAGGAAATCCGCGCCTGCGTGAATGGAGAATGTAAGGATATCAAGCGCGAACCCATTGGATTTGGAATTGTCGTCATCAAAGCCGGATTTGTTATTCCTGAAAAGAAAGATGATGCATTGGATTTGTTAACCAAAGAAATCGAAACCCTTCCTTCTGTCGAAAGCGTGGAAGTCGAAGGAATGACTCTCGTTTAGAGCGTCTGTTCGTTTTCTCACTTTTTTTGGCGATCTTCTATACCGTGAGCTTATAATTTTCCGCGACGTACGTGTTCCGGGATAGGGAATGATTGACTCCATTACGCTTGAGAACTGGAAGACACACAAAAACACTACGTTGAAGTTTCGGAAAGGAACCAATGTTATGGTTGGGGTTATTGGCTCGGGTAAATCCTCGGTTATGGACGCCCTTTGTTATGGGTTGTTTGGAACGTTTCCCGCGTTACAGAATAGAAGGGTCTCAACGACCGATTTGCTCATGCGCAAACCCGTATCAGCCGACCAAGCAAAAGTCTCCGTCTCGTTTGCGATTGAAGACAAGAAATACCGCGTAGAACGTATTCTCAAACGAAATGGAACCAATGAAGGCCGGCTGTATTTAGGAGAAAACCTGTTAGTGGGACCTAAACCCAGTCAGGTTACTGAACGCGTCGAGAAAGAACTCCAAGTAACATACGAACTATTCGCTCGCTCCGTATACTCGGAACAAAACAATGTTGATTATTTTCTCAAACTTAATCCAGGTGATCGAAAAAAGAAATTCGATGAGCTCTTAGACTTACAAAAATACGAAACCGTACGTTCGAATGCCAATCAAGTCGCGGGTCATTTTAGAAAATCACAAGAAAGTGTCAAGCAGACCTTACAGCAGTTTGATCAAGTGCTACAAAATCAAGACATGAACGAATTGCGTGTCAAAATGGAAACGCAAAAGCAAAAGACGACGGAGTTAAACGGAAAATTAGCTCAGCACACTCAAAATGGTCAATCCTTGAAAGGATTGCGTGATGAATTAGCGAAAAAGAACAAAGTGTTCGATGAAACGAAAGCCAAAATACAGTCTTTTCGATCGCAAACCGAGGTCATGCAAAAACGAATGCATCTTTTTCAGGTTGAAAACCCAACATGGTCTATTTGGGAAGTCCCGGTTATTCAGGCTGAGAAATTCGCAGCCGAGAATGACGTTAAGACACTTGTTTCCAAGCAAGAACAGCATCGTCAACTCGACTTACAAGTGCAGAAAGCTAAACAGCGCGTCGAAATGAACGAAAAGCGTCATGTGGACTGGCAAAACGCATTGAAAGGAGAAACACCGGAAACGATTCGGGCTAAACTCACTGAAATGGAAACTCAACGATCGGAATTGAAGAAAAAAAGTGAGCATGCGCAGGCCGAATTAGTTACTTGCCAGTCTATGTTGCATATGTCGGAGGAACAGCTCAAGCTTCTTGCTTCCGAAGCAACATCCATGTCTTCCTTGCATGCAAACTGCCCTACCTGTCGTCAGGAAATCTCTTCCTCGCATAAAGAAGCCTTGGTTCAAGTCTTGAATGAGAAGAAAACCGAATGGGCCAGTAAGAAAACGGAAGCAGAATCCCAGAAACTAACATTATTGAAAGAAAAGAAGGGTGTGGAAACCGTATTGAAAGGATTAGAAGCCGCTGTACGTGAATTGGATATCATGCATGCACGCATGGAAGAAGGTAAGGGAATCGAAAAGGAAATCGAATCAGCCAAAAAAGATCATGAGAATGCCGTAAAGGCAATGACTGTTCTTGGAACGCCCATCTTGAATAGTGATATTGAAACCGCTCGTTCGCATGCCGTGTTTTTGGATAAAGTGTCGGAAATAGCCACTGTAAAAAGTGAGATAGCCAAGGTAAACGAACTATTGCAGAAAGAAGAACACTTGTTGAACGATTTAGGAGACGTTCGTGCAGAACTAGATGTAGCGAATGCGAGTTATTCACGATATGACTCGGAATTGAATGCGTTGCAGCGAGAACTCGAACTCGTTTCGCAAGTGGAAAAAGAATTGCTCGCACGATTGGAAAGCGCGGAAAAGATTTTGGCACAGCGTGAGGATTTAGCACTCAAATTGCAAGTGCACAAAGATGTTGAAGAAACACTGAGCGTGTTTTCCAATTCATTAATTATTACCCAGCAACAATTGCGCGAAGGTGTAATTGAGGCCATTAATGCCGCGCTGCAGGAACTGTGGCCGGCACTCTATCCATACGGGGACTTTGATTTGGCAAAGGTGCAGATTCAAGACAACGATTACGTGTTGAGCGTGCGCGAGAAGCAAGGAAACTGGATCGAGGCCGAATCCTCGTTATCGGGTGGAGAACGTAGTGCTGCAGCTCTGGCTTTGCGTATGGCAATCGCTTTTGTTCTCACGCGACAGCTTTCGTGGATTATCCTAGATGAACCCACTCACAACTTAGATGTAAAGTCCGTACACACATTGTCCACCATGTTGCGCGAACGCTTACCGGGGCTAGTGGATCAAGTGTTTGTGATTACGCATTCGCCTGAAATTGAAAAAGCAGCAACAGGATCGTTGTATGTTTTGCAGCGGGACAAAAACAACGATGGTGTAACGATGCCGCAGAGTATAGATGTTGATTTAGGGACGAAAATAAACTGATTTTATTCAGCTTTGGCTTCGACAATCGTTTCAGCTGCTTCAACCGGTGATTCGGGAACGGCTTCCGCGGCTTTCTTTCGGGGAGCGCGAACGGCTTTCTTCATGTCCGGCGCTTCTTTCATCGCAGGTCCTTCTTTCTTTCCGGCGCGGGCGTCTTCTTTTTTCTTTTCAGCGGCTACGATTTTTTTGTGATATCGGGTCATGAATCCGGCCATCACATTCGTGGTCCATTTGGAAAAAGGGAGTTTGAGTTCGACGATGTTCTTTTTGTTACTCTCGTATTGAGTTCCGAACTTTTCGGGCATTTCCTGCAAGAGTACGCGGGCTTTGCTTTTGATTCCTTTCGGAACGGACTTACCCATGTTTAATTCACCTCAATGCGGATGTTGGTTCCGTTCGGTAACGCACGGATAACGGACAAAGGGATGACCTTTTCGTCGAATTCTTTTCGGGATAAATCGTAGGGGGAAATGACCTTTTTGGTGTCCAACAACGCAGGGGCGCCAAACGCTAATTGTAAAGCGCGGGCACCGATGAGTCGGGTTCGTTCAAAGCGGGTCAAGGTAGCCATGGGTTTTTCACTCGTATACTGGAAGATCGCAAAGAAAGCTATAAAAAGAAGCGGGTGGGGGTCCCGGGTTAAACGGTTCGATCCTTCTATTTGGCGGCTTAATTGGTGATTCCTGCCGTAATGCGGTCCACGAGCAAAGCGTCTCGCCACGGGCTTTCATGATAGAGGAGGTGTCGGGGAAGGGCATTCGTCCATTCGCGGAGGGCTTTTTCGGACTGGGTGTGCAGCTGAATCACCGGGTTTTGTCGGGCGTGCTGGGTATAGGCCAGTTGGTACTGGGTCAAGTAGGGTTGGAGCAACGCGTTTTGTTCCCGAGAATGAGAGAGCATCCGTTCATTCAGTTGTGCGTGTAAGCGTTGTAACGCAAAGGGATTAGTTTTGCACCCCCAGATTGCATGAGTGGGAGAGAATGAAACCGAGAGGATTCCATCGTTCATTCCATGAATGGCTTCTTTCAAGGGTACGATTATTTTTTGGTGGCGGGGAAACGGTCCCATGGGTAACACCGGCAAACCAAATTCTTGGGCGCGCGCAATGCGTCGTTCTTTGTTTGGATTTTTTTGATGATAGTCGTGACTCAACGTTTCATCCTGCGTGTGAATATACACACCGTCTTGAGAAATGGTACATTCGACGCGCGTCCCGGGATGAATATGCGATTCAATCATCGAATGAGGTTGACAACAGACACATTTTCCTTCGTTTCCAAAGGGTATTTTCCAGACCAATTGTAACGCTCGATCCCTTGTTCCCTGATTCCAGTTTTGCTCAATGGGTTTTTCAGACGAAAGGGGTTTCGGCGTGTGAGAAACGAAGAAGTGATTTTCGAGAAGAATTTCAATCTGGTCGGAAAGGGAAAACGCCACGTCGGATGGAGGAAGGAAGAGTTCGTGGCTCAGTATAATGCGTTGAATCAACGTACTTTCCATCGCAGGGTTGTGCGAACGTAACCCTTGAAGGGTGGTGTGAATGCCTTCTGCCACTCCTTCCATTTTGGTGTTGTCGTACGAACGAGAGAGGGGATTGAGTTTATCATCGAAAGACTGAAAATATCTCCAGTTTTGTGTGAGTAAGAATTGTCGTTCCGGCTCGATCAATACTGGAAAATAATTCGTTTGTGCATGAATCTTCTGCGCTATTTTTTTCAAATCATCAAATGTGCTTGCTATAATTTGCAACGAATGCGGGTGAGCAATCAATTGGTGGCGTTCCATTTGCTGCGCTTTCAGTAATTGTTCAAATGCATTAGTGGAAGTGTGGGGGAGGTAAAAGGATGGGAAAAAAGGATATTGTTTGAGAATGCGTTGCTGATCGTTGGCGAACGTCACGTCCACGGTTCTTTTTTCAGGTCGGGTGGAAACTGCCACTAGACTAAATGTATTGGGAGTCATACTTTCGGAATTCTTGTTTTGTGTGTTATTTACTCACGATGGAGGGCCATTCCGCCATAGGTTCCGTGAATGTTTTTATGGATTCATTTGATTAGGGTCTTATGGGTTTGTTTCAGCGACTTCGTCGGCACATGGTTCGAGGGGTGAGCTTGCATTTCATCCGTCGGCGGCAGATTTGGGCACGTGAGCGAAGTCAACCCGTTCCGGTTATAGAGCGCGTGTCTGATGTGGTGGGCGATCCGATGGAGTTTGGAAACCGATTTCACCGAGGAGAAAAAGTACATGAATTGCATTTTTTCTCTATTGTTCCAAAGGAAACCCTACAGGAAGCTCTCAATGCGCTGAATAACATTGAACGTGTTCCCATTGTGGGAGTGTATGGGGATACTCCCAACAAGCATTTGCAGGATTGGTGGAAAAAGCATGGTGCACGAATCGTTACCTGTTCGGAAGATGATGCTGCTCGCGCGAGAAAACATTATCGTATCATGGTCAAGAAAGGGGGTTTTCCACAAGAATTTGAGAATGCGCCCATTAAGCGAATAGTGTTTCGCTTCCCGGAAGAGTTATATGAATTGCCCAGGGCTGATTAAGATATGCTGCAAATGTCGTTGGAACAATTAGAAAAGTTAGATTGGAAACCGCGACATTTTGTTCAGAAAAATGGCATTCAGTATGGATATGAAAAAGCAGCGGATCCACGATTTGGAATTGGAGTGGAAGGAACGATTGTTGATTTTGTTCGCATCCCTGCCGGGCACACGATTTACGAACATTACCACCATCGCGCGCGGGAATCATTTGTCGTAGCGAAAGGAACGGCATTGTTTCAAACGCGAATGAATGACACCGATCCTCGAAATGAGCAACGGGTGAAAGCAGGAGATGTGTTGCATTTTACGGTGCAAGAGCGTCATCGCGTCGTGAATGATTCCAACGATTATTTGTATTTGGTCCGTTTCACGAAAAAAGAAGAAAGCGATTCAGTGGATACGGAATTGGAACCCAAAAATGGAGTTTCGTTCGAGCAAAAATAAATCACTAGTTATCTATAAAGAAACTACATAATTAAGGGTGGGTCAGTTATTTTTAGCGGAAATTATTTTTTTCATAATAAGTCTTCCGTCTCTTTCCTATTTTTAGCTTCATTTTCTTCAAACTGTAATCCAGCCGTCTCTAAACTTCCTTCATGTCGCGAGGGTTGTGATTTTCGCTGGCGTATTTTGAAAAAGGTCGGAGCGTTCACGGCTTCGCCAACCAATAGCCCTTCTCCCACTTTCAACGAGGTCAACATCCCCAATGATTCGCTCGATAATCCTTCCGCAGACTCTCCAATGTGTTTGATGTCGTACGGATTGGTGATGCGCAGCAATAGCTGGGTATTACATTGTGACAGCGTCGTCGTATCTAATTGTATCGGTCGCTGCGAAATTAAGCAAAGACTTACTCCAAATTTTCTTCCTTCGCGTGCGATGGTGCGCATGATGGATTTTGAAATTGCTCCTTCTTTGTTGATCTGATTCGGGATGAAATTATGCGCTTCCTCTAACACGATCGTCGTGGGAGGGATTTTTTTATTGCGTCGTTCGTAAAACACACGATGAGCCAAATATGATACAATGACTTGTTTCTTGTTTTGATAAATAATGTCCGATAAATCCACGACAGTCAATATTCCGGGCTGAACCAAATCCAACAACGAGGGATTGTCGGCTTTTCCAAACAATTGTAAATCCTCTAAACCATGCAACCATCCAATCAGCGCTTGAATCACCGAGTCTTTGGCATCTTTGTTTCCCATTTCGCTCAATAATTCTCCTTTGATATCTTGTAAGTCATAGGGTCCGAGTCCATCTTTCATTTTTTGATTCAGCGATTGGAGTGCTTTTCCTAATTCCCTTCGTTGCGCGGGGGACATGTTGGGCATCAATGATCCAAACATTCCCAAGCTCACTTTCGGTACGCCAATGCGTAAATCGCGTGCGCGAATCAATCGCGTGCGAGACGAATAATCGGTATATTTAGTGTCCATAACCGGTTCGGCAAAATTAGTGTATTCACCATGCACGTCAAACACGACAATGGCAATTCTTCCATGTTCTTTTTTGCGTTCTAACAATTCTTCGAGCAAGCATGAAACGGTGTGGCTGTTGTGAATGACTATATTGTTTGCGACAAAGTTCGAGTGTTCGACAGTTAAATCATATACGTATTCATTTTCCAATTTGCTTTCTTTCCTATTCGTAATTTGATCGAAGAAAACATTCATCTCTAATGCTTCTCTTAGTAACCTAATTCTTTCTTTGGCCTCTTTGACGTCTAATCGGATAATGGCTGATTTTTCGACCAGTTTTGCAGCAAAAATACTAATTTGTTGAAGTTCTGCATTTCCTCTGCCATTTTCATGATTATAAAGAAATTGCTTATGAGCCCCGGATTCTTTACATAAATCTTTGATTTCGATGCGTAGGTTTTTTGCAAGTCTCTTTATTTGGGTCAGCGTTCTATTTCCATCGAATGTATTTGCTGCAGCAATTGCGGGGTTTTCGGTTCCTTGAAGCCTTAACACATTTTGGGCAAGCAAAAATGAAGCATATTTTGGCTGGGTTATCCCTCTTACAATTCGTCTGGCGGTTGTGCTTGAAACAGTTGTACCGGCAGCCATTTGTTTGAATTGCATTCCATTCACGAAAGCGTTAGATAAAATATCTTTAGCCAATAATTCATTTGTTTTGGGTATTTCTTCGTTAATACAATGGATCTTTACAATGGCTGTTTCAACTTCAGACATCCTTTTTTCAAAAAGCCGGAGTAAAATTGCAAGGCTTTTTATGCTTGGATTGTCTCTCCGATAGATGTAATTGTTAATACCAGAGGACTCGTTTTGAGGTTGGCTCATGTGCAATAGATTCAATAATTCTGAAATATGGTTGTTAATATTTGGAACAATATCAACATTTGGATTCCCTTTTGTGTTACACCACCTTTCTAATGCTTCTTTTTTGTAATTGATTCGCAAATTAAGACTTCTTAACCGTCTAATTTCATCTGATCCTGAAATAAATGTACGTTGGTACTCTTTTCCTTTGTACTTTTTTATTTTTGAGATATAGATAATTCCAAGTTTCGTTAAAATTTCTCTGATTCCATTGGTTAATTCCTTGCTAGAAAGTGTTATTTCTATTTCGGGCTTTTCTTTCTCTACGTGACCGTCACAATCAATAAATGCAGCTAAAAAAGCCATCAAGACATTTTTCTTGCTTTGTAGTATTTCTTTCGGGATAAATTTGGTCCAGCTAGAGTTGGTAAATCCTATTTTTGGTAAGCATTTAGACAATAGTGCATGGTTATGATGGAATTGTTCCCTGTGTTTGTCCTTTTTGGTGTCCATGGAGAATTTTTCTTTTACGATTCGAAAGTAGTTTGCTTGGATATTCTTATTTTCATTCGTAAAATCAATCCGCATTTTACACGAATTATGTCCTTCTGCTAACCAATAAGCCATTAATTCAGCTAAATCTTCGTCTACTTTTAGTTGAACAGGCAGTCTATTTTTGGATTGTTTATGTTGCGCGTGTCCTTCTTCTATCCTGACCAGTCGACGACCTTCCACAAAAGGGGTTACGTCAATAATGGTCTCTTTTCCTTTCCATTCTGCACGCGGCGTGATGAGATAATCGCTTTGAGTCGCTTCTCCTGCTTTTATCCATTCTATTTTTCCTCTAAATACTGGGATTACATGTTCGGGAGTAACTTCGATTTTCTTCCCACTGCGAGTAGTTAAAGTAATGATTGATTCTGCTTTTCTTCGGTGGAAACCTCGGATTTGCGATGGAATTATTTTGTTGTCAAATAGTGAATAGGTGTATAATTCTGAATCTTCTTCCCATGACTCAATTCCATTTTCTTCTTTTTTGTGTTTGGCCAAGACTTCATCAACTATCTCTCCAATCATTCGTTGTTCGCCGTTTGCAAGCAAAACTTTTGTGTCATATTTCGCACACTTCCCGGCACCCGACATCGCCAGAATCGCAATGTGTTTTTGCAGCATTCGCGAAAGATTCAATTTCACGCTCACCGGGTGGAATTCCATTTCTCCCAAATGCATTCCTTTCTCTTCGTCTAATCCCAAGAACTGAATAATGTTGGACGGTTGAGCGTTGAACACGTTCGTTCCCGGCGAAGGAGGGTGACTAATGCGCTTGAATTTTTTATCGACAAAAATTCCCAACGGATTCACTTCCGCAAGCGTGTATTCCCAATCATTCACCGGAAACTGTTCAAACAGTTTCGTTCCCTGCTGTTCAAACTCTTTTACCGCATCCGCGCGTTCGAAATACTTGTTCGTTTTGCGTACATTCGTGATCATCCCGATAATGAGTCCTTCCGAAAACGGTATTTCGACAAATTGTCCGCGGTGGGCTTTCCCATTCATCACCACAAAGTCAATCTTACTCGGTGTCGGGCTTTCGAGAGTAGAGACAATGGTTCCTATTTCCTGTTTTTCAGTCATTTTCATCCGTCCGTATGTTCTGCTCGTTTCAATCATCATTTTGTCTGGTTTTAACGCTATGGGGAGTGTTTTTCCGTCTCGGGAAGGGAACGATATGCTTCCACGTGGTATATGGTCACCAAGCTATCGTCGTTCATTCCTTGTTTTTCGTACAAATTCTTCATCATTTGAATGAATTCCAGTTTGGAATTAAACCCCTGATTTTCTGCATCCTCTTCATTCACCATTCGAAACGGTTTCACAATAAATCCCGTTAAGCGAACGCTTCCCAACAACAACGGAGGATCGCTTCCAGAATCAAACAACGGTAATGATGGTTGTTCAGGGATGGCAATTTTGTTTACCTCAAACCGAAACAATGTTTTCTTTTTTCCTTCTTTCATCCATCCTACAAACTTTTCGGCCACTTTTAATTGATAGTCAATCAGCAGCGGCATGTTAGGATATTCCAGTTTCAGTTGTTCTAGCCAATTGGTGGGAGAGTCAAACACAAAATGTTTCTCCCCGTCGGAATACATCAGTGCGTCCTTCAGTGTTTTGGCAAACGGGTTTCCTTGCTTGGTTTTGCGCAGACTCGCATTGACTCCTTTCTCCAAATCCACTCCCGTCTGGTTGGCCAGGGAGGCCATGCTTACGAGCATATCTCCGAATGCTTGTTCCAGTTCATGCATTTCTTTCGTTCCCACCGGGTGGGGTTCGTCGCGGATGGCTTCTTTGGAAATATGGGCGGTTTTTTCCAAAATGGTCGAGACCGAATCCATTGGGTTAAGGTTTTCCCTCATCACGCGGGTGTTTTTGACTTCGTTCTGTAGTTCGCGTAAAGTGGGCATGAAAACGTCTAAGGGTTTTGAGGTATTTTAGGGTATGGTTGAGTGTATTAAAACGGTCGTCGGTCCCGTCGTCGCGCCCGAATGGAGTTTCGTCCGAGTTTGGAGAATATTTTATCGCTGACTAATTCTACTTCTTCCTGTTTCAGTCCCGCGCGTAGGTCCGCTTCGATCAATACGGATGGAAACGCGTATTCTTTGTGGATACAACTTTGTGCGCAGGCAAGCTCTGCTGCGCGATTCGCGTCTTCGGTGAGATTTTTTCCGTCGCTCAAAAACTCAATCCGTAACGGAAAGTCCCAATGAGACGGTTTGATGTAGCACGCGTGGATTTTGTTTCCCCATTCCGCAGGAAAGTCCATCAATATAGGGTGTCGTTCCCCGCTTTCGGCGAATGTAAACGCACAACTTCGTTGTCCGGCTCCTAATACTTTATCGAGTAAGGGCGCGTCGTGCAATACATTCGTTGATCCATTTTCATTCAACATGTTGGTGTGAATCCATTCGCTTAGTCGCGTGCTTCGCGAGTCTTCGACCGCTCCAATCAGTATGCAATTATTTTTGAGTGCGGTTTGATACAATGAAATGAACGCTAAAATCGTTTTGTGGTATTCATTTTTCAGTTTGGAATCGCTTCCGGGTTTATCCATCGGGTGTAAAATTAAGCTTCCATCGATGAA
>CAYHGC010000031.1:0-10765 GCA_964356075.1 uncultured archaeon
CGACGAAAAAAACAAAAGGAAAAAGAAAAAATTTCTCCTCACGATTAGTAGTGAAGCGACGCGGACATACAGAGAAATTTGACGAACGAAAAATATATGCCTCCATATATGAGGCGTGCCACGTCGATGGAATGAAAACCGAAAAAGCTGAAAAGATCGCCAGCGCCGTAACGAATGCCGTGAAGAAGTGGATCGAGAAAAAAGACACGGTGAATGCTCAGCAAATTCATGCCGTGGTTGTTACTGAACTGAAGAAACACCACCAGGATGTGGCGTTCATGTATGAGATGCACAAGGATATTTGTTAGGGCACTCTGCCCACGGCTAGCTAAAACCCTTCTTTTTGCCCATTTCTTATAACCATTCCCACTCAAAACATAGCTGATACTCATGGGATTTGGCGACAACCTCCGGAAGGCCTTTGATTCGTTTAATTCACTGCGCGTCGTGGACCGGGACAGCGTAAAGGCCCTTGTAAAAGAGCTCCAGCGCGCCCTCATTTCAGCCGACGTGGGAATTGAAACCGTTCAATCATTATCGAAGCAACTTGAAGCCGCCGCGTTATCCGAAGATATTCCTAAAGGACTCAATCGAAAAGAACACTTAATTGCACTCACCTATGACGCGCTTGTTGATTTGTTAGGTGGAAAAGAAACCAGAATTCCCGAAAAACCCACGAGCATATTGTTAGTGGGATTATTTGGATCGGGAAAAACAACGAGTGCGGCTAAACTCGCGCATTATTACATGAAGCGCTCGTTACGAGTAGGAATCATTGCCGCGGACACGTTTCGCCCGGCGGCAATTGATCAACTGGAACAACTCACTCAAAAGTTACCGGGGGTTTTATTTTACGCGAATCGCCAGCAGAAAGAAGCAAGCATTGTGGTGGAAGAAGGAATCGTTGCTTTACAACAGAAAGGAGTGCATACCATTATTGTGGATTCTGCCGGACGCAGTGCACTCGATCCCGAATTAGTCGATGAAGTGAAACGCATTCATTCCGCATTGAAGCCCGAACACGTGTGGTTGGTTTTAGGAGGAGATGTGGGACAGCAGGCGCGGAAGCAGGCGAAAGCATTCCACGAAACGGTAGGAGTAAACGGCGTTATTCTCACACGCATGGATGGATCCGCAAAAGGAGGAGGCGCGCTCTCTGCATGCCGCGCGACGAATGCGCCGGTGTATTTCATTGGAACGGGAGAAAAAATTCAGGATTTGGAAGCATTTGACGCCCAACGGTACTTGTCGAGAGTCATGGGATATGGAGACTTGAAAGGACTCTTAGAAAAAATGGATGACTTGAAAGCCGAAGGAGTAAATCCCGAGAATCCGCTGGAAGGACCATTCACGCTTCAAACATTCTACAACCAACTCGCGGCTGCACGCAAAATGGGACCGTTATCTCAGATTGCCGGAATGATGGGAATGGGAAACAACATTCCCAAACAAGACCTGGAAGTCGGTGAAGAGAAACTGGACCGGTACAAAGCCATGATGGACTCCATGACCAAGCAAGAGAAACGTGACCCGGAAGTGATTTCAAGCTCGCGCATATTGCGGGTGGCGAAAGGAAGCGGCACTACGGAAACAGATGTGCGGGAGCTGCTCAAGCATTACCGCCAGCTCAAGAAAATGATGAACCAATTCCGACACATCGATGAGGATGCGCTCAAAAACCCTAAAGGGATGCAGAAGCTGATGAAGAAGTTTCAAAAACCAAAGAAGATTAAGCTACGGTAAAACGATTGATCGTATGATTCCCCAACTCCAATTTGCCGCCAACGTGATTGCCACCGTTATTGCCACGTACACGGATCTTGATAAAGGATTCATTTACGACTGGATCACGTATCCACTTATTGGACTTGGAATCGTTCTTTCGATTGTTACCGGACAGTGGATCGGGATCGTTCTCGCCGCGCTGATTTATGGTATTGGATTGTTTGCGTACAATTCAGGAAAGATGGGAGGAGGCGATATCAAGCTCCTTGCTGGAATGGCACTCGTGCAGCCGCTGTATCAAGGAATGATATTTGTGTTGGGCGTGTTATTGGTGGCTGCTGTCAGCGCGAGCATTGTCATGAGCATATGGTTTGTTGGAAGATACGTACTCTCGAAACCCAAAATCAAGTGGAAAACCCCTCGGAAGAAAGCCGCCGCGATTGGAATGATTTTGTTTTTCGTTGCGTTCTATTTGATTACAATTCAAGCCTTGCTTCCGTTTCCTATTTTGGTGATTTTTGCGGTTGCATTACTGTTTGGCCTTGTTTTTTATGCACTGGAAGACGAAGTCAAAGCACACGCGTTTCTGGAACGCATTCCAGTGGAGAAACTAGAAGAGGATGAGTTGTTAGCCGTTGAGCACTTGACCCATGAAGAAAAGGAAAAATGGGGAAAAGACATTCCCACGTTAATTGGCCCCGAAAACGTTCTCGCGTTCAAACAAAAAGGAATGCACACCATTCCCGTGTTTCGCCACCTTCCCCAGTTTGCTCCCTTTTTACTAATGGGGGTATTGATCGTGTATCTTTTTCCCGAATGGATTGCAATGATCGTACCCACCCTCGTTATAAATCCCGTTTAACCCAGTAAAATCTATGCGTATTTTGATTACGGGCTCCAGTGGAATGATTGGATCCCACCTCATGGAACGATTGGGAAAGAAACACACGATTGTAGAGTTTTCCCGCAGCGGGGGAAAAGACATTACCTCCCTCGCGGATGTGGAGAAATCAATCAAAGGAGTCGATGTCGTCATTCACGCTGCAGCTGAACTGGATGAAACCAAAAAAGAAGAGGAAATTTACAAAACAAATGTACAAGGAACGCGAAATGTGATCACCGCCGCGGAAGAAGAAGGGATTGACCAGCTTATTTTCGTGAGCAGTGTGGCGGTGTATCCGGAAGCCAACCAAAAGCTCGATGAAAAAAGCGAAACAGGACCCATTACGCCGTACGGACACAGCAAGAAGGAAGCGGAAGAGCTCGTATGGAACATGCAGGAGTTGTTTCCGGTTACTATTATTCGTCCCGCACTCGTGGTTGGGCCGAATACCTACTGGAAAGGCATCTTCAAGACCATCAAAAAGGGATTTCCCCTCATTGGAAAGGGAGAAAACGCATGGCAGATGATTGATGTGGACGACTTGACGGATTTTATTTCATTATGCGTGGGAAATGAGGATGCGTATAACGAACGGTACGTGGTCGCGGAGAAAGAAACCCACACGCTGCGTGAAGTCGTGGACATGATTGCGGAAATAGAAGGGGTCAAGAAGCCGGGAACCATTCCAAAGCCTCTCGGAATTGCCATCAGTCACATATTTGGATTGCAAGGAAAACTCACGGGAAAAAAACCACTATTGATCCCTGCACACGTGAAACGATTGTTCAAGCACCGTGAGTACGACATCACGAAAGCGATGAAATTAGGATGGAAGCCAAAGCATTCCACCAACGAATCGTTGCAGAAAACATACGATGAATTGAATTCGATGAAATAGGGGTACTCGCGAAGCGACGTACCTGTTTACCGGTACCGCCGATCGGAAGGGGTGATTCAATCTTCTTCATCAATTCCCATTTCGCCTAATGGAAAATCCTTGTGAATTTGGTGAATGCGATGAATGGCTTTGGACATTGGATCCTTCTGCGGGAGACGGGCTATTACGTCTTGTAACACGGTCCATGCGTACATGACAAATTCCCGTTCTTCCGGAAACGGTTCGGCCGCGCGGATGAATGCATTTACATCAAACGATTCCAAATCTTCGGGAGACTTTCCGACAAACAATGAAATTGAACGAGAAAGGAACGAGCGGAATACATCCGGGCCCGTGGTTTCAAATCCAATGGCTGAAACTTTTCCACTTTTGATCTGCGCATCCACGCTAACGGAAAATGAATGCGTTCCAAACGATGAAACGGAAACGCTTGCGTCCGGTGATTTCAATCGCGCTGCAACCGATGATTTAGAGGGCTTCTTGACGACCTTTTTAGTTGGTTTAGCCATACGTTTCATCAAAACGGAACCCATTAAGTATCTTTGGGGTTTGAAATCCCAACGGAATACGCATGACACGGAAACTTTCCTTTGGACCCGCCGGAATACCTGCCGCTGCGAAAGGAAAAGGAGTGGTCGAAGGCGTGCACGCCCTTCCCAAGCTGGGATTGGATGCCATGGAATTGGAATTTGTTCAGGGAGTGTACATCAAAACCAATGAAAAAGCCGAAGAAGTAAATGCGGCACGCACGCAAGAAAATGTTCGCCTGAGTGTACATGCGTCGTATTACATCAACCTGAATGCGCAATCTCCCGAAACCTATGACGCCAGCGTGAAACGATTATATGATTCTGCACGCATGGGCGGGTTGAGTGGAGCGGAAAGCATTGCTGTGCATGCGGCGTTTCGACACCAGAACGACTCAGCATCGATCAAAAAAAGAATTATGGATGCATGTGCATCCATTAATGAAAAACTCTCGGATGAAAAAATAAAAACGAAGATCGCACCAGAATACGCCGGAAAACACGCACAATGGGGAACCCTTGAAGAAGTTATGGAGATCGCGCAGGAGAAAGACATCTCGTGGTGCATGGACTTTGGACACTATCACGCGACACATGGGGGAAATTTGACGAATAAGGATGCATTCGATACGGTTCTCGCGCAAATTGAGAAGTTTGACTCGAATTATTTGAAGGATTTACACATCCAATGCTGTGGCATTACCTTTACCGAGAAAGGAGAACGCTATCACACGAGTTTTGACTCGCCCGAATCCACGCTTAATTGGAAAGCGATGGCGGAGAGTTTCAAGGAGTTTAAGGTAGGTGGAATTTGCATCACCGAATGCCCGGGACAGGAAAAAGACACGGTACTACTGAAGAATTATTACGATTCGCTTGATTAATATTACCACAATCCATCAATGATTGAATCATAATTTCGATAATAGTAGGCGAGAAATTCACGCACCTGTTTTCCTAAAAGAGACGATAATATTTCGCGGTTTTCACGATCATAATACTGCTTTACTTTTTTCCCCTGGCGGACAGGGTCAACTCGGCTAAGGGGTCTTACATCCTGTATTTTTTCCGCTACCGCACTTTGAAGCGCAACATTCTCATGTTGAAGGAAACCCATTTGTGTAAAGGCAATTTCAGCAGCTAATTCTTGAGCATTATGATTACGAACGTGAAATAGCGAGCTGAGAGAATGCTTCCTCAAATGAGAGGCACTTGCTGCCCTTCCCGGACTCACAATGTCAGTCTGTGAAACATCAATGAAATGCAAGAGTTCCGTTTCGTACAAACGTAAGGCCTTCTTTAGAAACTTTTTTCGAATCGTATTCGGGTTTTTTTCATACAAGGATAGAGCAAATCGAACGGTTGCATTAGCAGTATTAACAGTAGCCAAGTCAATACCGTATTGTGATCCACTTTTACGCATTGTCTGAATGACACGCGCGTCATCAAGTATGTGTTGATGGATTGCCTTGCGTATACTTTTTCTCGCATCCACAACGAGCTTTTTTCCTGCCTCTTCAGGAGAAGCAAAACCTGTTTTGGATTCGTAGGCCTCCAATTTTCTACGTGCGCGCGGCGTTTTTCTCCAAACTGCTTTCGCTACTTCACTAACACGGGAAAGCCAGCGACGACGAGCCATGATTGACAGAAAGGAATAGAGGTATAAAAGAAGCTAGCGCGCCTTTCCGGCTTTTTGAGCCGCATGCACGAGTTCTTTCATCAGTTTCTCGGCTTTGGCCATGCTTCCATTGGCTGCATTTACAATGGACGTACCCACGTGAACGATGTCCGCACCCGCACCAATACAACGCGCCACGTCTTCCGGCGTACGCACTCCACCCGCAACAACAATGGGCAAATGAACCATTTTTCGCACCGCACCAATACATTCAGGAGGAACACACGTGGGGGCACCGGAACCGGACTCTAAAATAATCATCTGCATCCCTAACATTTGCGCCGCAAGGGCGTTAACGGCTCCCAAATAGGGAATATTTCGCGGGAGAAGCTTGGCGTTGCCCACCCATCCAACGGCTTGACCAGGTTCGTACACCAAATAGGCGGTTCCAATGGTTTCAATTTTCATTTTACTCACTGGATACGCGGCCGCAACCTGTGCGCCGGAAATGTAATACGGATCCGTGGAATTAAACAAGCTCATGAAATACACCGCATCCGCGTGCGGGGATAACGTGGCAATATTCCCCGGAAACAAAATAATGGGTTTTTTAGAAACCGATTTGATGGCCGTAATGCAGTCATCCAAAATTTTTCCTTGCGCCCCTAAACTTCCGCCTACTGCAAACGCGTGAACGCCCGCGCGATCCGCGGCCGCAGCAATTTCTTTCACTTGCTCCGGTGTATGATCAGGAGGATCAATGACCACAAACACTTGTCCAGGATTTTTTTGTGCGTTTTGAAGAATTTTCTGATACACGCTTCCCATGCGAGGACCGGTAATCGAATTCGAAGGAGTCGCGCCATTCGCGTTTTTTCCTTTGGCGTGCGTGTGCATCATGGGAATCACTTCCTATGCGTAATTCAGTCAAAAACCACTTAAAAAAGCCACGGTGGACTTCGGGAAGTGTCGTATCAATAGAACGATTCAGGGGCTTCTTCCGTCATTAAGCGTTCAAGTTGACGCGCGATGGAAGCCGAACCGCGGGCTTTAATGGGCAACCCATGCCCGGGAAGAATCATCTTAGGGGACGAGAACAAAATTTTCCGTGCGGATGAAATCACCTGCGGTTTGTTTCCGCTCGTAAGATCCCATCGTCCGAGACCGGTGGAAAACAACGTGTCGCCGCAAAACAACCAACGCTTGTTTTGCTCCATAAACGAAACACTTCCTTTGGTGTGGCCGGGGGTGAATAATACTTGGACCGAAAAATTACCCAAATCAAACACTTGCTTATCCACAAACGTATGGGCCACATTCGGCCATTTTACGACTGGAAGGTTGAGGCTGTTGGTTAACGCAAACACGGGATCGCGGGCATTCACATACATCGCATCCGCAGGATGCATCCAAACCTCGGCTTTAGGAAACAAATAATCCAACGAAAAATTATCCGCGTGACCGTGGGTGTGGAGAATAATGCCCACGTCTTTAGGCGTAACCCCGATCGCAGAAAGCCCTTCCTTCAGCTGACGCGCGCTTCCGGCGAGACCGGAGTCAATTAATGCGACTTTTTTGCCCACTAATACGTAAGCATGTGAAGAATGGTCCGTGCCGAAAGATGCATAGACGTTTTCCCCAATCTCTTCCCACATACGCCATCAAGAGGGCACGCACAAATAAAAAGCAACGAGTCGGTTCGCTACATGAAAAACAACACGTAAACGGGGAAATGGCTGTAATGATAATATAGGGAACGCATGATTGTATGTCTATGATGACCACACTCGCGTTTGACGCGGAAGAAATGATCCAAAAGATGTCCGCATCCACCGGAATCGAATCATCCATCATTCAGCAAAAAATGAATGAGAAGATCCAAAAGTTTTCCGGATTGCTCACCGAACAAGGGGCATTAGTGTTGTTGAACAAAGAATTGGATGCTAAAATCCCCTTGTTCGAAAAAAATAATCCTAAACTTACCATCAACCAGCTTCAAGTGGGGATGAACAACGTCGACGTGGTTTCACGCGTAACCCGGATGGATGGAATCAAATCGTTTTCAAAAAATGGAAAAGAAGGAAAATATGTACGCACCACCCTCACGGACGAAACGGGAGACGCGTCGTTTACATTCTGGAACGACCAAGCCGAAGAGGCGGTACAAAAAGGATTGCAAGTAGGAAGCACATTAACATTAGGAAACGCCCGCGTGGGGAGTTTCAATGGACAGACGCAGTTATCGTTAGGATACAACGGAACGTATGCGATTGCCAATGAAGGCGTTTCACCTGCACCGAATGAAACCAAAACCAACCCAACCCTTGCAGAGCTTGGAGAAAATGCAGTGTTTGAGGGAAACGTGCATATCGTGGATGTGCTACCAGGGAAAGGATACTATGTGCGCTGCTTAGCCTGCAATGGAAAACTCCAAACACGGGAAACAATCTGCCCCTTATGTAACGCCGAGGGGAAAATAGAAACACGCTTGCTTGTTCCATTGCTCGTGGACGATGGATCACAGACCATGCGCGCGGTGGCATTCGAAAAGGAAGCGATTGCACTATATGGAACGACAAAAGAGGATGTATTGAGCGGATTCGAAGGGAATGAGAGGGTCACCCTCAACAAAACGCTTGTAGGAAAGGTTGTTCGTATTGCGGCGAGAGCCAAAACAGGGATGGACAAAACGAGTCTGGAGCTAATTCTCCAGCGTGTCACGGTTATTCCGTTCCAGAACGCATAAATAGCCCCGGGAACGTTCCTGTAGCGATAGGAGTGAGTGTACATGCCGTCCAATCTGACCCAAAAAATAATCCAAAGCCATATCGTGGAAGGAAAACCAATCGCGGGAACCGAAATCGGAATTAAAATCGACCAAACACTCACGCAGGATGCCACGGGGACGATGGCATATTTACAATTTGAAGCCATGGGAATCGGGCGGGTCAAGACCGAACTCTCCGTTTCGTATGTGGACCACAACATGCTCCAAACCGGATTCGAAAACCCGGACGATCATCAATATTTACAATCCGTTGCCGCGAAACATGGGATATTATTCTCTAAACCAGGAAATGGAATCTGCCATCAAGTGCATTTGGAACGATTTGGAAGGCCAGGAAAAACGCTGCTCGGAAGCGACTCCCATACTCCCACGAGCGGTGGACTCGGAATGCTGGCGATCGGAGCCGGAGGATTGGATGTGGCCGTCGCCATGGGAGGGGGGGCGTTCTTCTTGAATATGCCCAAAGTGATTGGAATCAAACTCACAGGAAAACTAGGCGAATGGGTGTCGGGAAAAGATATTATTTTGGAAGTGCTGCGGCGCTTAACGGTAAAAGGAGGCGTGGGAAAAGTCATTGAGTATTATGGAGATGGCGTCAAAACGCTTTCCGTTCCGGAACGCGCGACTATTACCAATATGGGTGCGGAGTTGGGCGCCACCACAAGTATCTTTCCTTCGGATGAAACCACTCAAAAATATTTGACCGTACAAGGAAGAGAAATGGATTGGAATGAAATGAAGCCCGACGAGGGTGCAACGTATGATGAAAACATGGAAATCAACCTATCCGAACTCGAACCGTTGATTGCATGCCCGTCTTCGCCGGATAATGTGAAAACCGTGCGCGAAGTGGAAGGAACGCCGGTTGCGCAAGTGTTAGTGGGAAGCTGCACTAATTCATCGTATCGGGATTTGAGCATTATTGCCACGATTCTCGAAGGAAAAACCGTACACGAAAATGTGAGCATGGGAATTAATCCCGGAAGCAAGCAAGTGTTGGAAAACATTACCGCGAATGGAAAACTATTACAGTTTATTTCCGCAGGAGTTCGCATTAACGAATCGGCATGCGGGGGATGTCTTGGACAAGGACAAGCACCCGCATCCGGAACCAATTCTGTGCGCACGTTCAATCGAAACTTCCCCGGACGAAGCGGAAACCCGGACGATAAAGTCTATTTGTGCTCACCCGAAACGGCGGCCGCTACTGCATTGTACGGAAAAATCACCGACCCCCGACGATTGGGAGAATATCCCAAAATGGAAACGCCGGAAAAGATGATCATTGACGATCGGATGATTATTTTGCCCAGTTTACAACCCGAAAACGTCAACGTGATTCGCGGACCGAACATTGCGCCGCTTCCCATTGCGGAAGTGCTGCCGCAAACCATTGAGAAAACCGTCTTGTTGAAAGTGGGAGACAATATTTCAACCGACGGAATCATGCCGGCGGGAGCGAAGATATTACCCTTACGCAGTAATATTCCTAAAATTTCGGAATTTGTATTTTCGCCGATTGATCCTAACTTCGCCAAAAACGCCCGTGCGATGGGTGGAGGGATTGTAGTCGGAGGAGAAAACTATGGACAAGGAAGCTCGCGCGAACACGCGGCACTCGCCCCGATGTATTTAGGAGTGAAAGCCGTGATTGTGAAATCATTCGCGCGTATTCACAAAGCCAATTTGATTAATTTTGGAATATTGCCCCTTGAGTTTGTGAATCCGGCGGATTACGATAAAATCAATGCTGGAGACGTGTTGGTGTTGGAAGGGTTGCCAGCGCACATGAAAAGCGAGAGTCATTCGCTTACCTTGAAAAATAAAACCAAGAATGTAGAAATCCCGCTAAAAGAAGAATACACGTCGCGTCAACGAACGATTTTAGCTGCGGGTGGACTGTTGAACTACACCAAAAGTATGTCGTAGTGATTAATTGTCCATTGTATTATTCGGTCGACGTGCTCGACGCATATCTCGATCCATTTGGGCTAAAAATTTTCTACGCTCGCGACGATTCATATAACGTGTCATGAGAAAAAGAAGTCCGCCCATAAGGGCAGCACTACCGAGCGCATATTTGACGGATGATTTGGTGTTCTCACGATCGATTATCCCCATACTAAATTTCATAAAATCAATTTTTTCACCCGAAAGCCTATCCACAAAACCTAGTATTTTTGCTTTTTCCGCCGGAGTAAAAAAAGAATTAGACTCTAAGTCACCCGCAAAAATAATTTCCTGTAATTTGCTCCATGCATAGGCGCGCTTCCGTCCGAGCAAATGATTCTCCAGACCAAATCCACCAATGAGTGGTTTTCCACCC
>CAYHGC010000032.1:0-10650 GCA_964356075.1 uncultured archaeon
CGGGAATTTTTTCCGCACCGACTTTGTTGGCAACAACCGAAGTGGCTCCATCGGCGCCAATCACAAACTTCGAGCGGAATTCATACGGTTGTTTGGTTTTCAAATCCATTCCTTTGATTCCAATCACGGTTTTATTTTCGTCCCAAATTAAATCTTGAACGGCAAACTCTTCTTTCACGTCCACGTGTTTCTTTGCGTGGGAAAATAAGAAATTGTCAAACACCATGCGTCTACAAACATATCCGCGGGCTTTGGTTTCGCCATTGGCTTCTTTCACCGGGAAGGGAATTTCGAGCTGATGCCCTGCAGGCGAGGAGAAGACCAATCCATAGACTTTGGCGTTTTCAAGCTGTTCCATTTCCCCCTCGATTCCGAGTTCGCGGAGCATTCCCACACTCTTTCCAGATATGGCATCCCCGCAGATCTTGTCGCGAGGATACTTGGCCTTTTCGAGCAAGAGGACCTTGTATCCCTTTTTGGCCAAAAACATCCCCGCCGAGCTTCCTCCGGGACCCGCTCCAACAATGATCACGTCATAGGTTCCGGAAATAGGAGAAGAAGGGGTATTTTCAAGACTCATAACAGGAATGGGTCTGGAAAAAGGATATAAAGGATGGGGGTTCGGCCCTCCTGGAACGGATTATTGGAACCATTCAGGGTGTTTTCCGTTCGTTGGGAATAATAGTCATCCCTTTTTCCTCAATCGGCGATGGGGCATCATGGATTTTGTTATTTTTTTCGTATTGATCGCCTTCCTTGGAAACTGATTCCCTCGTTTAGGAGGGGATTCGCGTCGAGGTTTGACGTTAATGTAATGATCTTTCAGTTTCCATGCGACTCGTTCACGGGCATTCGAAAGGACTTTGGAGGCCCACCCTGGTGTTCGTCGTGAAAAATGGGCAATTTCGGTTTCGGAATATCCCATCATGTGAAGAAGAAGGACCCGGTACTCGTTCGCGGGGAGAAGTTTTTCCAAATCCCTCATCGTGATGCCAACATTGTGTTCGATAGTTTCGGGCGCATGCGGCAGCGCGGAACGGTACTCTTTCCCCTGTTGTTCAAGTCCCCAAGCCAGGTTCATTTTTTCATCCAGTGAAACCGCGCGACGCATAACATTGGTGCGATCAAATTCTTCGTTTTTGTTGGATCGCTTATCTCCATAGAGTCGGCGTTCCGCATCATGTAGTCGTCGTTTGGTTGATAGAAGGATTTTTTCTCGCACATCATCTGCATCCATGTGTTGAAAGTCCCATCCGCGCATGTTTTGAAGCATGAGATAAATAACCTCGCTCGTGAGGTTTTCATTTTCATCGTGTCCGTTTCGAGGGTGACTGGAATGTACGTAATTGAAAATGGACCTGCGCATGCTGTAGAGGAGGATTCCCGCTTCATTCCAATCCATGAAAAGGATTACTTGACTTTGAGTTCATGAATCTTTGCATTCATCAGCTGTTCTAGCTCGCGCAGGTGCTGGACCTGGGAGACGCTCGTCACAAAGGTAATGGAAATCCCCTTCTTTCCTTGTCGGGCGGTGCGTCCGATACGGTGAACATACGTCTCATATTCGTCCGGGAAGTCGAAATTAATCACGTGGGAAATGTCTTCAATGTGGATTCCGCGCGCCGCGACGTTGGTGGCCAACAGCAAAGGGAATTTCCCCGCTTGGAATTCTTGTAAGCTATACTGGCGCTTATTTTGCGGCATATCCCCGTGCAGTTTCGCGACACGTAATCCGCGCTTATACAATTGTTCCTCTAACCAGTCTACGGTTCGTTTGGTCGAGCAAAAAACAATTCCACGTGTAACATGAAAGTGGTGGACTAAGCCTAACAACATCGTGACGCGTTGCTTGGGGTCCACACTCAAATAGTATTGCGTCACCCCTTCAACCGTAAGGGTGTCCGCGCTCAGATTCACTTCCACCGGATTCTTCATGTGAGTTTTGGCTAATTGCTTAATCGATTGGGGCATGGTAGCAGAGAACAATAGTGTTTGGCGATTGGGAGGAGTGGCTCCTAGAATAACCTCGATGTCTTCCTTGAATCCCATGTCCAACATCTTGTCCGCTTCATCCAATACCGCGGTCTGCACATGATTCAACCGCAGTATTCCTTGTCTCAAAAAATCCTGTATTCGTCCGGGCGTTCCCACCACAATGTGGGCGCCGTTTCGGAGTTGATTCGCTTGTACGTTTAAGCTTGCCCCGCCAAATACCGCAACGATGTGAATATTCAAGTGTTTTCCTAAGTTTTCGATTTCATCCCGAACCTGCAGCGCGAGTTCGCGCGTGGGAACGACAATAATAGCATGGGGGTCTTTTCCCGACGTGTGAATCTTCGCTAAAATAGGAATTCCAAACGCGGCGGTTTTTCCCGTTCCTGTTTTGGCTTGTCCCAGCACGTCTTTGTTTTGTTGAATGAGCGGAATCGTGTGGGCTTGAATGGGGGTCGGATGTTCAAATCCATTTTCGGAGAGCGATTGAAGGATTAATGGAGGCAGTCCAAAATCGGCAAAGGTTTGGCTTTCTTCTAAGTCTATTTTTTTAGCTGCAGATGAAGGAGCGTGTTCAGTCGCGTGAGCGGGTTTGGCGTGCACCGGCGCTTCTTCGGTTGACACCGGCAATGCGGTCTGCTTCACAGGCTTCGCGCTTTCGGCTTTTTTGCCTCGAGAGGAGGGCTTACTGACTTTGGGCATACGGTTTCAGTAAGGATGGGTGACCATCCGATTATAAACACGCTCTTCACCGGCGTTTTTTGGTTTTCTTTTTATGTTTTTTAGCCGGTGAACGTTTTTGGATGGTGGTCTTTTTCATTTTGGTAATGGTTACCGTTTTCGTGATCGTTTTCACTGTTTTTTTCTTTCGAGGAGCAGAAGGTGGAATTATTTTTTTAGGAAGTGGAAGCAAAAACGCGGGCATTTCATTTCGTTGCGCGGATTGAAAAATATCCACCCAGTCATTGGTTGAGAGGGCGCCCGTCACGGGGAGGTCGTTCACAATATACGTGGGCAACCCTCGCACGCCGTTCTGTTTCGCCTCACTGGTGTATCGCTGAATCAGTTCTTGATTGGATGATTTTTCAATAAACGTAATCATTTCTTCCGCGTCCAATCCCAATTTCACCGCGACGCGTCCTAATAGTGCAAGCGAGGAAATTTCATTCACATGTTCAAACGTGTGGGCGAATATTTCGTCGAGATATCGATTTCCTACTCCTTTCTTTTGGGCGTACAAAAATCCGGTGAGGGCGCGTCGGGAACTGTGTTCGTAGCGCGGATGTTGAATGAGTAGGTTTTCACGCATCCCTAATTCGTGCAGTTGCGCGTACACTTTTGTTAAATGTTCATTTCCCATTATTTTTCTCCGGTGCACGCGATGGTTTCCGTTGTGCTCATACAATTCAAACGGCACCCATTGAACAATCGCTTTTGTTTTCGTTCGATGCAACGCCCGCTCGACGCGAGATTTGGTGAGATAACTCCACGGGCACACAAAATCAAAAAAAGCAACAACGGTAACCGGACGGTTTACATTCGTCTTCATTCCAACTCCATCGAGTTGGAATTTTTAATCAAACCCCCCCCCCCAATTTTTATGTATATTTTATCGTGGGTTTTTGTTGGAATGGGATAACTCCCCCTTGCATGCGCGTGAAAGACATTCCCCTCCATGATCGTCCGCGTGAGCGAGCGTGGAGAGAAGGAATATTCGTCCTTTCGGACGTCGAACTTTTGGCCATTCTCCTCCGCACCGGTCGAAAAGGAAAGAGTGCAGTCGTGTTGGCAGGGGAATTATGGTCGGCATGCCATGGAGATTGGTCCTTGCTGGAACAAACATTGAATTCGGTGGAAAAACGCCCGAAGGAAATAGGAAAAGTGCAGCGGATAACGTTACAGACCGTAGTAGAAGTGTGTCGACGATCAAACCATTCCCAAATCGAACCCCGCACGCTGGACGAAGCACTTGATTTTATTTTTTCACGCATTCGGAATGCGAAAGAAGAACATGCGTTTGTTATTTGCCTGGATTTGCGCAACAATAGTGTAGGTTTCCCCCTTGAATGGAATCGAGGAAGTACCGTCGGAGTGGAGTTGAACCCGCGCGATGTTCTTTCCTATGTTACGCGTCAGAATGCGGCGCGAGTGGTAATCGTACACAATCACCCGTCAGGAGATGTAAGCCCTAGTCCGCAAGACGTGTTGCTCACCAAGCAGTTAATGGAGGGCGCGAAGTGGGTGGGAGTAGAATTGTACGACCACCTGATCGTGTCGCGAAACGACGTGGTGAGTTTTCGTGCCAAGGGATGGTTGGACTAGTTTGTAACGAGTTCAAATCCAAATGCTTGCACGGTTTCGCTTCCGCTCGCGGGAATAATAATTTTCATACGTTCTCCCGTCCCACATACTTTGCATGCGGCGCACGTTGAAAATCCTTCAGGAGAAGGAGTATATTCCACGAAGCTTGGAATGATGGATTTTTCGGTTAACCAGTCCGTTAGTTGCACTTCGTGTTGTTTCGGCGTATTCGCTTGGGTCACATCATTCTGCCAAGGGACGTTTTCTCATTGCATGAATGAATACGTAAAGGTGGCTTCTTCGTTTTCCACTTCTACGACGGGATAAATTTGAGATTTTTCCGCGTTGAGTGTAAATTGAGTGGAAGGTTTAGAGAATCCATTTGCTCCCAGGTGCGATTCGCTCCACGCGGGAACGGTAACGAATACGGCTAATCCTGAATCCGTGTCGCAGGTGCCGCTGTAGGATGCTCCTACGGTATGAATGGAGGGCGATCCCTCGCTTTCCACCCCTTGTCTAGCTAACCATTGTGTGACGGCCACCGATACTTCGGCCGGGTTGCTTTCATCGAGTGAAGGTTCACCCCACGGATTGCCGGCGCAGAATTTGGTTTTGTAGATCAACGAAATCGATTTGGTATTCGTTGTGTCGGTGAATAATGTCACTTGTGATTTTCCCGCGCCCACAAATCCTAATCCGGTAAGAATATCCGCATCTGCAGAATCGAGAATTCCAACCGCGTATTTGTCGGTAGAAAGCTTCGTGCATTGGGCGCTCAAACTCACGCCGCGAATGAATGCTAAATAATCAACCGCGACCCCTTGTTCTTCCAACCAGACTTTCATTAATTCCATGTCTTTTTCGACCGAATGCACGGGAACTTTGTCTCCGTTCCACTGATTCGAGAAGCATTGGAAAGGTGTATACACGAACCACATCGCATCATGGTAGGCGGGCGGAGTAAGCGTAGGAAAATACGCTCCGTTATAGGTAAATCCCGCTCCTTCAGCGGCAGATTGTTCTTCCACCGGAATCACGATCTGATAATAGCTTCCGCTCGAGCATGCGCAGGATAAGCAAACAATCGTATTGGGTTCGGCCGGCACATATGAAATGGAAAGGGGATGCAATCCAAGATCATTAACCCATTGACTGAACATTTGCTGATCCATTTCAATCGACAGGTCGGGCGCGTCCGTTCCTCCCTGCCAGGGGTTGGTGTGACACTGCTTAATGTCATAGATCATGTACACTTCAGTAGCGGTTCCGTACGATGAAACGTCAATGGGGAACGAATACGCGACGCTGGTTTGTTCGCAGTTCGCTTGGCTGAGAGGTTGTCCTTCCACACACTTCGTTCCATATCCGAACACCACCGTCCAGATTCCGGGATCCGTGATCGTGTAGTTGAATGAAATACTATCTCCACCTGGAAGTTTGGATGGGATTCCTTCCCAAATACAGGTTTTGGGCACGATGAATGGTTTGTAGTTCGGACTTCCTACTTTCGATTCGTTTTGGAAGGTGAAATCATTACATCCGCCGTAGTAAATGGTTTCGCTGCTCGCATTCACCATCGTAATGCTCACGTTTCCATTTTCTCCCGAAGTAATCACTCCGACTTCCGTGTAATCCTTGAATCCGAGCGTGTGGAGTTTGATTTGATTGATGTTATCCGAAGGATGAATGATCAAATAATCCCCGCGCGCACAATTGAGTGCGGCGCAGGTTACATCGTCATGCGGAATAAATCCCGCGTGTTGAAATGAAATCCCACTCGCGTGCAACCACGCATTCACTTGATCCATTTCCGAATATTCATCCGAGACGGGAGTCGCATTCACCTGCCATGGATTCGTGGGGGCTTGAACGGGTGCATAATAGACCCATTCGCTGTCAACGGGATCCGGCTGCGAGTCCGGGTTTTGATCCGGGTGTTGAGGATTGGGATTGACGCATCCGCTCAACACGAGCAGTCCGATTATTCCAATAATAACGAGGGGCATTTTGAAGTCATTCATGGAGGTCATGCCACTCATTATCTCCCGCTGGTTTTTAAGCTTCGCCGATTTGGTTCGGAGAATTCCCGTAAACGCGTTACATTCCTGGGGAGCGGTTTCCGTTCTTTTTAGAATCGGGTTCTTTCTTGCTCGGCGTGAGTTCGAATGCAGGATCGAGTATTTTCGACGCCCAAAAGAGGATGGCTTTCAACGCCGGGAAGTGGACGCGGTGAATGGAGGCCTCAAACGACAACCATTCGAACGCCGAATGCTCCTCCGAGAGGACGACGTCCCCGCTCTTGCTTTCGGCAAGGAAAAAAATAACATGGCGTTCAATGGGTCCATTTTCCCGCATCATCGTGTATTTGTTGACTTTTCGAAACGTCGGATGAAAAACTAAATTCTTCAATCCGGTTTCTTCAAATATTTCCCGACGCGCCGTTTGTTCTTCATTTTCTCCCTTTTCCATTCGTCCTTTAGGCGAACTCCAGTTACGTGATTTCGTCGGTTTGAGTAATACGAATTTTTTTCCCCGATACACGACGGCACCGCAGGCCTTTTCCACGTGTAACTTGTGCAGTCGTGTGCGGAGTGGTTCGCTCATCTTCTTTTCCTCGAGAGGCATGAAGAGAATAGACATCCGACGTCTTTAATTTTCCATGTAATTCCCAAGGAAAAACGAAGTGGTTTATAAACGAGAATCGTTTGCTCGAGAAAGAAAACACCCCGCGCGTCATGAGTCATGCGGCGGGATTTGGAGCGTTAGGAGGAAAACACATATGATGGATTTTGTCGAGGCGGTTAAGCGCCCCCTGCGTACCGACCCGGTCACGATTGTTTTGGGAATATTTTTCATGGTGTTTTTACCCTTGCGACCCTTGTTGCACGGGTTGGGAATTGAAACCGCTCGGAGAACGCAGCAGAATCATGAAACCATGCCTCATTTCGATGATTTTATTGATTTGTTTCTGTCGGGATTGATTGCATTGGTGGTGGCGGTCCTGTTCTTTTTGCCCGCGTTAATCGTGTTGATGATGGCAACCAAGCTGCCCTTTACGTTTTTCTTTGACATGATTGCCACGATGGCCTCACGTCCGCTGTTAGCGATCAATCAGTTGTTCATGCTGGCCGCTGGAACAGGTGTTCTTGGAATCATCACCCTCATCACAGGGTTCCTTGCGTCCATTATGGCCCCGGTTGGAATTCAGTTGTTTGCGCACGACAAGAAGATCGGCTCCGCGTTTGAATTCTCCAAGCTCATGCGAGTTGTAACCACGGCCGAGTATTGGGTGACCTGGTTGCTCTTGTTGGCTTATGGGATCGTTCTCTTAGGATTGGTCGCTATTCTTTCCATTCCTGAATTCAACGTGTTATCGGCATTGTTCCTCGCCGCAGCAGGATACTTATGGTGGATGACCGCCTACATTTTGTTTGCGGAAACCGTCAAGGATTCCGGAGTGTTGAACGGACGCGGAAACGCTTCGCACACAACCTCTTTCAAACGAAAATTAGCCAAAAAGAAAAAGAAGCGATAATGGAAAATAAAAAAATAAGAGTGGGGGTGGAAAGACACCCCTCCTTTTTCTATTTTTTGAACGTTCTAAAAAAGTTCAATTAACATTAACCTATTTTTGTTCTTCGTCATCTTCCATGTCGTCGTGGGAGTCGGAGTCTTCCGATCCTTCGGCAGCAGGTGTTTCTTCAGCCGGTGCCCCTTCTCCAACTACTTCGGCAAAGGAAACCTTCCCGCGCACAGCCGTGATTTTGACTTTCACGCGTTGTCCTTGTTGGGTTTTGGGAACGACAATGACAAATCCTTGGATTTTGGCAATTCCGTCTCCTTTCTCTCCGATTCCTTCGATCGTGACATCGTAGGTGTCTCCTTCCTTCACGGGGACGGGTCCAAACGACGCGCGGCGTCGATCATCGTTCTGGTAGTTGTTATTCATCATAGGGGCTTTCCTCCAATTGAATGGGTATTTTTTGAGTTGGAATTTTGCACAAAATTCCAGAAAAGAGTAAGACGGGCAAGTACTTGCGGGGAAAATAAACCAGTATTCGAGAACGAGAATGGGATGTTATTTCCTGTATGCATGTTCAACAAACCGATGTGATTACACTAGTATGGGTGGCCCACGCCTTATAAATTTCTCGCTTTCAAGCACGAAACGGAAAACGAATTACCCTTTGTGGTGGAATCGTTGTCGGGGCTTGGGTGGTTCTTCGCGTCTGCGTTCGGGTAAAATGTAAATGTACGCATACACGGCGATGGCAATTCCAAGCAAGAGCAAGGAGAACAACAGCGTAATGCCCATGTTATCCGGCACCACTTCAATAACGGCGCTTTGACAGTTCGTCGTAATGGAGGGATCGTCCACCGGGCTTAACACGCAGGTAAGCGTGTACGTTCCGGGTTGGGAAAACGCGAGCGTAAAGTTCTGACTCACCGAGTTCGAGGGAGAGATTTCTCCAATCGTCAGCGAGGAAGGGGAGATGTTCCCTGCGGGGGTAATCATGAAGTCCGCATTGAATCCGCTGATGGGGTGAATCCCCTCGTTCTGTGCGACCCAGCGCACGGACATGGCTTCATTCACATTGATTCGATTCTTGGGAACCAAAAACGCCCCGTTGATGTTGAATTCGGGCGCGGCGACATTGAGAAAGGCACGTGTGCTTTCTTGGGTGACTTTTTCTCCGAAAATATTCGTATAGGTTAACACGGCCGGAGGTAACAGAATGGAAACACTGCGCAAGGGTTTGATATGATACGTGATGATCTTCGTTTCACCCGGCTGAATGACGCCTTCAAATCCGGTTTCTCCTTTCAATAAGGGAATGTAATCCAATTGGTATTTTCGATAATCGATGTTCACCAACACCGCTTCTCCACCATCATTGTGTAAGTAGACTTGAATCGCAATTTCTTCTCCGAGTTTAGGGTTTTCCCCCGCGATGAGGGTGGAAAAACTTCCTTCTTCATTGAATCGGGGTTGGTGGTATACGCCAATCATTCCTTCGGAGGAAACGTTCAAACTTTCCAACGACGGAGATCCTTTCGCGCAAACGGTCACCGTTTCATTTGTTTCCGCAAGGGATGAAGGCAATAACACGTGCACGTTTCCCGTTTCGGGAAAAACGTCGCGGGCGAAGAATGAAACGTAGGGCGTGGAATCATTTCCCACATATACCGCAACATTCGCGTCGAACTCGGTAACGGGATTGAACGCCGGATGCAGGGTCAGCACGAGATCATCCGTATCATTTTCGATCGCAAACGAGGGAACGGAAATGGTTTCGCATTCCTGTTGAGTGCCAGTTATTTGCATCCCGTTGAATCCGACTTCCGTCAAGGATTGTTCGGATAACACCGCGGCAAAAACAGATGGAGTGAGTAGTACTCCTAAAACAACGGACAACACGATCCAATATTTCACTTCATTTCCCCCTTTACGTTCGAATGTGGGCTTTGATCCAGGCCCCAATGGTATCATTAACCACCTTTTTAGGCCTGCCGGTGGAAATCACGCGGATGGGTTTGCCGGCGTAGTGTTTCCGTACGCGGATTTCAACATACTTGGTTTCTTCACAGAATAAGTTGTCTTGGATTTTGACCTCGGAATACTTTCTCGCCCGCAATCGTTTTTCGAGTTCCTTGACTGGGGTTTTCAACACGATGACCCCATTTACGGGCAGGGATATTTCGCAGGACAAATGCCCGACGATTAATGTTGATTTTTTGATTTTTTTCAATTCCTGGAGAATGGCTTTTTTCAAGTGTTGAACGTCCACGTCCCACTCGTTCATTTCTTTATCCCAGGTTCCAATACCGTGCTTTTGAATGAGAGACTTTTCTTCCAAAACGTGAAACTTCATCTTTTTTTTCAGGAATTGAGCCAGTTGAGTCTTCCCCGTTCCGGGTGTGCCCGTGATCACCAACGTTAACGGTTTACCTCGTTTAGCGGGTTTTGTTGAGTTAATAGAACGAGACATGGGTGTTGGTTGGTTTTGGCCCTATAAAGATTTTCTCAATACAAGAAAAAAAAAGGGGAACGCGGCTGCAGGGGGTGCCGGCCGCGAACACCCGGAAGTTTAATTCGGGGACTGACTGGGGGGAAAGGGAGTGGTTCGGTTCGTGGGGATTGAATCCGAGTCTCGTTTTCCGCGCCCAACCTTTTTTGCCCATGCGAGGTTGGAATCCGCAACCGTTTGTCCGGAAGGGGGAACCACCCGTTCAAACAGTCCGTTCGATACCGAAGATGACTCGCTATGTTCGAAAACCAGGGGGATTTTCATGGAAGCCATACATTCAACCTCGCTGTGTTTGATAACCAAAGCGAGTATAAATACCTTTTGGTCA
>CAYHGC010000033.1:0-10609 GCA_964356075.1 uncultured archaeon
CCCTTACAAAAATTTTTTTTGAATAGGGTACGAATCCGCACCCGGGTCCTTTTTAGCCAATCAAGAAAACCAATCGGATTCCGCGAAGAAAAAAATGGATGAAAAATTGTACATTATTGTTGGAAAGTTATTTGAACACGGATTCAACGCCGAGCGATTCGACCGCATTCGTGATTCCACGAAAGAATTAGCTCTCATTCCCGTCTCCTCGATTACGGGAGAAGGGTTGCCGGAAACATTGGTCTTTTTGTCGGGGCTCGCGCAAAAATTCTTAGAAGAAAACCTCAAAGTGCAAGCCAATACCCCCGGAAAAGGAACCCTGTTGGAAGTGCGCGACGAAAAGGGATTGGGAACCACACTCGATGTTATTTTGTATGATGGAATGTTGAAAGTCGGCGACACAATTGCCGTTGCAGGAAAGAATGGGGTGATTCAAACTAAAATCCGCTCGTTATTGAAACCCAACATTGCGGCGGATTCGCGCATGAATGAAAAGTGGATTCGTGTCGAGGAAATTCACGCCGCTGCCGGAGTCAAAATCTCCGCGCCGGGATTGGAAGAGGCCGTGGCCGGAAGTCCGTTGCTCGTGGTTTCTACTGGAAACGAAGCCGAACAAATTGAAAAAGAAGTGAAGCGCATCACGATTGATTCGGATGCGATTGGAGCGATTGTCAAAACAGATACATTGGGAAGTTTGGAAGCGCTGTTGAAACTCATGCAGTCGCATGGAATCAAAGTCAAGCGCGCGAGCGTGGGCGACGTTACACGGCGCGATATTATGGAAGCGGCGGCGCTGCACAACAAGGATCCCTTTTTGGGAGTGGTGTTTGCGTTCAGTACGAGTATTCCTGAAGACGCACGCAAAGATGCGGAGAAGGCCGGCGTGAAAGTGTTCGAAAGCAACATTGTCTATTCTCTTTCCGAGGATTACAAAAAATGGGTTGAGTCCGAAAAAGCGGCACAGCAAAAAGCATTCTTGGAGAAGGCGATCCTTCCGTGTAAGTTTGTTTATTTACCGGGATACACGTTTCGCAACTCTAAACCGGCAGTTATTGGCGTGCGTATCCAAATCGGCCGCCTGAAAGTGGGTGCGGAAGTCATGAATGAGAAGGGAGAAATTATCGGGCGTGTGCAAAACATTCAAGTGGAGTCCGAATCGGTGCAGGAAGCGAAGACCGATGAAGAAGTGGCCGTATCCATCGACGGAGCCACAGTGACACGCAACCTCAACGAGAACGACGTTCTTCTCACGCGCATCACGGACGGCATGCAAGATTTGCTCAAAAAAATTAATTTATCAAGCGATGAAAAGGAGCTTCTTTCCACCATCATCGCCTTACAATCCTCAGTCAGTAACACATCACAGGAGGAATGAGGAACATGCACATTGTCATATCAGACCCGAAAACACGAAAGGCCTATGCCAAGAAAATGGAAGCCACTCCGTTTGTAGGGAAAAAAATAGGAAATGAAGTGGATTTGAGCGAAGTCGGATTGGATGGGTACAAAGGAACTGTCACCGGTGGATCGGATAAAACCGGAACACCGATGCGAAGTAACTTTCCCGGAACCGGACGAAAAAAACTCTTGGTTTACCCTGGAGTGGGATTTCGTAAAGGAGCTAAAGGGGAACGACGCAAGCGACCCTTGCGCGGAAACACGATCGCACAGGATATCCACCAGGTGAACATCAAAGTCACCACCTACGGAAGTCAATCCTTAGACGAATTGCTGCCGCAAGCACCGAAGGAAAAAAAAGAGGAGAAGAAAGCGTAGGGAGATGGCTTTATAGCCATTTTCTGATCCTTTCACTCATCGTATGCCCCGTGCCAAGAAAATAGTAGACGAAACCGTTTCGGAAAATCCGGATGCAGTTTCCACTCCAACCGTGAAAAAGGAACCCAAGACCAAAAAGAAATCGGGTTTGGCGGCATCGGGAGAAGCACTCGCAGCGCAACACGCCGAAGTGGTGCACGCTCCCGCGACGAAAACGTCTTCGCATGAGAAAGCCGAAAAACACGGACACGCGTCTCACGCTGGACCCTTGCAAGCGCAGGTCAACATTGGCACCGCGGGACACGTGGACCATGGCAAAACGTCTCTCACAAAGGCCTTGTCGGGTAAATGGACCGACACGCATTCGGAAGAACTCAAGCGCGGAATTTCCATTCGCTTAGGATACGCGGACGCGACATTCTATGAATACCCCGGCATGAGCGGAGCTGAAAAATACGGCGCGACTCCCGAGAAGAATGGAGTCAAAGGAAAACTCTTGCGAAAGGTCTCATTCATTGATTCACCGGGGCACGAGACCCTCATGACGACGATGCTGTCCGGCGCAACATTGCTGAACGGCGCGTTGCTTGTGATTGCCGCGAACGAACCGTGTCCGCAACCCCGTACGGCCGAACACTTGATGGCGTTGCACATTGCGGGAATCAAAAATCTCATTGTGGTCCAAAACAAAGTGGACTTAGTGGATCGCGTGCGCGCGATTGAATCGCATGCTGAGATTGTGAAATTCTTGAAAGAATATGGATACGAAACCACGCCCGTGGTTCCCATCTCGGCCAACTTTAATGCGAACACGGATTTGCTCATTCAACTCATCGAAGAAATCATTCCCACTCCAAAACACGATGAAAAAATGCCCGTGAAAATGTACGTTTCCCGATCATTTGACGTCAACAAACCCGGCACCCCCATCGATGCGCTGAAAGGAGGCGTATTAGGAGGGAGCATCATCCAAGGAACCCTCACTCCCGGAAAAAAAGTCGAAGTCACGCCGGGGAACAATGGTGTGCCATTTCAAATTGAAGTCCAATCCATCAACATTGCGGAAGGATCCCTTATGACCGCACACGCGGGAGGGCTGATTGCCGTGGGAACGATGCTCGATCCCGGCATTACGAGCATGGACAAATTCAAAGGACAAATTTTATGCGAACCCGGAAGCATTCCCAAACCCATCGATCGGTTTTGGATGGAATGGAACGAACTTCCCCGATTAATTGGGGAGCGATTGCCCGCGCCGCACGTGCGTGAGCTCATGGTGTTGACGATTGGAACGAACACATTAGTGGGGGAAGTGATTTCCCAGAAGAAGAATCAGTTGGATATTCAATTGAAAGGAAAAATGGTCATCGAAAAAGGACAAAAGATCGCCATTTCCCGCCGCGACAAAGCCGCCTGGCGACTCGCCGGGTGGGGCGCGCTTCATTAATTATTTTTTAGTTATTATTGTGTGAGTAAAAGAAAAAGAATGGGAGGATTATTTTCCTCCCCCACTATTTCATTGAATGATTATATCCCGCTATTAATTGGAGGAACGAATCCCGACGCAAATAGAAGGCCGGCGAACACGATGAACAGGATCACCGTCAACACCAAAATGGGAACTACCCATGAAAGATATGCGCGGAATGTCGTCAATCCATGCGCGGCTTTCACGACTTCGGTGTTGATGACCACACTGTAAATGGTCCAGATGATCGTGAAGGGCAAGATGACTACTCCCATTACCAATGAAAGGGCTTGCAATAATGCCCCCACTCCAAAAATGGGCCAGACCATGCGTGAAGTCAAATAATAATGATTTCCAAACGTCGCATCTCCTCCAAAAATCTTGGCCGCAATCCAGGTTAATCCGGTCGCGATGAGTGAAACTACTACACTAATGAGGGCAAACAAAATGGGAAGAATCACTACCGATGCGATTCCAAATCCGGCGAAGGGTCCGCTCTGCGGTAAAAATCCAATTCCAACCAATAGTCCAATGGCCAACGCGAGACCAACTAACGCTCCAAACAATGCATAGGTTTTGATTCCTTCTCCCAAGCTTCCTTTTTTCTTATACTTGGCCAACTCCTCGGCGGGTTGATCAACAAATGCAAACCATTCCATATTCCAAACGCCTCCCGGGGCTATGCTAAATCTGACGGGATCATTCGGCTATATAAACGATGGTTTTACATGAATGATTGGGAGGAATTTCATCCCGCTCACATCCCGCATTCCAATCATTGCACTCGATACTAACATTTTGCTCGACATCACGCGACTCAAAATTCCAGTCTTTGAACAACTGGACGAATTAGTGGGACGCGCGCCCTGCGTGGTGCCCATCCAGGTGGTGCAGGAGCTTCAAACCCTTGCAACCGAACGGGGAAAAACCGGCGTTGCGGCGCGCATCGCACTCGAATTGGTGAAAAAAAGAAAGGTCAAAATCGTGAGTGCCACGGCTTCATCCGGGGATGATGCATTGCGTGATCTGGCAGCGAAAGGGTACATTATTGTGACCAATGACCGGGCTCTCAGACAAAGCCTTAAAAACGCTCCCCAGCGGGCTATTGTAGTGCGCCAGTCCAAGTATTTGGCCTGGTTATAACCATTCAACCAACGAGGTTTTTCGATGTATTTACAAGCCAAAGTCCGCGACACCATCCGAGTACCTCCTTCTAAATTTTCAGGGAACTTGAACGAATCGATTTTGAATATTGTTCGCGGCGACTTCGAAGGAATGGTCGACGGAGACTTGGGCGTTATCGTCGCGGTAACGGATGCTAAACGTCGAGGCGAAGGAAAGATTGTTCCGGGCGATGCTTCCGCGTATTTTGATTCCGAAATTACGTTACTTGTTTACAAGCCGCAAGTCAATGAAGCGGTGGAAGGAATGATTTCCGAGGCCACCGAATTTGGTGCCTTTTTGAAAACCGGTCCCTTAGAAGGATTGATTCACGTTTCGCAGATTGCGGACGATTTCATTACGTATGATGCCAACTTGCCCGGATTTGTGGGACGCGACTCTAAACGCACACTCAAAATCGGCGATCAAGTCACCGCGCGAATTGTTTCCGTTTCCATGAAAAACACCATTCCCGATTCCAAAATCGGTTTGACGATGCGTCAACCCGGACTAGGGAAAAAAGAGTGGGCCAAAATGAAGAAAGTGGTCCGCGCCCCCTTGAAAGGAAAAGCACCCCCTAAGGGAGGCGACTCCGAATGAAGGAAAAAGCCTGCCGCGTCTGTCACAAATTATCCGAAGACGTGAAAGAATGTCCCATGTGTAAAAGCACGGACTTGACCACGTTCTGGTCGGGATTTGTCTTCTTCGTGAATCCGGAGAAATCCGAAATCGCCCAGAAGATGGGAATAAAATCCAACGGAAAATACGCCTTACGATTGAGTCGATAAACATACGGAGAAAAACGGGGGAACTGAATATGGAAATTGAAATGGAAGGACGAAAAAAGAACACGCTCCTGCATCGCGAAGAGCTGAACTTTGAAATCCTTCACGTGAAGAAAACCCCCACCCGAAACGAAGTGAGAAAAGAGCTCGCGGCTAAATTGGGCGCGACGGAAGACTTGGTGATTATTGATGATATTACTCATGAGTTTGGATCCATGCACATTGTGGGATTTGCCAAGCGATATGATTCGATTGAAGACCTGAAAAAAATAGAACCTTCATTCATGCGAAAGAAACACGGTGAAGTGATTGAGGTAAAAGACGCTAAACCGAACGAAGCTAAGAAGGAGGCCTAATCATGGCAGAAAAAGCAGGTAAAAAAGCAGGGGATAATCCCAAGAAAACAAGCAAGTCTACTTTGTATACGGTCACCGGACACGACGTCAAGCGCAAAGCCCGTGCGTGCCCCAAGTGCGGACCGGGTATTTTCATGGCGCAACATGAATCTCGCGCCACGTGCGGAAGCTGTGGATTTACGGAATGGAAGAAGGCGTGATGCTCCTGCTCTCGCTTGAGCTCAACGCATTCCTTTTTCCCTTTTTTTTTATTTTCGTCTCGCTTCTTGTGGCGCGTCTTGTTCCATTCAAAAACTGGTTTGGTAAACCGCGATCGCTTGTTCATTTCGCTCAATGGGCATTTTTGATTCTCATCGCGCTATTAGGGGTGGCATTTGCGACCGGCATTATTGCTGAACAACTGGGCATTCACGACATGCAGGAAGTGGATGCGAGCATTGATACGATTGCACGCGAACCCTTTTCTGGAATCGTTCAACTCATCCTTTCCGCGGCTGGAGAAGAATTGTTTTTTCGAGGAGTTCTTCAAACGATAATTGGAACGTTCAGCATTCCTCTTTTCGCGATCATGCATGCCGGGTACGGATCGGTTACTCAAATCGCGGCCGCACTCGTTGGGGGGATTGTTCTCTTTCTCGGACGAGAAAAAAGCGGGTCGATCTATCCCGGGTTAATTGCACACTTTCTCTACAACGTTTTAGCGGTCTTTTTTATTCAGGCGTGAAGTTGATACCGTATGCACGCACTTGGTTTGGAAAGCACAGCCCACACGTTCGGCGTTGGGATTGTGGATGAACACTGTACTATCCTCGCGAACGAAAAAAAGGCCTATACGAATCCAGATGCGGGAATTCATCCTCGTCTCGCGGCTGAGTTTCATCTGAACAATGCGAAAGGCGTATTGGAATCCGCGCTGGCAGCCGCCAAGTGCACGATGAAGGATATTGATATCATTTCATTCGCGCAAGGACCGGGACTCGGTCCCTGTTTGCGCGTCGGGGCGATTACGGCGCGGTATCTCTCTTCACGGTATGGAATTCCATTATTGGGAGTTAATCATTGCGTCGCCCACATCTCGATCGGAAAGGCCAAAACAGGGTGTAAGGATCCCGTGGTCGTGTACACGTCGGGGGCGAACACCCAAATCATTGCGGAAGAGAATGGAAAGTACCGCGTTCTCGGGGAAACCCTCGACATGGGAGTGGGGAATGCCCTGGATCAGTTTGGTCGCAAAATGGGATACGGTTTTCCCGCAGGGCCGGTGATTGATCAAAAGTATTTCCTTGGAAAGAAACTCATTCCACTCCCCTATTCCGTCAAAGGAATGGATCTCGTTTTTGCTGGACTGCTTACGGAAGCGATGCGCCAAATTGGAAAGCACGATGAAAACGATTTGTGTTATTCATTCATGCACACGGCCTTTTCCATGGTCTGCGAAACCACTGAACGAGCCCTGGCGCATACGGAAAAGAAAGAAGTTTTGGTTACCGGTGGCGTTGCGGCGTCCAAGTCCCTTTCCGAGATGCTCAAAATATTGTGTGAAGAACGTGGCGCGGAATTGCATGTGGTCCCCAAGCCCTATGCGATGGACAATGGGGCTATGATTGCGTGGCAGGGATTAATCGAGCATCGCGCGGGGCGAAAACAATCGTTTGTCGAGACGAAAGTCAATCAACGTTTTCGCACGGATCACGTGGATATCTTCTGGAAAGACTAATGCTTTTTGTTTTTGCGCAATTCTTTCTTCAATACGGACGATTTGAATTTGCTCGGTTTGTAGGCCGGAACGTGAACGATTAAAGGATTGATTCCGCGGGAGGCAAATTTGCGCAGTAGTTCGTGTGTTTTAACCAGTGTATCATATCCCATCACCACCACCTGTGGATTTACTTCCACCACGCGATCAATCATATTGGTTTTACTTCCCAAAAGGGCGCGATCGACCACTTTCAATGCGGAAACAATCTTCAATCGGGATTTTTCGTCAAATAGTGGAAAATGTTTCTTGAAACGCTTCACGGTGTCATCACGTGCGACGATTACACTCAAGTGTGTGCCGTGCTTTTTGGCGTGTTCTAAATAAAATAAATGTCCGGGATGAACCAAATCAAACGTTCCCATAGCCAACACGCGCACGATTTTTTTCTTTTTTGCACGATTTTTTTTGATTTTGGTGCGCGATTTTACATTTTTCATCACAAATGGAATGTAGCAAACCTTTATATAGGACGAAACGTTGCGTGTCTTTATTAATTTCTCATGGAGGAATGAAAAAAATGGCAGCACGAAAACGAAAAGCAGCTGTGAAGAAGCGAACAACTAAACGCCGAACCACACGCCGCCGCACCACGAAAAAGAAAGCAACCAAGCGACGACGCTAACTTTCGCGTGGAGCACTCGGAGTCGGCCGCCGTTTTCGGCCGTTCCTTTTTTTTAGTTTTTTTTGGAATCGACTAAAGACCTTAAACTAGACCTTTTTTTCCTTTGATTTTTCGCGCCATTCTAAACGGTCGCGTGCGACGGTGAATGAGAATGGCAATTCCGAGCATGATCCCAAACGCAATCACGTTCCATGGGAAGGGGACGACGTTCCACTCTGGATCTAAGTAGATGGCAATTGATGCCCCGATCATCACGGCGAGAATCATTTCCACCGCCCACAGAATAGTAATGCGTCGGTCGATTTTGAGCTTATTCCAATAATACTTCATCATGTCTCTCGTCGAGGCATCGGACCAGGACTGTAATTCCGTCTTGGATTTTGATTTTCGCTTCATGAACAACTCTCCTTAATGGAGGTCGTGTAAATGTATTGGCAGAGCTCGGGACTGTTTCCGTGGTCTGCCATATAATTCCAACAATTGTCTCGCGCCATGTGTGCTTCGTTCATATCCACGACTTGCTTGATGGGAACTTGGTTACATCCATCAAAGTCGGGCTTAATCAGGGCGGCCTTGGCGTAACAGATTCCTTTTTCGACCTGCGAAATAACAAATGTACAGGGTTCGAAGTCCCCGATCTTACTGGCGACTTCGGTCAAGCATTCATATTTTGGCAGCGGATCGCTGGTGGTCATTTTCAAACAGTATTCCCAGTCGTTTAGCGATATTGCCACTTCACTAATACAGGTGTTCTTTTCCACTTTATCTACGATCTTTTCACAGGTGGATTTGTCTTTCACATCCGCGGAAACCGCAACATAACATGCGTCTTGTTCCGTTGTATTCGTAATCTTCTCGCATAACAACGCATCCTTTAGTGCGACTGCCACTCCTTTGATGCAGGAATCGTGGACCGCCTTCGTTTGAATGAGCTCGCACACGGAAGTATCCTTTTTCCCGCTGGCCACTTGGAGGTAACAACTGTCTTGTTCATCTTCATCGGTGATGAGTCCACACGCCACGGTCGAAAGGCCGGTTACTCCCACATTACTCAAACAGGACTGTTCGGTTTCTATCCCATAGATCAGCTGACACGTGGAAATGGAATTGGTGTCCGCCGCGACCTTAATGAGGCATTCGTCTTGGTAGTTTTTGGTGTCCGTTTGCGTGGTTACTTTTTGACACAAATGATAATCTTTGAGCTTAATGGCCAGGCCGGTAATGCACGTGTCTTTGGTGACACCGCTCAACGTGTTACAGGATGCAATGCTACTTTGGGTGGTGGCCACTGCTTCTACGCAGGCACTCTTCACGGTACCATCGATGATCTGATTGCATATTCCTTCATCCCCGATCGCCGCGGCCACTTGCGAATAGCACGCATCGCGCTTCGTCTGGGAAATAATCATCTCGCACCAACCCACTTGCTTGGTTTGCTGGGCTTGCGACGAATAACAGCTGTCGCGCTGCGACACGGTGGTTTGTCCTTGGCAGACGGAACTATTGTCTAGTGCGGTGGTGACGTTTCCTAAACACGTAGATTTGTACGCGGGGGTTTCAATCAATTCACAGATGGTGGCATTCCCCTGATTCTCTGCCACGGTAATCAAACATGTTTCGCGGGCAATCTGATCGGCAATCTTTTGACATGCCGTGCTGTTGTTTGAAATGGCTGCGCTGGCCACGAAGCAGGATTCTTTGGCGTCGCTCGATGTGGTCATGTCACAAATCGCAGGATTCAATGCGGCCACGGCGACGTCTTGCAAGCAGGCGTTCTTCATGGTTCCCGCAAACTCACAGGCGGATTCTTTGAACAAAATGCGGGCGGAGTGACGATAACACGCGTCTTGAACGGACAAATCGACTCCCGCACAGGCGGCTTGATTCTGGAAAAACGCAGGGTTGGCATTTGCGCAGCTCTTTTGGGATTCAAACGATGAAATGGACAAGCAAATCTTTCCATCACTTGCGGCCGTAGCCACGTCGGCGTAACAATGATCCCTTGTTTCAAGTGTTTGGACTTTAACACACCACTCGACGCTCTTTTCGTCTTTGGCTTTGCCGGCGTAACATGAATCCTTGGACGGAATGTCCGTGAATGCGTCGCACGCAATTTGATTCTGATTGGCTTTATTGGGATCCACGAACAGGGCGTCTAAACACCCCACGAGGAGAAGTAAGAGGAAGATTCCGGCCGGATATAACGTATGGGATTTCATCGCTGGAAACGGGAAATTCACCTATAAAAATGAGGAACCCTTCACCCCGCCACGACGAAGAGCCCCAGACCCAAAACGGCCCGAAAGAGAATGGATTCGTTGAGGATCCAGGCCAATCCAACCATGAGTAAACTCAGCGGCCAAATGAGTCCATACACGACCGTCTTGCCGAGCTTCATGAGTAAGGACCGTTCTCCCGACCAAAGCAGGTGAAACTGCCTCCCAATGGATGTGGGGATGTTGAGCATGTCCTGATGCGAGGGAATGGAATGAAATCCGATGGAAAAACCCAACCAGATTCCAAGGACTCCTGCCCCCGGATTAAACACAATCACATCTTTCGCCCAGGCAAAAAGAAGAAAGGAAACAATTGCCCCAATCATTAAGGGAGCAAATCCAATCAGCCACGCATTTCGAGAGGAACTCCACGCGTGAACCACTTTTCCGGAATGTCCACTCACTT
>CAYHGC010000034.1:0-10368 GCA_964356075.1 uncultured archaeon
CCTCGCGTGGAAAATCAAATGCTCTTTTTTTCAATTCTACAAATTCGGTTTGTAGCGCGTCCACATCATAGTTTCTCGTTTTCGTTTCGGAGACAAAACGTGCGAGAGGAGAAACATCACTCCCAACGGACTCCAATCCATTTTCTTTCGCCGCAAGCAAGGTGGTTCCAACTCCGCAAAAGGGATCAAGAATGAGACCTTTGAGTTTGTACGATTTAATGGCCCATTCCACAAAGGCTTTGGAATAGCCCTCGCGATAGTAAAACCAGCGATGAATGGGTATATTCTTGTTGGGAGAAAATGTCACCATTTCAGCGAGGGGAATGTGCTCCATACAAGGCCTTTGAAAGGGGGGCTTTTAACCATTCTGGAAAAGAGAATTTGAGAAAAGGGCCTGTAGTCTAATGGCTAGGACAAATCCTTTACATGGATTGGGCGGCAGTTCGATTCTGCCCAGGCCTATTCGTGGGTTTGAAGAACCCACTGAGTAGTCCATCTTTTGATCAACCTTTTCGAAAAAGGTTGCGACCTTCTGTCCAGGCCTATCTAAACTTCGTTTTGGACTGCACCATTAAATATTCCATTTTCCCAAGAAAGAGAATGGCCGCGCAAGATGATGCATTGATTGCCGAGATTGTTAGGCAAATGGAAGTCAACCTTAAACCCGGAAAATTTAGTTTTAGGAATGCAGCCGAACTCCTTCCGGATACTCCAACCGTTGCCGAAACGATTTTTTTCAGGGATCGGATCACACTCTTTCAATTCATCGAGGAAGTGCGCCGAGCTATGCTCACACGAATGAATGATCCCCGCGCGCGCATTCCCTATACCGGAACCACTGAAAAATTAATTGAAAGTACGCTCAAACGAATGGTCGCATCCAGCGTTTCGCACAATCGGAGACCCAAAAAAGAAGTAACGAAAACCCGTCCTAGACTCGCGCATCCTGGGGGAATCGATCATCTCAAGGCGTTATCGAATCTCCTCGTGCGAAATCCAGAATTAGTCCAACGCTTAGATGCTAACACTGCTCTCATTTTTTCCAACGCAGTAGGAGGGAACTCCACCGACCCCCTCTCGCGAGAATTGGGTATTTATCTCCGAAGTCTAGGGATAGCAGATCACGTGATGAAAGCCGTGGATGAAAACCTGCGAAGACCCCTACCCATGTCCCACACCGAAGCAATGGCCCGAGCCAAACAAGGAGAAGAAGAACGGAAACGATCGATAGGAATTAGGCAAGCGCCCGGACCGCGGCCCGCACGAAAAGGAAGCGGACGCAAACGGTTCTAATGCAAGTTGAAAAAAGGAAAAAACTGATGAGCGATACAATATTAAATAAAAAGAAAAAAGTCACCATCGAAGTATTAATGGAAGGACCGAATGGAGAGCTTTATTTCCAAGCCATCGAAGCAGACCCGGATCATTTGGAGGAATTAATTGCGGCCACTAAAAATAGTATGATCAAGCACAACCTCCAAAAACAATTGAAAAAGATGACTGAAGAAGGGAAGTAATTTATTGATAAAAGAAAGATGGAAGACTATGACTTACCCCACTTTCCCATATATGGCACCCGTCGGACACACGGTTGAACTTCTATATTTTCTCAGCCATCGCACCGACCCACGCGGAATATTTCCATCGCTCAAACAAGTGGAAGAAAAAATAATAGGATCTGGCGCCCGTATTCCAAATGAAGAATTAATTCGCACATATGCTCTTTTTGAAGTGGGTTTTTTACACCCAACCGAACTCGCAACTCAAGTTCATAGTGATGTTGTTTTCACGGCCGTCTATAATTTTAGAAAACGAATGACGTCTGGTCAGCCCCCACGAAGGCCGCGCGATCCGGTCGCCGTTCGAATATTTGATCATATTATGAAAACACCCACCACCACACGCGGGACTTTTTCGAATAGAAAGAACTATCTCCCAGGTGAGACGCCACCGACATCCATCCCTCGCTTACGCAGGAAGCCAAAAAGGGGCAATTAAAAACCATCCACTGGGAATTTTGGTAACAGAATGCGAGAGTGGGATAATGGTTATTCTCCGTCCTTGCCAAGGACGGGATCCGGGTTCAATTCCCGGCTCTCGCACTTTTTCACTTTCGCAGCGATGGTCTAGTGGTATGATTCGACCTTCCCAAGGTCGCGATCCGGGTTCAATTCCCGGTCGCTGCATTTTTTGATCATCCATTAAAAGCAAGCCTTGAAAATAAATAGTACGAGGACTATTACTCCACCATGGTTTCAACCCAAAAGGTTCCTCGATGGAGTGCGCGCATGCTCGCGTGGCTTTTTCTGCTGAAAAAAGAACATCATCAACGTCAACTCGAAAACGTATCCAGTGAAGAAATCGATAAGCTTGAACAGCAATTCAAAAAATGGGCCGCTAAAAAGATGCACTCGCGCGAGATCGAAATGAAACACGTGGAGTTTGTTCGATTATTTCATGCGCGCGAAGCCCTGCGAACCGCCGAACGAAAGGTCAAAAAGTGGGAAGCCCGAGCGGCAGAACCATCGAAACCACGACCCCTCAGACGCCGTGCCTAACCGTTCGTTTTTATTCCTTCCTGAGGCGAATTAGTTGATACTGCGGGCGTAGTATAACGGTTCAGTATCCGAGCCTTCCAAGTTCGGGGAGTGGGTTCGATTCCCACCGCCCGCATTCTTTCTTTTTCGACAGAGTTAAATGGACACAAAACCCACCTTATGCATGGCCACCGAAAAGCGACAAGTGCGACCCCTCACCACGGTACAAAAAATAGCCATCGAGCGCATGCACCGATTGAATGAATTGGCCGAGGAGAACGTGCACGAACATCCGGCACGAAGCAAGCGCTACGTGGAGCTCATCCGAGGACTCTCGACACGTTTACGGACTTCCATCCCGCGCGAAATCAAGGATCGCTTTTGCAAAACGTGCGGAAATTATTGGATATGGGGAACAAATGTTACGCGTCGCGTGAAAGGAAAGACGATCAATTTTAATTGCAAAATTTGCAATACGCTCACGCGACGAAAGGTGGATGCGAAATGAAAAAAGAATACTGGTTCAAGAACAAAAACTACGGATGGGGATGGTATCCTGCCACGAAAGAAGGATGGATGGTATTACTCGTATACATTTTATTGATCGCGGGGATGATTACGTTTTTCCTTCCGAAAACCGAAGCGAATATGGTCCCCTATTTTGGAGGGATTGTTATTCTCACCATTGCTCTCATTATTATTTCATGGAAAACCGGAGAAAAGCCCGAATGGATGTGGGTGGGAAAGCCCATTGGGAAGAAATAAAACTAGTTCAACAACTGAACGAGTTTTTCGTAGGACAACTCCGAAAAATCACGAATAACCAAGTCCGCTTTGGCCAACGCCGCTCGATTCGTTTCATCTTGCGCGAAACCAATCGCTTTCATTCCTGCACAATGAGCCGCTTCCACCCCACTCGAACCATCTTCAATCACGATACAGTTTTTGGGGTCCACATTCAGACGTTGAGCCGCTACTAAGAAAATGTCCGGCGCGGGCTTGTGATGCGTTGCATCGTTTGCCGAAGCAATGGCTTGAAAAAAATCACGAACACCCGATTGAATGAGTAACCCTTCTGCGCGGTTGAACTCAGAAGAGGTTCCAATAGCCAGTGGAACATGGTGTTCGCGCAGCATTGACAACAAGGACTTCAAACCCGGAACGAGGTAATTACCCTTGCGTGAAACCATGAGCTCGCGCTGAATCTGAAACCTGTTAAAATCATCAAACAAAATACTCAAATTAAAATCGCGATTAAATTTGTCCACCGTATCTTTCCAAGATAACCCACGGTACGCCGGAAGATCAGCATCTGTCAATGTGGCCCCGTGCTGTGCAACGGCCTCTTTACACCCACCCCAAAGCGTGGGAACGGAATCAAACACGACCCCATCCATATCGAAAATAACCGCAAACATCTCAGAAATTGGAGTGACAACCCATAAATAGGAATAGTAAGAATGAAATAATATGCGCATCTCCGCGGTTGTTATTGTGTTCGTCCGACACCATGGAAAGATTCTCTTTTTACAACGGTCAAAGGAACGATCCTATTACGCGGGAAAATGGCAAATGGTTTCAGGAACACTGGACCAAAAAGAATGGGTGGAAGATGCCGCGCTACGCGAAGTTCGTGAAGAAACCGGACTTCATGGAACGATTGCATACGAAGGAAAATCATTCGAATATTACGATGAAAAAATAGACGTGCGATTTGTGATTATCCCCTTTATTGTGGATGTGGACACGCCCACTGTTCAGCTGAGCACGGAACATATCGCCTATGCATGGATTGAACCCAAGGACTACGTTCACTACGACTGCATGCCCGGCACCCTTGAGGATTTCAAGGCCGTAAATCTCCTCTAAAGAGGGGAATAGACTCCTTCATTGGCAGGTCGCCCCGTTCTTTTATAAACCCTTTTCCGGGGTTTTGAGTTAGAACGACTCATTTTTGAGTTGTAGAACACATGCGCCGAAAGGCGCATCCCAAAGGAGAACATGATTATGGGAGTATACGACGTTCCAACACCCTTCCTGTTAGAGGCTGTCGCCAAAGACCTGAAGGAACACAAAAAAGTAACCCAGCCTGCATTCGCCCTGTTTGTCAAAACCGGAGCCCAGGCTGAACGCGCCCCGCAGGATCCGGACTGGTACTTTATGCGCTGCGCATCCATTCTCTACCGCGTCTTCAAAGATGGACCGGTCGGAACCGAAAGCTTACGCACCTATTACGGCGGACGAAAGTCTCGCGGAGTCAAACCGCATAAACACTACAAAGCCGGCGGAAAAATTATTCGATTAGCCTTACAACAACTCGAAAAATCCGCTCTCGTCAAAAAAGGAGAGAAAGGCGGACGCACGATTACCCCCTTCGGACAAAAATATTTGAACGACATGTCCAAAATCGCGTTAGAAATGAGCAAGACCTTCGTCAAGAAGAAACGCGTCTTCAAGAAAGGAAGCAAGACGGACGGAGATGTTCGCGATGCATTGAAGAAAGGCGGAGGAAAGAAAGACTCCGATAAGGATGAAAAAGGCGGAAAGCACGACGATAAAGCCAAAAAGAAAAAGGAGGGAAGTGACGCGGAATGAATGAGGACGAATGGAGAAGCCAACGCGAACACCAGCTGCGCGAAAAACAAAATGGTTCTCAACCCAGCGAGGAAGAGAATCGCGCCGCGATGCAACGCCAGTTGGAAACCATCCTGAACCGCATTTTGACCACTGAAGCAAAGACCCGATTGACGAATGTGCGCCTCGTAAATGAAGAAAAATATTTACGAACCGCCCAAACGTTGCTCGCGTTGGTGCAACAGGGACGAATTGTGGGAAAAGTAACGGATGACCAAGTCAAACAAATCCTCACCCAACTCACCCCCAAAAAAGACATTAATATAACCCGGAAATGAGCGTGATATGATATGAGCAGCCACAAAACAAAGGAATTCAAAAAGTTCGCGATTAAGACGCGTAAACGAATTACGCCCGGCATCACCAGCGGACCCGTTTTTGCGATGCAGAAGCGACGCAAACGCCATTACAATTTGAAAGGAAAGCGACACTGGAGACGCGTCGACATGGGAAAAATGCTCAAGAAACGTACCATGAAGGACAACCGGCCGGGTTGGTTCAAAGGAACCAAGCGCAACGTGGGAAAGGGCAACCCCAATCAGCATCGCATGCACAAAAAGCAGGAATAACGGGGGAACTAGAATATGGCTAACAACGAACACACGATTCATTTCAACAACATTGTGCGCATTCCCCGAACACGATTCGCGAGCAAAACGGTTACCGCAGTGAAAAACTTTGCCAAGAAACACACGCACGCACCGGTCAAAAACATCCGCGTCTCGAATGACGTCAACGAAGCCATTTGGGAACGAGGAATGAATCAGAAATTGCTGCGATTGAACGTAGTCATTCGAAAGAAAGAAAATTTGGTGTACGTTTTCACCCCGGCAGGAAAAGACTTGAAAGCATTTGAGAAAGCCACTGCTCCGGTGAAAACCAAACGCGAAACCAAAGCGAAAGAAACACCGGCGGAAAAAGCAGAAGCACCCGCGAAAGCAGAAGGTACGAAAGAAGCCGACGCCAAACCCGTTAAGGCCGCTCCAAAAGCCACCGTTAAAGAAAAAGCCGAGAAAACGGCCTAACACTCATGAACATCAAAACCATTTCCCTGCGCGGAAGCCCGTACGTTGGAATATTCTGCTCCGTCACGGACGAAATCGGACTTGTTCCGTCGTTTATTGAAAAAAAAGAACAGAAAAAAATAGAAGAAACGCTCAGCATTGAAACGATTCAAACCTCGTTAGCGGATTCCAGCCTGTTGGGCGTACTTGCTCGCGGATATGGAAAGAAATTCGCAATCCCCTACACGGCATCCGAGGATGAAATCAACGCTCTTCAAAACGCGGGAATTTACCTCCATGTCATGGACGAAATCACCGCGATTGGGAATTTGTTAGCATTGCAAAAACACGGCGGAATCATTTCCCCTCTCATTCAACCGCATGAAATCAAAAAAGTAGAAGCCTTTTTTGGGATTCAATTACACGCTAAACTTATCGCCAAATCCGAACTCAGCGGATCGTGCGTCGTGGCGAGTGAAAAAGGATTCTTAGCCCACCCGAAGACAGAACCTCATGAAATGGAACAATTGGAAGCCATCTTCAAGGTGCCCGGGATGACCACGACCGCCAACTATGGGGATGCCTTCATCGGGAACTCGGTGTTAGTCAACAAGCACGGAGGAGTCGTCGGAGAACGCACGTCCGGACCGGAATTGGCACGTATCGACGAAGGACTGCATCCGGGATTGCTGAAACACTAACCTTTAACAAACCCATTCTGGAAGAATAGAGTATACTGAGGAAAAATCACGTATGGTCGACCAACAACCTGCCCAACAACGACGAGTAAACCTATCGGAAATCAAACAGTTTCACACGCAGGAAAAGAGAAAACTCAACCGATTGCTGGAACGACAACAGATGATCAACCAAATGGCCATGGAAGCCGAAAGCACATTATTGGCCACCAAAGAATTGACGGGAAAAAACGACGTGGACAGCATCATCCCATTAGGCGCAGGAATTTTCGTAAACGCTAAAATCGTCCCGCATTCCCTCAAACGAAGCTTACCCGGAAACGTGGTCATAGATTCCACTGCCGAACAAATCGAAAAAGATTTGATGGAGCGCATGGTCATATTATCCAAAGACGGGGAAATCATTCACAAACAAGTCACGGAAGCCAAAATCAATTTGCAGAGTTTAACGCACGTGTTGCAAATGGCCCGAAAAGGACGAGCGGCGGGCAAAAAATAAACGGAGAAACGGGAATGTTCGACCTTCTCCGCAAAAAAATATCCGGATTCGCTGAAAAAATACTCGGAAATACCGAAACCAATCCGGCGAACGAACCAATTGTTGAACCAACCCCTCAACCGGTTGAATCCACTCCTCGCACGATTGAATCTATTCCTTCCCCCACGATTGAAGAACAGCCCCGCGTGGTTGAACAGTCACAGCCCATTGTTGTTGAAGAAAAAAATCAAGGGAAAATGGACATTCCGGTTGTGCAATCGGAGAAAAAAATCATTTTACCCGAAATTCAAGAAAAAGAAGATCGAGAGCTCAAACCACGTGTGGGTTTAACCCAAAAAGTCTCGAGCTTTTTCACGGGAACGATTACCCTCAAACAGGAAACAGTCGATTCATTCCTTGAAGAATTTGAATTCTCCTTGTTAGAAGCCGACGTGGAATTAACTACTGCCACCGCACTCATTGGGCAGCTCAAACCTCGATTAACCAACAAAACCATCTCTTCCCGCGAGAATGCAACCGATGTTATTCTCCGCGAAATCAAATCGGCCCTTCGAGAAATTCTTCCCAATGCCGAACTGAACCTTGATGAACTCATTACTACGCACAACCCGTTTGTGATTCTCATTCTCGGACCGAATGGCGCGGGAAAAACCACCAGCATTGCTAAGCTTACGCATTATTTACAAAAACAAAACAAAAAAGTCGTTCTTGCGAGCGCCGATACATTTCGCGCAGGGAGCATTGAACAATTACAAGTACACGCTACCAAATTGGGCGTACGGATGATCAAACATCAATACCATGCCGACCCAGCCGCTGTGGCATTCGATGCTGTGAAGGCCGCGAAGGCCGAACATGCGGATGTGGTCATTATCGACACCGCAGGAAGACAGGACACCAACACCAATTTGCTTGAAGAATTAAAAAAAATCCAGCGCGTGATCCAACCCCACTTGAAATTGTACGTAGGGGAGAGTTACACGGGACAAGCGATCTTACAACAGGCCAGCACATTCAATGAAGCGATCGGAATTGACGGATTTATTCTCACCAAATTAGACGCCGATACGAAAGGAGGGGGTGTATTGTCCATCCTCCACAATCTACGAAAACCCATTGCTTTTTTTGGCACAGGACAAGGGTATGACGACTTGACCCCTTTTTCACTCGATGCGTTTTTGGACCGACTCATTCCCAACGACGCGTAACAGGGACACGTATTAATAGCCCCTTATTCTTGATCCATTCATGCGACGCTTGTGGATGTGTTTCATTCTGGTTCTTTTTTTGAACATTGCATACGCCCATGAGGAAATAACCGGCAACTCCATTCATGATGCCAATCTATTGCACGATGAAGACACGGGACCTTCGGTCAATACGAAAGATGTAAGTTCGTGGGAAAACGCCGCCCCATTTGTGCTCGCTCTTTTTGTAGGACTGGGTGTTTTTGCCTTTGCAATCGGACTGTTTTTACACCCTGGAAAACACGCGCGATGAAGACAGACTTATAAAGCGCTAATCGTCAATTCTTCCATGTCCAGCCGACACCTATTTCTCATTGGATTAATCGTTCTTGCAGGAGTTGGAACGTTTGTTTTTGCCCACGAAGAAGAAAGAGAAGATGCCCCGGTTTCGACCGACATTCAACTCGCCATCACCCTCCGCGATAACGCATATAATGTGGTCGTGGTTTCTGCGATTGCATTGATTTGTTTGGTTGTGTATTCCATCAAAAATAAGCCTCGAAAAGAACGCACTAAAAAAATATTGTTTTGGTCCATCGTCTTCTTTGCATTGGGATCCAATCTCTATCTTGCCGGAGCAACCCTCTACACCAATCACGTTTCTCCGACCGGCGGACCGGTGCACTGGCACACGGATTTTGAAGTGTGGAAGTGTGGAGAGAGTCTAGATTTAATCGACCCCGCCGGATGGGACAACCGCGTGGGAACATGGGAAGTGCACGAACACAACGATAATCGGATGCACATTGAAGGAACGATTCTGGATATGAGTCAGGCATCATATCATCACTTTTTCGAAATCATCGGAGGAAATGTAGATACGGTCGGCATGACCTTTCCGACGGTGAATGGAGAACTATTGCTTCCCAAAAACGGTTCATGTACGAACACACCCGCCCAATTACAAGTGTTCCGATTATTCATTACCAACCCTGGAGATTCTAAACAATGGATCTACGACCAAGAGAAGCTTGCCTACCCGGAAGGATTGAACAGGATCATGGCCCCCTACGGAAATGTCCCTCCTGGAGACTGTTTAATTATCGAATTCGATTCTCCAAAAGCCAAAACCACGCACTCTTGCGCATCCTACCGCGCCGCGATGGATCGAGGTGAACTGCATGGCCGTTGAAGCATACCTCCCCACATTGGGAACCGTTGTCGTAACCGCACTCATTGATTCCATCAACCCGTGCGCCATCGGCGTACTCATTTTGATGATCACCGTGTTGCTTGGAAAGAAAAAATCCACGCGCGACATGCTCATATTTGGAGGACTGTACATCACCGCAGTCGCCACCACGTATTTCTTAGCCGGATTAGGACTGATTTACTTTTTGTCCATTATTCCCTTGTTTGTCGCCGAATACATCTCCATTGCAGTGGGACTATTCATCGTCTTTGCAGGACTATTAGAAGTGAAAGACTTTTTCTGGTACGGAAAAGGATTCTCACTCCAAATTCCCTATGAATATGCGCAGAAGATCAACAAATACGCGGAAAATGTTTCGGTTCCGGGCGTTATCTTCCTCGGAGCATTTGTCGCCGCGGTTGAATTACCCTGCACGGGAGCACCCTACCTCGCTATCATTACCTTACTTTCGCAATACTTTGACTTCACCGCCCTCTTACTGTTGATTTTGTACAATATCATTTTCGTGAGCCCATTGATTGTGATTTTGGTTGCCGTAGCCATGGGTCGAAAGGTTGCGGACTTCAAAAAATTCAAAGAAGAAAACAAAGAGATCG
>CAYHGC010000035.1:0-743 GCA_964356075.1 uncultured archaeon
AAGCCCGATTATTGGCGCGTGTTTGCGTTGGTTATTATTTTTGTTTTGATTTCATTTTTCGTCGGGGGATTTGTCATCGACGCGGCGTGGTGGGTGCTCCTCCGGTTCTTTTTCACCGCTCCATTAATCGCACTCGTGGGAGTGACACTCTTCATTTTCATCATTGCAATAATGGAAGTTTTCCTTTCAACGTTTTGCACGGGTATTCAGACCCAATTATATTTGCGCATTGGTAATCCCAAAGAACAAAACGTCTTCGTTTCCCGTGATCCCCTGGCAAAAAGCTTATCGCGCATGGCACGCAACCAACCAAGTCATTCTCCGTATCATCCCGTGAAATGGAAAGCACCGGGAAAGAAACGAAGATAGTCTTCACGCGATTAACTCTTTTTTCCACTTGGGCAAAACAGGAAATACTTCTCCACGGAAATGGACACTTATTTTTTTTATCCTCAAGGATGACGCGGAATCCTTCTAACAGTAATAATCCACCCTCTTCATGCACATCCGAGAGAAGTCTCCCCGTTAGTGCATAGAAAACAGAATCCAAAATAGTTCCGCCGTGCGAAATCATGATGTGTCGTTCCGCATGATTTCGTTTTTCCATCGCAGGATGAAAGAGAGGATGCATCCACATCACGAGGCTATTTCCAGTGTTAATCGAATCCAATCCATCAAATTTTCCGGCTAAAAATAATTTGAACGCTTCCTCTTCTCCTTTCTCTTTTTGAGCACGCGAGAAT
>CAYHGC010000035.1:753-10067 GCA_964356075.1 uncultured archaeon
GAATGCATCCGATATTCTAAATCCTCCGGCCGAAAAAGGTTCTTTCTCTGGATAATCGTAGGTGAATTCAGGCACGACCATCGGTTTTGCATTTTGGACGTTTCCTCCAGTCGAAACCAAACCCTTCATCATCTGCTGGGCCGTTTCTTTTGTGCGGTTTTTATTCGATGAATAGAATGTTGTTGGAATGTCCACCTTTCCTAATTGGGCCCCTTTCTGGAATGCAAGAGCGATTCCTTCGGTCGTTAGCTGGTCTCCATCCTTGATAGAATGTCGAAAAAACCAGACTTCAATGTGAATAACCATGGAGAATCGTAGAATAAACCCAATTATAATTTGGCCCGCTCCCGCCAACCTTTTTAACACTCAAACCCTGTTTCGGCCATGAAGATTGGCGGATTCGAGGTTGGCCCGTATGCCATTCGCGAGGAAGGGGGAAAGAAACACCTCATTTACGCGTGTAAAGACTGTGTCTACGGCGCGAGCTTAGCAGACGATCCCCATTGTCGATATCACATCATCAACATCCTCCAAAAGTCCGACGCGGACTTGATTGTGCTCGCGGACGTGTATGAGCGCGTATACAACGAAGAACAAACCAAGCAGTGGAAAGAAATCGCAGATTTGGTGAATGATTTCAAGGGTAAAGAATACTGGTCGTATTCGCACTTAGGAGATCCGGCAATTGAAAGTGAATCCGAATTTGGGGCACGTCACGATGAAGTGATGCAAGTGACATATGAGTTGCTTTCCTACGATCCCATCAAAGCGTATCTGCGTTTGCTTTCGGCGATTAAGCGCGAAGCCGGAAAAGCGAAGAGTGGAGGGAAAGCATCTCCCGTGTATTTCCGCACGCTCCAAGACATTCGCGAAGCCTATGAAAAAACCACCTTCATTCAGCACACGAAAGAATACTTGATGCGCCTCGATGAAATGCCCGAGACGCAGGAACTGTATCGCCATTCATTTGAGGCGGAAGTCAAACCTTCTTTCATTGGCTCGCGCCTCATGTTTGAGAACGAAGTCGAGAATTTCGAATTATTGGATGAATACAACGTCGGAAAATCCTCTGTGCAAATATTCAATCACCCCAACAAAGTGGCCAAATTGTATTTCATCAACCCCCCTGAATATTCATTGTCGCCGGAAAAGTATTTTCTATTATCGAAAACCAAAGAAGTGGTTTCAGGATACAACCCTTCACGCACAGGCTTATCCGATATTGCCGCGTCGCGAAACTATTTTACGCGCGTCTACCAAGCGACGATTCGCGATTTGGCGCATCGGAACAATATCAAAATAGAGAACGAGGAAATCGAGGAATTATCCGAAGTCGTTTCCCGTTACACGGTAGGATATGGGATTTTAGAATTGTTGTTGTCCGACCGAAAAATAACCGATATTTTCCTCGACTCTCCTATTGGGGGAAAGCCCATCTATCTTACGCACGCGGACTATGGGCAGTGCATGACGAATATTCTATACACCGAAAACGAAGCAGAGGCATTCGTCTCCAAGCTTCGCGCCATGTCCGGTCGACCATTCGATGAAGCGCACCCGGTGTTGGATTTTGATTTACCAGGACAGGAAACCCGTGTCGCGAGTATTGGAAAACCCCTCTCTCCGGACGGATTAGCATTCGCATTCCGGTTGCACAAAACAACGCCTTGGACGCTGGAACAGTACGTCGACAACAAGTTCCTCACTCCTCTTTCGGCAGGAATGCTTTCTTTTTTCATTGATCAAAAATCAACCATGCTCATCACCGGTTCGCGCGGATCGGGAAAAACATCCTTACTCTCCGCACTCATGTTGGAGATTCTTCAAAACTCCCGCATCATTGTACAGGAAGATACCTTGGAATTACCCGTGCCGTACATGAAAGACATTGGGTTTAACGTCCAGCGACTCAAGACACGCTCCCCAATTGGAGTGAGCAAATCCGACACGGAAGTTTCTCCGGAAGAAGCATTGCGCACCGCGCTGCGTTTAGGTGATTCGGCGCTTGTTCTCGGAGAAGTTCGCTCCGAGGAAGCGCGCGTGTTATACGAAGCGATGCGCGTCGGTGCGGCGGGAAACACAGTATTAGGAACCATCCACGCGGATTCCGCGTATTCGGTATGGGATCGCGTCGTGAATGATTTGAAAGTCCCTACCACGAGTTTCAAGGCCACCGATTTGGTCGTGGTGGCACGTCCCATTCGGTTTAGCGGTTCATTAAAGTCCCATCGACGCATGACGCAGATTACCGAAATCAAAAAACACTGGAATAAGGATCCCGAACGCGAAGGGGGATTGTTGGATTTGATGTTGTACGACGCGCGCCAGGATTCATTGGAATTAATTGAGGATAATTTGAAGGAATCCGAAATGTTCGAACGTATTCGTCGCTTGTCCGGTCTCACGTTGAATCAAATTTGGGAAGACATTCGCACGCTGGCAAACGCTAAATTATTTTTAGTGGAATTGAAAAACCAATATAATGTTCCGGAAATTCTCGAAGGGGAATACACGGCTGCCGCACGCGCGAAGCTTGCGCTCATCAAAGACAATCAAATTCAAGAGCATGGTTCGCCCGACTACGCCGTACTCTTAAGCGAGTGGAAAGAGTGGGTGAAAAAGAACACGCTTCAATCCGTTCTCAAGAAGCGCGAGCAACGGGAAAAGGACAAGGAAGACGAAGAGGAACAATAGCCCCTCTTTTTTCCTGTTTTGGATTGCAACCATTAAATAGACCAAATCGTTTTCACTCATGTGCCGCCCAAACGTCCCCGTCGCCTGCCTACACCCGAAGAACGAAGAAAGCAGGTCGATGAAATGAAAAAACATGCCGCGGAGATGAAGAAGCGAGTTGATCAAGCACTCACCGAACGGAAAACTCCAGCCAACACGGATCATTATTGGAAATTAGAGCCACGAGAAGTGGAGAAGATGACCGATGAAGAAGTAGGCCTCCATCGCGGTCATCTTATCGTGCATTCGCATGCCTCCATCAGCATATTGGGGACTATTGCCCACATGTCCATCCCTGAATACCGTCGATTCATGCTTGCTATGATTGAATTGCAGACTAAACGCAAGGACGAATGAAATCAAACCCTTTTCCCGCGGACCAGACGCTCCTCCTATAAAAACCCGGAATTCGTCCCCAAGACCTATGCCTCCCGGTTTTCGTCGCAATGCTCCTAATCCCAGCAACCCCTCCAAACCCCCTCCTTCTCCTCCCTATAATCGCGCAGGCTTTGGGGAGCGGACCAATGCCCCTTCGCTGGGAAAACTCTACCGCGACATCCCCGTTACGAGTGATGCGTTTTTTCTCAAAGAGGATTTGGCGATTCCCAAAGAACACTGGTTTGTTCGATTCTGCCGCGACATGCACAAACGATTTCCCGGCATGGGAGCAGGGGCGACATTTTCCCCCACATACAAAGAGGCCGTCACGTTTCTCGGCTGGAGTTTGAGGCCCGAAGAATTCTCGGCCGCGGTAAAAGGAATCATGATCCTCACCATTCTCGGAGGAGGAATGCTCGCAGTATTGATTGGATTTATTTTCGGTGACGTCATCGGGACCGCGCTGGGTGTGGATGGAATCATTTCCATTGTGTATTTGTTTATTCCCGTCATCATCGTCGCAGTGGCATTGGCCAATTACATCAACGGTTTTCCTATCGCGGAAGCGAAGCGGGAACAGATCCGCGCACTCACATATGTTCCGGACATGGTGGGCTACATGGTCATGTCCATGAAGCTGGTTCCCAATTTAGAGAAGGCGGTGGAGTTTTCCGCCGAGCATGGTAAAGGGAGAATTCAACAAGAATTCCGTCGCATCATGTGGAACACCCAATTGGGAATGTACACGACCATCGCGGAAGGACTCGATGAGCTCGCGTACAACTGGGGAAAATTCTCCAGCGAATTCAAACAAGCCTTGATGAACGTCCGTGCGTCCGTGTTGGAAAACACGGAAGCAAAACGGTATCAGTTGCTCGATAAGACTATGGACGAAGTGTTAGAATCCATTCAGAACAAAATGGAACAATATGCGCGCGACTTATCGGGACCGAGCACCACGCTGTTTTACGTCGGAGTCTTGCTCCCGCTGATTTTGATTATTATCCTCCCCGTTGGGAGTGCATTCTCCGGTTCCCCGCTCGCGCAGCCGCTGATATTGTTTGTGATCTACGATATTATTCTCCCCGTACTGGTGATTTGGTTCTCGATCAACCTCTTAGCCTCGCGCCCCCCCACCTATACGCCGCCGGAAATATCCGACACGTTCCCCGGACTTCCTCCGAAAGGATCAGCCAAAGTGGGCAATGGACTCGTTAACGTATGGATGGTCGTCATTGGCATTTTGGTCGTGGGAATAGGAGCGAGTACGTTTTTGCATTTTTATGGATTGGGAATCGGCACGCCGGGGGAGAGCAATGCGTTGTATTTACTCGATCCCGACAAAACACTTGAAAACGTATTGGATGCGGACCGAAAACCAACGGATTGGTTTGATATCGGCGGTTCGCGGGAGAATCAATTGGTTTCGCAAGGCGTGAATGAGGAAACCGCCCAACAAACGGTGCAGGAAGAAAAGGTGCGTTTCTTTGCCCAGGCAGAAAACGATGTGAGTCCGTATAATTTTATTTTTGGAATTCTAATGACATTCTGTATTGCGGTCGCGGCGTACATTGAACTAACGACACGCGAGAAGAGAAAGATTCAGCTCAAGTTCATGCAGATGGAGTCCGAATTCAAGGACAGTTTGTACGTTCTTGCTTCGCGATTGGGAGAAAACAAACCCATCGAGGATGCATTACGTCACACCCAATTGTTTTTACCCAACAACATTGTTTCGCAGGAAGTATTTGGGAAAACGGTCGATAACATTCATGTGTTGGGAATGCCCCTTGAGGCCGCCGTGTTTGATCCCGCGTATGGAAGTTTGCGCAACAATCCGTCCCAGATTATTACCTCCTCGATGAAGATTGCTATTGATTCCGTAAAATTAGGCGTAGGGGTTGCCGCGCGCACCCTCATTTCGCTTTCGCGACAGTTGGGTAACTCCGAACGCGTTTCAAAGATGTTGACCTTGTTGATTAAGGACATTACTGGCACCATGAAAACGGTCTCCATTTACATTGCCCCCATCGTGTTGGGCATTACAACCAGTTTGCAGCGCGTGGTGATCGTTACACTCGTGAGTATCAACGGCTCTTCCTCCGATTCCCCTCCCGTGGATCCTAATTTGGGTTCGAGTATTCCAGGAGTGGGGAGTTTTGCCTCGACGGACATTTCGTCATTTGTCAAGCCCGACGTGATTGCGACGCTGGCGACTCCTGGAGAATTTTTACTGATTGTGGCGATTTACGTGATTGAGTTAGTGATTATCATGAACTATTTCGTAACCCTCATCGAGGAAAACAATCCGCTGGTGGCCAAGCAAAACGCAGGACGATATCTCCCCATTGCGATGTTTTTGTTTGTGGTCACCGTCATCGTGTCCAACGTTTTAGTTTCGAGCAACTTCGGATGAGTGAAGCACCCGCATGATTTCTTCCCCAAAACTCAATGAAAAGGGCCAGGCATTCGAAGCGTATCGCGTGCTCATCGCCATGGTTATTTCGCTCGCCATTCTCGTCATCATTCTTTCGGCCGTCTCCTATTTTGATGAGCTTCGAAAAAAAGTGAGCACGGACACCGTGTATTCCTCCTGGAAGTCGGCCGTGGATTCCCCCAATGGAAAAGTCGTGGAAGCGCGGAATTTGTATTTCACCAAAGACACGCGGTTTAATCGCCGGCAGTTTGGGCTCCAGGTAGGGTTGGATGAGGCGTGTCTCGTTCTGGATGCGGAGAAATCCACCGGTTACCAGCTCGTGGACACGGATCCCCTTCACCCCTATGTTCAAGTGCTCAACAACCTCAGCGGAGAGGTGTATTTTCAGTGCTCCACCTTGAACGATGATATTGGGGCCGATGGCGGAGTAGACTGCTTCGCCTACTGTCGCCTTTCATTCGGAAAGCCCATTGTGCCTCCATAGGGTTGGCTTCTCCAACCGACCACGCAAGCTTTTTATACGCCCGAGTTGTGGGCATAGCTGGTGAGAACGGATATGAATACTCGAGGACAAGCTTTTTCCACATTCCAATTGTTGATCGCGGCCGTAGTGGCACTGGCGATTTTGGTCTTATTGTTAAACATCATCGGATCCCTGCCGAACTTGGGTGGACAGAAACCCAACAAGGTGGCCTCGGATTTGGTAGCCAGCCAAGTCAACTCACCCGCGGAACTCCGCACGAGTACGAATGTGCCGTTTGGCAAAGATGATTCGTTAAACGCTAAATCAATTGCCTCGACTTCAGGAGTAATAACGGAAGGACAGATCTGCCTCTCACTCGGTGATCATGCCGAAGCCTCCGGCGAAACCGGATTCCATTTACAAGGAGTCAACAACAACATCATCACGTACGATGGATCTTCTTCCTTGCGCGTGAAGATCTCCGTGTTGTGCGACACCGGCGGACAAATCCAAACGGATTTGGAAGACAACGGTGACTATGGTGGATGGACCAACGATTGTACCGACCTCCCCCCCAACCAGACCGCATGTATTGTCGCATTGCGATTCGCGTAAATAGAAGGAATCGCATTGACTCACGAAATTAACGTCCCGTATCATGTCGAGAAGACCGAATACCCGTACAGCGAAGGATGGTTTCGCATCCAGCGCGACACGTTGGTGAACGACAACGGGGGACGCTTTCCCTACCCATTTGCGCACATCAAACCCGTAGCTGCCGTAGTGGGAATCGATGCCGAGAATAATATTATTTTACAGCACGAATACCGACCCACGTACCGGAAAACAGTCACTGAACTTTCATGTGGGGGATTAGATCCGAATGAAAAAGAAGAAGCAGGGGCCGCGCGGGAATTTCGAGAAGAAACGGGATATGAAATCGAACACCTGGAAAAAATGGGCACGTGGCACACGCTCACGGGGAAGTGTGTAGTGGATCTCCACATGTTTTTTGGTCGCGTAAAAGGACCGATCGATGGCCCTCGTCATCTGGATGAGTTTGAGTTAATTGAACCCTTCAAAGTGAAGGCCCGTGAGGCGGTTGAAATGATCATGCGCGGGGAAATCGTCAACGCGGAGCACATCGCGCTTATCTTTTTCGTCAAAGAGAAATACCCTCATTTTTTCAAATAAAACCAAAACAGGGAAAAGGGTTAATAACTTGGAAAAAAAGACTTTGGAATGCCCTCCCTTTGGTCTGAAACCCGCGCGCAGGGGGAATTCAATTCCCTGTACATGATTCTCATCCTCATCATTGGGGCACTGCTCTTGATTACGGTCGTAAAGCCCATGTTTCGCAACGCCAAGGGGATCGGGGATAAGGTCCCTGTTATCAAATAGAAAAGATGGTTCTTAGTCTGAATCCGCTAACGCCGATTGTTTCGCTTTCATGATTGAGGTAATTAGGCTGGCTGTTTCGCGCGTCGCGTCTAATATTTCTATTTCTACAAGCTTGCCGCTTTTTGAAAAGTGAGCAAATACATTCCCATTTTGCTCACCATGATCGAGCTTATCGTTTCCCATTCGAATGATCAATACATCGATCTCGGGTTTGTAACTATACTTCATATCGGTCACTCCGTGCGTTATAGGTGGTTATTACTCTTAATATTTCTTCTTTTTCCTCCACGACCACTCGCAAAATATGCCCATTCAATCGTTTTTGATGGATTTTTCGTTCATTATGTCCAGGAACAATACTATCGGGATGATGGATGGTTTCAATCACTTGCTGTTCTGAAATGGCATATTCTTCCATTCGGTCCAATACATGTTCAAGAATGATTAGTTTCATTCGTCCGAGAAGCGCTCGAAAAGGAGTTAAAACTAGGGAAAATTTTAGAGAATTGAGCGACCATTTTTAGGCATTTGGGAGGAAACCATCGGTATGCACCCCCTTGCGTTAGAGCTGAAGCAGAACCTTTCGGATATTTTGTTTAATCAGCTGAAGTGCGAAATCGACACGCACGTCATGGTCATTTTCGACCAGCAGTCGCCGTTGAACAAAATCGTCACGCAGGGGTATGAAGACGTCCTCCTCACTCACTCTAAGAAAACATTCCTGGATTTCGATGCGCACACTCCGGAGCAATTGATGGAGAAGATCGATGATCTTTCATCCGGAGACGCCGTTATCCTGGTCCAGTCGGCTTCGTTTCGCGTTTCCACCTATCGCTGGCGCTTGGAATTGTTTGATCGCAAGCTCAAATGCATCGAGCACATGCGCTTAGCCTACATGACACCGGAAGAATTTCCCACCTACATTCACAGTTTGAAAGACGATTCACCATTCGTTCAACCCACCGCGCGAAAAGTGGCGGAGAAATTGGAAAACGCTTCCCACATCAAAGTGCAATGTCGCGGAGGAAGTATATTTGAAATCAAATCTAAAATGGAAAAACCCTTTGTGAATGATGGAGATTATTCCGCGGAAGAAAATATTGGAGGAGGGTATCCTATCGGTGAGGCATTCTCGGAGCCGGTCGATATCACCCAGTCGAACGGGGAAGTGGAAATCTACGCCTATCCGGGCGAGGATCACAAGATGCGCTTTACCAATAAACCGTTCAAAATGAAAATAGTCAATGGAAACATGGTTTCGCACGACGCCCCCGCGGACTTTATTCCCTTGATTGAAATGATGAAAGGGGAAAACAAAGACGGGCAAATCCCCGTGCGAGAGTTTGGACTCGGATTGAACCGCGCCATTACGAAAGAAAACACCCTCACGGAAGCCAGCGCGTTTGAACGGGTAACCGGATTACATCTTTCCCTCGGAATGAAGCACGGGGTATATCAGAAGAAATTCAAAAAGAATAAAGAAATCAACCAACGCTTTCATGTAGACATTTACCCGGATGTGTACAAGATTTGGATCAATGACCAGCTCATTTACCAAGATGGATATTATTTAGTAAAGTAGTCGCAAATTCGACCCTACTTAATTCGCGTGATCCGGCGACCATAATACGAATCCAAACTCCCGCCTACCACAAAGGGAGGGAGTCCCATGAAGGAGACGCGGTAAATAAATTCTTCAGGCGTATTGGAAACCGGAGTCACCATTCTCCATTTCCATTCCTGCGTTTTGATATCAATCGTTTGCACCACGACATTCTGGGGTTGTAGTCCTCTTTTTTCTAACCATGCGCGGGGAACTTCGAACTCAATAGTAGAATAGAACAAATACGTGGACCAATTATTCGTCATATGAATGTGCGTCACCTTGAATAGTTTCATGTC
>CAYHGC010000036.1:0-9898 GCA_964356075.1 uncultured archaeon
GCTCTTGCACCAAATGGAATCGACACGCGGAGTCGTCAGTCAAGCGCTTGAAATCCGCGATAAAGAAAAAATGCCCGTGCGTCAACCCCTTTCCTCGTTAAGCGTAAATGGATTAGTCGTTCCACCCGAATTTGCATCCATTATTCAAGACGAAGTGAACGTAAAAAAAATCATTTCGCACACAGGAAAAGAAGGCGAGTCTTTTTCGGTTTCTCTTGATCTAAAACTCACCCCCGAATTGCTCGCGGAAGGAATGGCCCGCGAATGGGTGCGCGCAATTCAGGATTTGCGCAAACAGGCGAAACTGAATCCAGATCAAACCGTCGTGGTCCACGTGCAAACCGATTCTGAAACCCAAAAAATGATTCACCCCCACATCGCGGATGTGCAGGAAAAAGTCCGCGCGAAGAAGGTGGTATTCGATTCTTTTGCGGGTAACGCTCTTGCGAGCGTGCAGACCAAGCTCAAAGAAAAAGACGCCAAAATTTGGATTGAATAATCAATCGTTCAAAAAAAAAGTTCAATTTAGACGAAAACGAAGACTTGCAACGCGAGCATCACGACAATAACCACAATCGCAAAACCAAATACCATGGGTGGAGTTAACTTCGGCCCACCTTCATCGGTGTCGAAGAAGCGTTGAATCCCAATTCCGGTCGAAGGACCGCTTTCTTGGGGCGCGGATTGAGTGAACTTAACCATACTATTTCATGGATTGGGACACGCTTATAAATCCGCTCCGTGCACTCGCCATGTATGGCCCAAATGCGTCCCATTTTACGCGACTTATTTCACGTGGGAGTGGCCATTGTTATGGTGCTGCTCATCCTCGGACTCACGACGTGGTCGGGACTCATTACATGCCGGGACATTCCTGGATGGTGTGAAGTATATTACACGATCAAAGGACCCCCTACTACATTGATCGTGTTTGGACCCGAAGGGTTAGGCGATCCTGAATTGCTCGCCGATGCATTGCGCGATCCAAATGGGGCGCACGCGTCCAATATTTCCAAACAGGAAATCGATTACGTTTCGGCGGGAAATTTGAAACAATTTGATTTGGTAATAGTCACACGTGCGCGCAAAGTGACAACGGATCAGCTGGAATCATTCATGGAATATGTGGATGGGGGTGGACGACTCGTCTGGACTGGCGACGCGGGAACAGAAATAGGAAAAGACGACCAATTTTTGTACATGGATGACATTGACAAAAATTACGGACACAACATTCTTTCTCCTTGGGCGCGAGATGATCTCGAAGAGGATCGACACGTGCGCTTCGACCAGTATCTCTCGGTCGAATACAAAGGAAACTATTGCAAATTCCACACGTGTCTACTCGAGCAACAAATTGGAAATCTCGTTCCCGAATCGGGAGCGGACCACAAACTCATTTATGGAATCCGACAAGACTTGAAACTGTATGGGGATTTCGCGGTCGTGGATGACATTGGCATCGGCTCCACGCGCGTGTTGAGCGTGGATACGCAATCTAAATTATTCGATTTGAATCACTCCGACTTAGGACGCGTATTCCCGATCATTGTGACGAGTGGGGTGGGAGAGAAAGTAGCCTACTACGCCATTCCACCCGAATACTTTTCGGTTTCGCCGATGAACTATTCCTTGTTCATTGAAAACCTCTACAACGGGATGCTGCGCTGATTGGAATTTCCTTCCAAGAACGATTCCCCCACACGTTACCCGCATTGCTTATAAAGCCCGGAACTACTTTCTGAGTATATTACCCAGCACGGGGGACGATCACGATGGGATACGATTCAGGACCGGCGGATTTACCGCCATTGGATGAACCAATGGGGAGCCGACTACATTTCAACTTAGAAGCACTCATTCCAATTATTCTCATTGTGGTCATTGGATTCTTACTCCTCGCCCGATTGGGGGTGGTGGATCAACAAACACCCGTCATCGGTGCGCTCGTCGGAGCGATCTCTCCCAATTCCACGGCGCGCGTGCTCATCATTGGCGCACCCTCCGTTGAAATGTTAGCGGTGTTAAACGCCAACAAGGATTTGGTGGGCAATCCCATCATCAAAGCGGCAGAAGCATTTTCGCGGAATCCAGAAAATCAACTCTCCCAATATGACATTGTCATTTTGGATCAATCCGGACAAATCTCCAAAGAAATTCCCCGACAATTAGGGGATGCGGTTCAATCGTATGTGAAGACCGGAGGAAAAGTCATCATTGTCAAAGATTCCGGAATCATGCGACCGGGCGCATTGGACATCCTTGGATGGACGGCTAATTTCGGCGACATCGTTCCCGTCACGTGTGATGTGGTCGGTCCTGGCATTCCGGTGTGTACGCAACCCATTGGTGTGTTAGGCGTGATCTGGCAGCAAGACTACAAACACCCCATCATGCTGGGAATCGAACGCGTGCCCGCCCAAGCGGAACTCGGATACTTAGCATTAGAAGTGTTTGACGTCGGTGTCACGGGAAACGAAATCGCCTACATTGAAGATTTCCGCACCGGAAAAAACTTCCCCGCGATTGTAGAACATGCACAGTTAGGTGGGGGTAAAGTCATTTACTTCAACTACAACCCCGGAATCACCGCGGGAATATTAGAAAATACGATTAAGTATCTCAAGTAAGCGGGACGAGGATCATCCTCTCCCCTTTCTTCTTCTTTTTGGAAGGCTTCTCTTTTCTTCTACCTTTTTTTTCAATGAACCAGGAGGGTTCACCGAAGGAACGTGGTGCAACTTTCTCAAAAAAGAAAAAAAATCGTGCTGACTCCGCATAAAATCAAATGTGCCCAACACAACCATCTGGTGAATAATTTCATTTCGATATTTTGCCAATAGGGCCTTATCTCCCTTCGCTGCCGCAATCTCCCGCCGCAAATGCGCCTCAGCAAGACGACCTTTTTTCAATAATGCATGTTGGGCAAAAATCGATTTGATCTCCTCCGTCGATCGAAACGGAAACGAAGCCGCTTCGAGGATCGGAACAAGATGCTCCGGCAGGATAGGACGAGGAGCAATGTCCACGGGCTTGACAATCCAAAAGAGGTCCATGGTGTCCATGACGAATGGGGACGCCTGCCAGTTGTTTTTAGTCGTGCTTTTCCAAGATAGGAACGTTGTTCCTTCCTCACGAAGGATTACATACCTTCTCCCCTCTTTGTCGGAAAAACCTTCTAAAACCTCAACCATGGCAGAAGGAGCCAAGAGGCATTATTAATGAATTCCGCCCACTAGAGGACTGAAAAGCATTCGTTCTATCCCAGCTGCCAAAAACGTCATATTTATATAGTCATGACGTCATCATGACAGTTCATGACCTATCATGATGACACCCGCAAGCTCCAGGCCCTCTTAGCCCAGGTTTCGCCCGAGTTTACCACCCTTACTGCTGATTTATCCGAGGTCATGAAACAAGCAGATAATCCTATGCTAGTCGCAGCGTTACTCTACAAACTCGCCCAAGAACGCCAGCAAACCAACGAACTCATTGCCAAGATGGCCGACAAGTATGACGAATTATCCTTTCAATTGAAGACGAGCGGGATGAGCACCCCAACCCTCCCAACTCCCAACCCAACGAGTGTCGGTGCTCATTCCATGCGTCTTCTTCCCGAAAACGATCAACAGATTATGAAGCTGGTTGAAACGCTCCATCAAGTGGACGCAACACTGATTCAACAAAAACTCGGCTACAAAAATCCCAACGCAGCGTCGCAACGATTAAACATGCTCGTGAAAGCCGGACACTTAGGAAAAATCCAATCCGGAAAAAAGGTGGTGTTTGTCCTGACGGGACACTAAACCAGTATCATCTATCACACTTCAACCCGGGTGCGAATCCCTCTTTAACTCCCAACCAACCAAAGAAGTATCGCATCCGGTTGATCTTTCTAACCTTTTTAGAAAAAAGGTTAATCAAAAAATCAAGCTCAATAAAATAAAACCAACCAACCCAAATTTTGCCAACCACGAACTTTTTAGAAAAAAGTTCGAACAAAAAACGAATAAAATAAATAAAATGAAAGGATGCGGGAATCCCAACCACTCCCGCTCCTTACTCTTTCTCGCTTAGTTTGTTTGATTACTATGTATGCGTGAAAAAACAATTAATTGAGTTAGAACAACCGTTGCATGCACTCCAAGTGGAGTGAGCACGTAATCATGGCTTGCCCTTTTCGAATTGAACTTCTTTCGAACGAGTTTTTTTAGCTGCATTTCCTTAAAACGCAATGCCAGAACACGTGCACTAAGCGCGGGATTGGATTCTAAAAAATCAGTAAAACGTTTTTTCCCATTGGCCATGTCACAGAGAATAATCACGCACCATTTTTTCCCAAGGATCTTATAGGCATTCTCAATGCTTTTTTTGTCAAATGAAGGAGGCATAGGAGTTTCTCGTTACTAAAAGTAACTAAATAATCTTTTTAATAGGTGCACAGAAGTCTCTTTGAGGTGTTTGAAAAATGGATTACAAAATAAAATGCGAATGTGGATTTGAATCAGTGAGTTCAGATAAGCGAGGTACCGAAGCAAAACAATGGCACCATGCGATTCACCATCACAATGACATGCTCAAAGAAATGAATGTCGAACAATTTACTCACATCATGAAAGGATGGGACAAGGAAATGGGGAAATAACCCCCTACTTTTTCATAAAAAAAATTAATACGTTTGCTTAATCCACATTCCCACACTAATTCCAAATACGATTAAGCACAAGACCATGATCGCTAACTCTGACAAGGGAAGATTGGGAATCAATTGAACCGCGGCTTGACCAGTGTACATGGCAATCTCGGCAGTTGGGACAGGCGCGCTCGTGGCAACCGCATCCATCAGCGGGGCTTCCGCGCCACTTTCAAGGGTCGTGTTGACAAACGTATCCCCTGCCGTTACCGCCATTTTTCCCACGGCCATCGGAGCAGTTTCCGAAGCAAACTGATTCACTTGATTCGTCCAGGATTGCATCGCTAAAAATCCCGCACCGACGATTCCCACCAGACTCGTTCCTAACAACACCAAAATACGCTTGTCGGAAGGTTGCAATAGGCTTTTTCCTTTCACCGTTAATTCAATATATTTCCATTTGTGACCAGTCTCGATTTCGCGAACCAATCCAGCTTTCATCAGTATATCCACGTGATCCTTAATCGTGGGAGCGGCGAGACCGAGTTCTTTGGCTAGTTCCGATTGAGTTTTGCGCCGTTCCAACAATGCCTTTACTACCGCAATGCGCGTGTCTCCGGCCAGGGCTTTGAACACTTCTTTGTCTAACGTGATTTCTTCACTCATACAAGAGGATGGGTGGATTGATGCTTTAAAATGACACGGGAATGGAAAGGAAGAATACTGGGTTGCGTAGTTGAACTACTCATCGTCCCCAAACTGGTGAATCTGGCTCCGCAATTGCTCCAGCTTTCGTTTTCCTTGTTCCAATTCATCGTATGCGGTCTCCGCATCCAGATCCTTGATCTGCAATTCAATTCCACCTTTCACGTTGCGTTTGAATGAAACGTTTTTCCCAAATTCGGATTGCAAATGTTCCAACAAATCCTCTTCTTGAATAATGCGCTTGAGTTTCATCTGAATGAGATTCTTCATTTTATTTAATTCGAGAATATGATTCTCCAATTCCTTCAACACGTCCGCGTTTTTCCCCCCGGCAAACGAAATGGGAACCGGTTCCAATCCCGCGTCGAGAACAACACCGGTTAGTTCATCATGTTTTTTGCGCAACGATTCCAAGCGATGCGTAAACAAATCAAGATCGACATCGAGACGCTTCAAAAACGCCTGCAGGGATTCCTCGCGCTGTTTCAATTCAGGGGACGGCATGCGAAACGAATCAAATTGGGATTTATATAGTTGAAGTCGCTCCTTCGACGAATGGATCCCAAAAGCACGGGGGTGGATGTCCAGTTCGGCGCCAAAAACACCATCGTGGGACGTACAACGGACGACATTCAAAAGTACGGCGAAGAAGGAACCGCGTACATTGGAAAAGTCGTCATGTCGAGCGGAGAAAACCCAGTGTTGGGACGCAAAGTCTTGATGGATGTAGCCAAACCCCATGTGGTATTGATTTGCGGCAAGAGAGGTGGGGGCAAATGCCTCGATGGAGATACGGAAATCGTTTTACAAGACGGGTCACTCAAAAAAATCAAGGAGTTGGAGTTTGATTCTCGGAATATTCTCTCACTTAACTCACATATGAAAATTCAACCCCAAGAAAAAAGCGCATTCTACAAACGAAAAGTCAGAAAAATGCTCGAAGTCAAAATGTCCAGTGGAAAAGTAATCCGACTTACCCACGAACACCCCCTATTGACTATTGATGGGTGGAAACCCATTCAAGAATTGCCCGAAGGAAGCCGGATTGCAACACCACGTATTATTCCCACATTCGGAAATGGATTCTTAGAAGAATCCAAAGTCAAATTATTAGCCTACTTCTTGACCGAAGGACATACCAAAAATAGAACTGTTTGGTTCACGAATAGTGATCCTGTAATATGCGACGACTTCAACGCATCCGTTTCCGAATTTGATCCCCACTTGACCACTCGAAAAATGGACAAATATACGCTTCGAGCAGTAAAGCCCGGTTTTGGATCTGCAATTCTAAAAAGTGTTCGAGAAAAGAATGGAAGATTCGCCAAGGGAATGATTCGAGAAAAAAGAAACACGTTACGAACGTGGTTGATTGAACAAGGCGCTTATGGCAAATTAGCCCCTGAGAAAACGATTCCCGGTATTGTTTTTCAGCTACCTAGACCCAAAATTGGGTTATTATTGAACCGAATGTTTTCCTGCGACGGAAGCATTTATTTTGAGAGCAATCGGTGGAGAATCTCATACGCTACATCATCCCCTAAAATGGCGGAGCAAATTCATCATCTATTGCTTCGATTTGGTATTCTTTCCCGAATACGTGACAAAATGAATAGTTATGAAGAAGATGGGGAACTTTTTCTCAGTAAAGAAATTGTTATAGAAGGACTAAATGCTGAAACATTCATTCGCGAGATTGGTTTTTTCGGCGAAAAAGAAGAACGACAAAAACAAGCAATGAAATACTTCGAAGCCACCTTGCGAAATCCAAATACGGATACGATCCCTATTGAAGTTTGGAAAATGTATAAACCCAAGAACTGGGCAGAAATAGGACGAAGAATGGGGTATTCGATTCCAAAAGCCCTTCGTGAAAGCCAATTCTATGCACCCTCTCGACAAAAACTTCTTCAGATCGCACGATTAGATGAAAATAAGGCAATTGAAATGCTCGCCAGTTCGGATATTTATTGGGATAAAATTGTCGAAAAGAAAGAATTAGAAGGCGATTTTGAAGTCTATGATATTACAGTCCCAGAATCTCACAACTTTATCGCAAACGATATCATCGTGCACAATTCCTACTCGATGGCCACCCTCATTGAAGAATTCGCGCGCTTGTCTCCCGAAATGAAGCGCCGCGTCTCGGTGATTGTGATTGATATGGTGGGAATATTCTGGACGTTGAAAGTTCCCACGAAAGGAAATGAAAAGGAGTTGTTGGAATGGGGACTAACCCCCGAATCTACACCCTGTCGCGTGTTGGTTCCCAAAGGGAAGATGGCATTTTATCAAGAAAAACAAATCCCGGTGGATGGACCCTTGACCATTCGTGCGGGAGAATTGGATGTTAAGGAATGGATGGACTTATTCAGTTACACGTGGATTGATCCGGAAGCAATTTTGTTAGGACGCGTCATAGAAAAACTCAAAGAACAACTGGGATTACGGTTTGGAATCGAAGAAATGCTCCGCGCGATTGACGTAGATACGGAAGCAGATTCGCTGATGAAGCAAGCGCTCAAGAATCGTTTGGAAATGGCCCAAGGATGGGGATTATTAGAAAAAGACGGAACCAAAATGATGGAAATCGCCCAAGCGGGGGTTATTACCATCATCGATGTTTCCGCGTATCGTCAAGCGATCGGCATGGAAGGAACGAAGGATATTATTGTCGGTCTTCTGGGCAAAAAATTATTCGAAGAACGCATGCTGTTTCGAAAAGAAGAAGAGATTCGATTGATGAAAGGCTTAGGTCGAGAGTCCGCGATGCCGATCGTGTGGTTGATGATCGATGAAGCCCACATGTTCATGCCGAAGGATGAACCCAATATTGCACTAAATGTGTTACTGGAATGGGTGCGCGTCGGACGACAACCCGGATTGAGTCTCGTGCTCGCGACGCAACGACCGAACAAACTCCATCCCGATGCGATCTCCCAATGTGATCTGTTCATTTCCCATCGCATGACTGCACAGGACGACATTCTCGCGGTTTCGCAGCTCCGCCCGAGTTACATGCATGGAGACTTTGACAAACTGTACGCGGAAATGCCCCGCGGACGAGGGTTTGCGCTCTTGCTCGATGACAATGCCGAATCCATTTACACCGTCAAAATGCGCCCCCGCTTAAGCTGGGATGGCGGCGTGACGGCAAGCGCGTTTACGAAGTGATTGTTTCGATTCGAACCATTACCCTTTCCACACGTTGGATATGAAAGAAAGACTCGGCTTCACGCACGCGTTTGATTTTACAATAATGTACGACCCCCGATCAATCGTTTCGAAGGATGAAAATAAATCAGGCGAGTATCCTTCCCGCCGGTAAATAACCAAATGATTTCCTCGTTGTACCGCCCCCATCCAATCGTTCGGAGGGGGTAGGGGTTCGGCGATAATTCCTTCCTCATAAAAATGAACCCATTTATCCGTTAGAACTCTGCAATTATACAAAAAAGGATCCGTCGGAACATCCACGCGATACGGGTTAGTTATGTAATAAAATAATAGGTATCCGTTCACTAAAAGACAAACGAGCAACAACCCTGCCATGATTTTTTCCCATTTTGGAAATTGAACGACGAAACGAGAAAGAAAGAGCGCTTGCAATGGAACTAATGAAATCAAAAAACGCGTTTCTTTGATCCCCGAAAACCAATATTGAATGATTGTAATCACCCCCCAACTAAAAGGAAGTCGACCAAGGGAACGGGAAAGAAAGGCCAATAGTGTAGAAACGCCAAAAAAAACCACGAGTACCATATCCATTATTGAAAACGGTTGAAGAATTCCCTTCTGCTGAACATTTAGCGCGATTGACTCTGAAACACTGAAAAGGGGGTCGCCCACCTGAGAAAAATTGTAGTATAACCAAGGAGACCAAATGATGAAAATACCCAGGAATATAATCGGCCACGCCCTCCATTTCTTCTGAAGCAACAAAATAGGAAGAAAGAAAAAATAATTATAGCGTGAAAGCGTTGACAGCCCAAAAAAGAGTCCTTTGAAAAAAACTCCTTCGATCGAATACGCGATCAACAACAAACCCAACGCTAAAATATCCCCACCCGCATTCGAATGAATTAAAATCGTAGGGAAAAGAAATGAAAAAGCGGAAAAATAGAATGGGTTTATTTTTTCCGTTTTGGCATGTAAATCAAAAAAAAGAATGACTCCAATGAAATAGAGAATGCATGAAAAAAGAACCACTAAAAATGGAGAAAAATCAGTCGCGCCAAACACGCAATGCAAAAAAGAGGGAAGAGGGGGACGTAAAAATTCAAAAAATACTTTTTCACCACAAAACCAATCGCCGTTTAAGGCGTAAACAAGATAATCCCACTCGAGTATCGTTCGCCAATACAATTGAAGCGAAAGAAAAATCCCAAAAAAAATCCAAAACCATTTATCCAGGTGCTGCGCACGAAGGAACGCCGTTTCCAGGACAGGATGCATTCAGAAGGACCCATCTAGGGGAATAAAAATGGGCGTAGGGAAATCCACCCCGTTCCACTCCTTCTTATAAGGTCTTTTTCCACAAAATGGGAATGAATGAGATCG
>CAYHGC010000037.1:0-9799 GCA_964356075.1 uncultured archaeon
AAATGGAAACAAGCGACGCATCGGAAGGATTGGGAAACGAATATACGATTTTAGCCTGCTGAAGCGAACGCGTACCAAACCCTGAAAAAATAAAAAAACGAGTCGAGGATTCAGATGAAGGAGAAAGAGTGATGGAAGAACGAATGGGATGCGCGCCGTATCCTACTGCCCCATAGTGAGTTGCCACCGGATCCTCCCAGGTGGGAAGGCCGTTCGAAACAAACGAAGGGAAAAATTCTGGCTGCAAATAATACGACTCATTCACAAAAGAAGGATCGGAAATCATTCCGTGCTCGTAGGCGAACAAAACGGAATAGAAACACGCCGGAGGAGGGGGGAGAAGATCAAAGACGAGGGGAGAAATGGAATAAGACGAACGATCGATGTTTTCACAACCCGAAATAGAACCATCCGAAGATAAGGAATTATTTTCGTTCGAAAAAAAAAGAAACCAGACGCCAACGACTGCAACCAAAATAACCACGATAATAAGGGGCACTATTGGAATTTTTTTAGCCGGAACAGAATGATGCATGTTCAACGCATAGGAGAAAATACACTATTAAATGGTATCCAACTACGCACGCGAGAATAGGAAGAAACGAGCACGAAGGGAGTGGGAACGTATTTATGGGCGAAATACGATGAAAAAACATGAAGCGAGAGGCACTCATTGGGATTGTAATGGCATGCATGGTATTGGCCCCCCTGATTCAGGCTGCCACGAGCGCCAAAACCGCATTTGTATTCACCGTCCCGACTACGCGAAGTGTGAGCTTGACCTATGGAGGAAGTTGCTCCAGCACCGCATTCTTCTTCAACGAGGTAGACGCTAACTTTGATCCGGACCTAGACGGAAATGCAGCGAAAGTCAAACCCAGCTCGACGCGGGGATTGTTTGATTTGATATCCGTTGATCGAAATTTTTTGGGAGGAATCGCCCCAGCCGATATTAACATTGCATACGGAGGATTCCCTACTGAAGCACCCCCTACCACAAGTACGACTCCATCGACAGAAGTATCCACGGCCAATTACACGAGTATTGGGGCAGATGATACATCGTATTATACCCTTGCCACCACCGTTGCGGGGCGAATGCCCTCCCTTCGAATGGTCTTCCGAACGAATATCGTGGCACAACGAATCAATGACCTGAACATCATGTATATGGGAGACTCCCTCACGTCCGGCACGGACTGCGAAGCAGAAGCAGGAACGGACAGCGACTTGAACATGTATATTTGGAACTTTGCCACGGGATCCTATCAATCCCTTGATACCGACGCAGGGGGCGGGGGGAGCCAAGTGGGTATTGCGACCCGACGATTGGAGGGAATTGTCCGAGCCGACATCAATGAAGTCATTTCAAACGATGGAAACATTGTGGTGATTACCCAAGGGGTTGCGATCGGAACAGACGTTGAATCCTGCATTTTTACGGACTTTGTCAACCTGAAAATAACGTATATCCCCGTATCCACGACGTTCTGTCAATCATCTACCTTTGCCCCGATGATTTTGACGAATAATGGAAACGTCGATGTGAATGTGGACGGAAACTTTTCAAGCGCATTCACGGGATCCGACACCAACCTCGTGCTCAAAGCGTGGATGGGAAACGGAGTGGGGTGTGGGGCTGATGGAAATGGATTAGGAGGATGGGAGAGGAATTGTACGGTAACCTCGATTACGTCACCCGTCACCGCAACGACGTGTAAAAATTTTAACGAAACCAACGCCACCATCGCAAGCCGGCTGGTGACCAAACTGTTGACGGGAGACACGAATCAACTCTGCTTCTCCGGAGACTTCAACGGAGTCGGAGCCGGAGACCATAACAAAAACTTCCAGATAGGAAGTGATTATTCATGAGGAAAGGAATCGCAATACTAGCGATCGTGCTGATGATAGCAGGATGTGTTGCCCCTGCGAACCAAGAGACACAACCCAATGTGGAAACAGAACTGGAACACCCAAACGTTACTGAAGATTGGCAAACGACCCTCTTGAACACCTATGGAATAACCGAAGCAGCGATTTTTGAAAAACTACCTGAAAAACCAGGAGATTTTGATGAATGGAATGCCAAATGGAAAACGGGAACTAGCGAATGGTTGAATGAAGTCCCGTATGACGTGTATGCCCAACCTGAATTCTACCCTACGTTTGAAACCACCGGAATGAGGACGTGGACAAACCCGCCCACACAGCCTGTGGTGATGGTGGGAATCGCCACCACTCCCGCGGACCAAACGAGCCCTATTCAGGAAGGAGAAACCACTATTGATACTACATTATTCATTAGCAGTGCGTGGGGAGCCACCCAATATCAAGGAATGAAACTCACCTATTCGGTTGAACCCGATGTGAATGTAATCATCCAGTTCGACCCCGAAGAGTTTATGGTCGGACCCGCGTTTCCTCAGATGGATCAAAACTGGGTGCAAAAGGTACATGTGACGGGAACCATTCATACCCAAAAAGGAGAAAGATATACGATTCGAATCCGGGCGAATCCCCCATCCGATGAAAAGGCCGTAACGTGGGCGAGCGAACACCCGGCGTATGAAAACGTATCCCCGATCTTTGCCAGTAGTGAAGGGATTGCCACCCTATCTTTAATTCCAACACCGTAGAAAATAATAGAACGTTCAGAGGGAAAAAAAGAATGAAGATTAGCGTCATGCGATTAAGCGGGAGAAACTACCGCGACCTGCGGATTACCACCCATTGTTGCCTGGTTGCGCGGGCATTTGGAGCACACAAAATATACTTGGACGCCCAAAACACGGATGAAATTGGGGAAACCGTTAAACGAATCAACACTGAATTTGGGGGAACGTTTGATGTAGAATATGTGAAAGATCCGTTCAAACAGTTAACCACCCTCAAGAAAGAAGGAAAGGTGATCGTGCACCTGACCATGTATGGAGAAACCCCCCAAACGGTGATGAAAAAAATAGGAACCAGCAAAAAAGAAATTGTTATTGTGGTGGGCGCGGATAAAGTTCCTGGAAAGGTATACCAATTGGCCGACTATAATGTAAGTGTGACCCGACAACCCCATAGTGAAGTTGGAGCGCTGGCCGTATTCCTGCATTATCTGCAGGAAGGGAAGGAAGAGGAACTTTTATTCAAAGGAAAGAAACAAGTCATTCCCAACCCACGCGGAAAAACGATCCACTGAGAAACGAGTCATTGATTTATATTTAGTTCTCCCACTAAAACTGATATGGGGAAGGCGGGAGACATCTTAAGCTACAAGCTAGCCACCGATTTTCTAACCGGAGTTGGAGGAAACGACGCAGTGGAAGTCGTTCGAATCTGCCTCGAGAAAAACGGAAAATGTTTGGATGAAGATATTGAAACCAAACTCAAAACGCTTAAAATTACCGAGATTCGAAGCATCCTAAATCGACTTCATTATCGTGGAATTGCATGTTACAACAAAACCAAGAATAAGAATTCTGGATGGTATACGTATACGTGGGAAATCAAACAACGGAGAATTGTAGAATTGATTTTGGAACAGCAATCCGAGCAATTGCAAAAGCTTGAAACAAAAGCCCGATTTGATGGAAGCCATGAATTCTTTGTGTGTAAAAAATCATGCGAAGAGACCGCATTTGAAATCGCTGCACAATATGAATTTCGTTGTCCCGAGTGTGGAGAGATGATGAACCCGGTGGACAACAAAAAGAAAGTGAAAGAGATTCGAAATCAAATTACAAGCCTGAAAACGGAGTTGAACGATTTACAAAAAATCATGTAAAACACACAATCTTGGACAATCCGCAACATTAAAAGAATATGGAACAAAAACGTATATTGCCTAAGAATGACAATTAATGAGTAATTAAAAGGTCATTAAATAACGTGAATGATAGCGGGGCGGGGCAGCCTGGAGTGCCCGTCGGGCTCATAACCCGAAGATCGAAGGTTCAAATCCTTCCCCCGCTACTCACTTTTTCTACCCTTTTTCTAGATAATCACAATCTTGATTTTTAGGTCTTTTTTAGGCCCTCATTTCCTTTCATTTTGTATAATTTATGAAATTTCGATGAAAAGTGACCCTCATTGGGTCATTTTTGACCACTTTTGAACCGTTTTTTAACATTGTTACTAATTTTATTTTCTATTAATCAAAACCCTTATGATGATGTAATACTCACTCGTGTTTTCAGACATTATTTGTTAACAATTTTCGTAATTACTAAAAAAACTATCACGGTGAAAGCAGTTTTGGTAATTACTAGTAATTACCATAAGGTTTTTAAGTAATTACTATCATTACCATCATTACGATGTTGAAAGCGATCTTTAGAAGCGTGTTCAAGAGTCTATCTAAGCTCCAACAATGGGCAGAAGACGGGCCAGTGAGTGAGAGCAACAAATACACAACCACTACTCAAATTAGCCACAAATTAACAGAAATGAGTGAAGGGTTGAAAACCCAAGGAACGCCTCGTTTTCAAATAGTGAACGTCTGGGATCATTTGACCTTCAAAGAGGGGTCTCAGGCCCACCACATTACTAAAGTTCTTGATTATGAGGAGTGGGTTTCGATGGAAGAAATACTTCGTCGAGTGAATGAGTTATTTGGTATACTCTATCAGAATGAACGGAGCCTTTACCCATACCTCAAAACCCTTGTTGATTCAGGGCTATTAGAAGCAAGTATGAACGGGGGGAAAATGAAATGGAGAAAGAAGAACCTGATGATTACAGTGAGGGAGATGATAGAAAGTGAAGAGGTTGAAACCCGATCGGTTTCAAACCCCTTTTAATAATTTAATTTTTTCATTGAACTCAGTTAATGTTTTTGATTTAGGGTGATTTTCTTTAAACCATTCATGGGAAAGGACGTTTTGAGCTTCGGCTAGAACACGTGTTTTGTGAGCTTCGTCGGGCTTCTCTTGAAGTTTATGCTTGTCCAAGATTATGCTCATTTCATCAATAATTTTAGTCGGGTTCTTCTCATTGGAATGAACGTACGTGCGTTCTAAGAGATCTTCTAAGGCTTGAACGACCTTGGTTTCATCCACATCCTTCTCATCCATATAGTAGACTGCCTTCCAATCCCCCTTGGATCGCCAATTATGAGAAGGATTTTGTCCCGTGGCAAAAAATTGCTTGAATTTGGCAAAAGCTGAAGGGTGGATGATTACGGCGTTTTTACCGGGTCGAATATAGGGGGTGTCTGAAAGAACCCCTTTTCGATGGTAATGGTAAACCTTTCCATTTGACTTGGTTACATTCTGCGTATATCCATAGATGGCTCGGAAGAGCTTCTGATAGGTATAGGTAGAATGTTTGATTGATTCTGGAAGAATGAATTTGTATTGAATGTAATATCCTTTTGCCATACTAGGAGACCCCCTTCACTTCCACTAATACTATATAGAAAAGTAGAAGATAATGTTATTTTATGTTGTTTATTAAAACATAAGAACTATTTAAGACCGTCTGCGCGCCAAAAAAAATTATCGGCGTCGCATGTACGGAGTAGGTCGTCGCATGACTGGAGTAGGAGCGTCTTCTTCAGGCTCTTCCACCGGTCGGGCGTGTGTTCCCACCAATAAAATGTCTTTTGCGGATAAAATGTTCTGATAAGGGATACTTTTCTCCGAAATGATCTTTCGCGCCTCTTGCTTTGTGCGAACCTTCAAAGGTTCAGTCGTCATTGTTTCAATTTTTCCTTTTTCAAGGTTGATTACAAGGTCGAAAACTTTGCCTTTGTATTCGGCGTTATCGGTGTAAATATCCATTCCAAACAGTTTTGATAGTCGTACGGTCATATTGTATTTCCCCCTGCATTTCCTCCGAAATGAGTACGACATAGAACCCGAACATTATATTTAAACCTTCTGCAAATTTTTCGCCAAATACTTTTAGTATTGATCATAATTTTTGTTTCAACTTTTTTTTCTGGATTTTCATCAAAGTAGTGGAAGTGCAGGGGCACGGGATCAAAAAAACACGATTACATAATATTTTGAACAAACTACTAATTATGTAGTTTATTTATAGATAACTATTAGTTTGTTTTTTGATTATTGAAAAGAGAATTTTTTGTTGCTTACCACTTATCCATCGGACTTTGTACTTTTTTGAGTTCTTCTTTGGACACATGGGTGTAGATGGCGGTGGTGCTAAGGTTGGAATGTCCCAACAACACCTGAATCTTTCGAATATTCTCTCCTGAGTCAAGTAAATGAGTGGCGAACGAATTATGTACTACAAATCCATCAGCTACAAAATTTTCAGTTCCTAAAACAGTAAAATCAACAATGTCCCGCTTTTCAGAAAGATCTTTTACTTTTCCAACCCTAAGCCACTTATAGTTTTCTCCAATTAACGACTCAAGAAGACTATTTTCTATCATTAATTCCGGGTGCTTTCTTGTTTCAAGAAGAATTTTCTCAAGCGTTTCAGAGGTAGGTTCAACATTAACAGTATACCGCTTCAAATATTTAATATTGTGATTCACTTGAATACGATAAATCAATCCCTTAATCGATTTCAACTTTGGATAAATAGCGGCCATTATTTTTTTCGCAGGAATTTTATCTCCCTGAAATGTGTTGTTTATTTTTACTTTTTTAAGTGTAGGAACCAGATTCTTGAATAATAGTTGCTCCGGCTTCTTTAATAAATAAAGATAAAAAATAGTGTGGCGTATTTTTTCTGTCTTCCCTGGAAGAAGAACCATTCTATTTCGTTGATATAGGTTTGAGCTAATACCCAAACGCAAAAGAAGCATTTGAACATCTTTCATCAATTCTTTACTCGTTGAAAAGTAGCGAATAGATCCTTCATTTCCATCAGCGTCGTATAATCCTCCAAGAAATGCACAAATCTCATCAGTTGTAGCGCTAAACAGCTCTGTTGGGACTCTTTTCTTCGGGGCTTTTACATTTAGTCCTATACTAATCATTTGTTGAACGAAGCCGGTCGAATAACATACTAACTCATAACTATTTCGATCATCACATTCATGAATTAGAACTTCTTTTCCTAGCTCTTTTTCGGCCAATATTTTATAAAAATCTAAATAACTCTTGTTTTTGTCGTTTAGAATTACACCGCGTCGGCGTGCGCTAATGGTTCCGTCTCCAGTAATATATCCAACAAATCGCCAATAACTTGGATTTCTTTTATACTCACCTTGTATTCGGACTTGCTTAACTCCAAGAACCCAATCTCCTTTTTTCAAATTACCAGCGCAGGATTCAGCTATCCCTTGTGATGTAGAAACAAAGAAACGATGCTCTGGTGTACATGTGATAGCGTATCCGCCAGCCCAAATTTCAACCACTTCTTGTTTTGATTGAAAGCTCTTACCAATCAGTGGGGCCGAAATGAGCTCCTTCGAATTCCAATCAAAGCCTTTTAGTCTGGTGCTGGTTTCTCCAAAAACTCGTTCTGCTGAAGTGACACCCTTATCTGTAAAGAGGCGGGAGTTTACATCTATGCAATGCCGCAACACGTGAGGGGTTACTCGTTTCGTTATTCCCGCTTCCTTGGCGGCGTTTCGAATGATTCGTTCTACGGTGTCAGTAGAAATTGATTTTCCATTTTTTTTGGAGAAAACAAATTCGCTTGGTATTTTTTTTCGTTTGAAGTATTTTTTGATTTCCGTGATCCATTTTTGGGATAAAACGATGACACGATCCTTGTTTCCTTTTCCCCCACGCACGGTAGCGGTACCATTTTCCATGTCTAAATCGTTCACTTTAATTTTCACGGCCTCGCTGACGCGACTCCCGGTTGAGTAAATGAACTGTAAGCACAATCGATTTCGTCCGACTTTGGTAAAGGAGAACACTTCTTTCAGTTCGGCAATGGATAATATGCTCGGAAGTTTTTTGGCTTTCTTTGGAATCTTTACATCATCAATGAGTTTCTGATTCAGATGTTGTTCAAAGAAAAACTTTAAGGACGCGTGCATCAACGCCAACGTCGCATTGGAAACGTTTCGCTCTCTCGCTTGGGCCAGAAATCCCACCACGTCGTGTTTGGTAATGGTTTCAGGGTGTTTTTGACAATATTCAAAGAATTTTTGCACATACAAGACGTACATTTTCGTCGTGCGCTCCGAATAACCTGTAACCATTAACTCTTGCTTGAACGGCGTGACTATTTTACTCGCGTCAAACGCCAATTTTGGAAATGATTCAGTGGTTTCTTGTTTTTTTTCGACATGTTGAATAATCGGCTGAACGTTTTCCGTTTTGTCGAGTGGTAATTCTATTTTTTTTCCCTCTTGGGGTGATTCCGCTGGTTCGAGTGTTTCAACCATAACTCCTGCAGGAAGACTGAAGATAAAATGCGTGCGGTTTTGATTATTCTTCTTGGTCGGTATTTTTTTCCGGTTTCTCCGGGGCGGCTTCTTTTCCTTCCATGATGGCAGGTCCGGCTTCTTCTTCCATTTCTTGCAAAACCTTTCCTTTCTTTCCTTTTTTCACTTCTTCGAAGTCTTCAACCAGTTCATCGGCTTCTTCGTCGTCTAATCCTAACAAATGGAGCTTTTCGAGGTGATCATCTTTGGACATTTTGTCAAATTGGTCTCGCCAGATCTTGTCTTCGGGCTTGACAATCTTCCCTTCCGGGCGTTTTCGGTTACGCAAGGATTGCATGCAAAACTTTGGTTCTGGCGCTGTTTAAAAGGCCGCCGGCGCCGGGCCTCCTTTATACACTGAATAAAAGCCGGAGAGAAATGCTTATATAGAAGCTAAGCACTAATACCTATTCCCTGCCCATTTTGCGGACGAAGAAAACGAGCCATTTTCGACGTTTGAATAATACGGCAATCACACATCGAGGGGGAGTTATCCCATGAAGGTTGAAGTCACTGAACAACTGCGTCTCAAGTTGCTTGAAGAGGAGTTTAAGCTCCGCGCCAAACAACCCACCGCGTGGACCAAAACGAAATTTCGCCCCTATGCGAACTTTCGCCGACCGAAAACTGAACAAGTGGTTGAATAGGCCACTCGTTCCATAGTAGGTCTCTTTTCTTTTTCTGAACAGCTTATCCCCCACCTATATATTCCTCTTTTTGATTAAACAGTCATGGAATTCAACCGCATTACAATTGGAATAGGCATCCTCATCTTGGTAGGGGTGGCTGCGGCCTATTATTTTGTACCCTCTCTTTCTCCAACCGGTTTTGTTGCCGGATCGATTCTTCCCCCTTCTAATCAATTTATGGCAAAGCCTACAGAGTATATGAACAAAATTTTTGTGGACAAACCACAGGCCGTGGTTGAAATGGATGGGCGCGCCGGCTTTACTTTGCCTGGGGGAAACTCTGTTCAATTCGCACGCGATCGTTCGGGCACGGATCAAGACGTTGTAATCATTCTGAACGCGTCTCACATCACGCTTACATCCTATCACACCTACCCTGATTTTGTTCCCAATGAATTCACATACGTTCCTCCCGAACAGTTAGGGTCGGCTGATCCATATGTTCGCGAAACATATCCGAATGGGTATTATCTCATGCCCGCAAATGTGGGGGATTAATGGTGCGTTCCACAGACTCCATTATCACGGTTGTATTCACTCTTTTTCTTTATCTTTTCTTTGTCAATTTTGAATCCTATCGCTTGATTGGGATTGTCGTTTTTTCTATTTTATTTGGTTATTACATTTCACGCGACGAATGGAGAGCGGGTCGTGCGATCATGCTTTCATCTCTTCCCACGTTTCTCGCCATCGTTCTCATTTTTGTCGTTTCATTATTTTGGTCCACGGTCGTGATGCATTCGATTGACAGTACAACACTCATTCC
>CAYHGC010000038.1:0-9579 GCA_964356075.1 uncultured archaeon
CACTCTTTCCCTACACGACGCTCTTCCGATCTGCCAACATTACCAAAAGTGAAGGAGACAAATTGGCCGCACGCAACTTAGCAGATGCTGCCAAAATCATGGCCGAAATGCCGGGAGCGATGCAATTACGCACCCTGCAAACCATTGATGGATTAGGACCCACGCCCAGCAATACAGTGATTTTAGTTCCCGTGCAATTATTTGAAGGACTCGAAAAACTATTCGGAAAAAAGAAATAAATGAAAAGAGCCAGAGAAAAAAATTCCCTCTGGCCGATTCTGTTTTTTGGTTAAGCTTTTTCCACAGAAAAAGGGTACGAGGCCAGAGGGATTTGAACCCTCGACACGCGGATTAAGAGTCCGCTGCTCTACCAGGCTGAGCTATGGCCCCTCGATAGGATGACCGGTAGACTACTCAGAATCGGACAAAAAACCGTTATAAAGCAACCTTTTTGACGAAGGGGTGGGAAAACATTAATAATGATACAACGACCCACGTCTTCCTCATGAAGCACTCCAAAACCAAATCTAACCAACAGTCAATGAAATCCATCCACTTGTTTGCGATCATGGTCGTGATCGTGAGCATCGCAAGCGTGCTCCTCGTACAAGGAGTCACGATCGTCAGCCCTATGGGAGGAACGCTCCTTGCGACTGGACCGACGGTAACTGTAGTAGCAGCCCCTCCAGGGTTACAGACGCAAGAATATCGAACCGATGCTTCAACTGTTTTACTCTGTTCATTCAACGTGAACGGAACATGTAAGACCAGTACGGGAACAACCACCAGTGCGGCCGTGAACCCGTTGAAAAATACATTTCAATATCTAGGACGAGGAGGAATGTTTGCCAGTGGAAGTGCGGACATCACCCCGACTAAAGGAGTGGGAATATACCCCACTTCGTACACGGGACTTTCATTCAAGACCACTGCAGGAACCATCGAAGGATGGGTGAAACTCAACGCGAGCGGAAATACGGCCGAACAATACGTGGCCACCGTGAAAGGATTAACTTCCTTGAACGGAGACGCGTACCCGGATTTATTTTACGGCGAAACTACCCAAATGCCCGTGGCACATGACTCCTTCATTTATTTTGGAGGACCCAATGGAATTGATCCGTCAAACGCGGCGATGAAATCCACCATTCAGACCACTGTTCCCCGCGGAACGGGAATGGCGGACATGGATGGGGATGGTAAAATCGATTTAGTGATTTCGGAAAATTCCGCCAATCGCGTGAGCATTTATTATGGACCCCTGCAGGCCGGACAAGCGTATACGACGCCCGATGTCACATTAAGCGTGAACTCGCCACAGGGAGTAGCGTTAGTGGATTTGGATGGAGATAACGACGTCGATGTGGTTGCCGCCCAATATGCAAGCGGAAACCCGGTGGCGTTGTTTGAAAACGACGGATCGGGAAACTTTACGTCGATAGCAACGGGATTAACCGGAGCCGTTCTCCCGACGGAAGGATTACTCGTGTTTGATGCCGACCACGATAAAAAACTCGACATTTTTGGCGCGAGCTTTACATCGCAAGTCGGAATGAGCAGTCTCTTGATGTATGGACAAATAGTCGGAGGAAAATACACGGTCGGAGTAACCAATCCCAGCATGTATCAAACCTTACACAACCCGGGATTAGGCGCCACCGCCGGAGACTTTGATCAGGATGGATGGATGGACGTCGCGATTGCGGACACCGCCAACAATCAAATCGTCATTCAATACAATGACGGAACAGGAAAATATCCCAATGATGCCGCCCACGTCAAAACGATTACGAGCCCAACGCCCTTCACCGTGAATGCGATGGACTTAGACAACGGTGGAAAATTAGATTTATTGGTGGCGGGATACAAAGGAAGCACGAACACGCCCCAATCCACATTGTATTTAGGCGAAACGAATTTCACCACCAGCAAAACATACCCGGTGAATAACGCCGTGAGTTTAGCCGTCGGAAAAGGAGTCATGACCACGCACAGCTCCACCGATGTGGGATCGCCTATGTTCACGCTGAACATTGATGGAGACAATACGGGAACAATTCCATTACCCAGCGAACCCACCATTGGAAATAATGGAGGACCGGGATCCGGAGAAGCGTGGGGGTATTCCTCTAGCTTCAGCAACGCGTATGGAAGCAACCACGCGAAAGTGAATCAATACGAACTCAAATACGACCCTCAAACCCAAAAAATGATTTTTACCATCTGGGATAACGGAGGAAAAGAGTATAGCGTGCAAGCCCCCTTCAATATCGCAAATGGAATGCAACACGTACAAGCGGAATGGAACGGAGGAAACCCAACCAACCCTGGAAAAGTGAGAATCTACGTGGGAAATCCAACCCAAATAACTAACATGGTTGAATATACCGCTCCAGGAAAAATAGAATTGGGAAGCGTATTCGAACTGCGCATCGGAACAGATGAAATGAATCAACATTCATTGAATGGAACATTGGATGAGTTCCGCATTTCGAACGTGGAACGAAGTAAAATAGGAGTGTTAATCAAGTAGTAAATTCAATCAACGAGAACACCATTCTCGGTTCCAACGAACTGGGAATGGGACTCTTCTTTTTTTTACTCAGATGAAACCGCATTCGAATCGACATTACGATCGACGTTACCCACGCTGGCAGCAATAAAATCGCCCCAGAGGAAGAGATTCAGATCCTGCGTCCCCGTGGAATAGACCGCTTTCCCGGCATTGGTTTGAGTGGCGGAAACCAACAAACAGTTCGTGTCCGTGTTCCCCGTGCAGGTGGCGTTCCACCCATCATAGTATTTGGAAACCTTCAACTCGAGCGAAGCAGGAAGAGCCGCGTTGAGATCCAACAAAATGTTCAAATCCGACGAGGAAGTGGATTGATTATCGTAAATGAAAAAGGGAATCACCGTCGTCTGCCCTTCTGGATTCACCTTGGTTTCACTCGCCGCACCGGTGAGATCCGTGGTCTCCACCCAGCCGCGCTCACATGTGGAACCCCCGGAAAGGTTCCCCTTTCCAGATGTACATCCGGAGGAAGGAAGCATCAAGACGAAGGAATAATCTGCAATGATAGAATTGTTGACTTGAAATGCATAATCCGATTGATCAAATGCCGTCAGGGGTGAATCAACGGCGCGGAACAAAATGTAATAGGTTCCATTCGCCACGGAGGTCGTGTTCCAATTATAATGACAGGCTGGAGAGGTGTTGAGATTGTTGAAATCGCAGAATAAATTGGGAGATGTGGCGACGTTTCCATCATTCACAATAACCGTTCCCGTTCCTTCAGAAGAGGAAACAGAATAGTTAATGTCAAAGTTGTAATCCGTGGCCAGCTGCGCTACTCCAAGCAAATTCAAATCAATGCGCTGCGTCCCGATGAGAATGTTGGCATCAGAAGGAGATACTACTTTCACTGAAAAAACCGCGGCGTTGGCATCCACGACATTCCGGACAAGGTGAACGGCACCATTGTTGATCTTGGCATTCACATCCGCATAGTAAGACGTGAAGAGTAAATCATTGTTGAATGAATTCCCATCTGAATTAATGATTTGAAGACCGGCCCCACCACCCGGAGCCATCCCCAGATAGTCCGCTGTAATTCCACCCGACCACATTTTGGTGTAAGAAGTGGTATTGTTCAAATCGAAATCCCCGGAACGCTTGTCAATATCGCGAACGAGGTAAACCGCACCCGAATCGACTTTACCATTCACATCTGCAAAAGGAGCCGAGAGAAGCAAATCATTAGAATAAAGATTTTTGTCGAGATTCACCAACTGAATACCTGAACCGGACGCATTGGTGTCCCCCAAAAAATCACCCGTTGTTCCACCAAACCAGCGAACGGCGTAATTAGTGGAAGAACCCAACGACAAATCATTTCCAGTACCAAAATAACGATTAATGTCCCGCACGAGATATACGGCCCCACGATCGGATCCTCCTGCGTCGGAAATGGAAGCGGTAAGCAACAAATCATTCGCAAATTGATTTCCATCCACATTCACCAACTGAGTGCCCGGACCGGAGAAATTAGACGAACCCAAAAACATACTCCCTTCCCCGTAGATTCGAAGATTAAAGTTAGTAGTGGTGGGAAGATCTTTGTTTCCGGAGAGCGTGTTGATGTCGGAAATAAGATAAACGACCCCATTGTCACCCGACACGATATTCGCACCAAAGGCGGTAAGCAATAAATCGTTGGACACCACGTTGTTGTCCAGATTTACTAATTGAACACCGAGACCACTCCCTTGCGTACCCCCTAACACATCCCCCGCCGTGGCGAGATTCCAGCGGACATTATAACTCGTGGAACTACTCAACGCCAAATTACCCGAGAGGGTGTTGACGTCTTTAATCAAATACACCGCACCACTGTCCGTCGCACCCACATCCGCATTCGTGGCCGTGATTAACAGATCATTCGCGTACGCATTCCCATCCACATTCACCCACTGCACCCCTTGACCAGAGGTTAAGGAATCTCCAATCTTATCCGACGCCGCCCCACCGGCGAAACGGACACGATAATTGGACGCGGTCGCCATATCATTGGACCCGGATTTTTTGTCCACGTCCATGACTAAGTATACCGCACCATTATCCGCCGCACCTGCATCCGCCGAGGTAGCGGAGATGATCAAATCATTCGCATACGCATTACCATCCGCATTCACGAGCTGCACCCCGTCCCCTGCAAGAGCAGTCGTTCCAAGTCCATCCAAAATGGAACCCCCCACCCACGCGACGGAATAATTAGTGGAGGTGGTAAGCGGAAGAATTCCGGAGGCGGAATTGATATCCTTAATGAGATACACTTTTCCATTGAACAATGCACCCGCACCTGTGGAAATGACCAATACATCATTGGCAACCGCGTTGTCGTCAATGTTTACAATCTCCACCCCATTACCCGAATCGCTTGACCAACCCAAACTGGCACTGGCGTTCTCCCCGTCCCAACGGGCATTGAATTGCGACGTGGAGTTGAAATCAACAATACCCGAGAGGGTGTTGACATCCTTCAACAAGTATAACGAACCCTGTGTCGCGAATGTGAAATCCGTATTGGGAACGGAGAAGAGAAGATCATTTGGAACGGAGTTGCCATCCAGATTGCCTAAAACGACGGTTTGACCAGAAGAAAACGAAGCACCCAACCCATCGGAAGCCGCGCTTCCATAAACGGCCACATTGAACGAGGTCATCACATTCATGTCCTTTACCCCCGAGAGGGTGTTGACATCCTTGATCAAATACACCGCTCCTGCGTTCAAACGACCACCGCTATCCGCAAACGAAGCGGAGATCAGCAAATCGTTTGCGAACGCATTGCCATCGACATTCACCAACTGAACACTCGGAGCCGTGGGCTCATCCAACTCATTCGTTGAAATCAAATTGTTTCGACCGAGATTATCCGACGCTCGAGAACCGGACCAGCGAACATCAAAGTTCGTTAAAATGTTGAAATCGTGCGAACCGGTTTTGGTATCAATATCCTTCACCAAATACACCGCACCTGAATCGATTTTAGCGTTCACATCCGCGTAAGGAGCAACGAAAAGCAAATCATTCGCGTACGCATTCCCATCCACATTGACGAGCAACGTGGTCGTCCCACTGTACTCCGAATATCCCAGATAATCGTTCGACGTTCCGCCGTTCCAAAGACTAGTAAAACACGCGATGTTATTCAAATCACACGAAGCATTGGAATCAATGATCACATTGATATCCGAATTGGTTTCGTTGGAAAAACTCATATCCACCATCCAATTGGAATCAATTTTGGAACGAATGGTGTACAAGCCGCCAATCGCCCCCTTGACTTGGAAGACAAATGTGTTTTGATCCTGGGGCGCGAGAACGTCATCGCTCTGCAACGCTGTACCGGAAGAAATGAATAAAGGGGACGTAACAACGGTATTCATGTCGACGAAGGGACCCACACACACGCCCCCAACGACGGGACAATACATCAAATTCACATTCACATCTCCGCAGGAAAAACCCGAATTGGTAAGATTGACATCCTTATGACAAAACCCATTCGCATCGATTTGAAACTCCGTCATCAATTCGCGCGTCGTCGTGGTAGTCGGACTCACAATTTGAGTGTTCGCATCTCCGGCAAATTGTAACGTAACTCCGGAAGGAAGAATAACATTTCCATCGTTCAGAGAAGTCGAATTCCCATACGAATACGTGAGTGTACGAGTAGTTGGAGGGGGCGCGGTAGAATTAACGGCCGCCAGAACTTCCACAATGATTTTATCCCCCCGCTCAAACGTGACACTGGATGTATTTCCCGCACGCGAACCGGCGAGAAAAGTGTCCGTGGTGAGACAACTGGAAGAGGTATTGAACCGTTTCACGATACGCTCACCATTACTATCCGTGGCCGCAATCCAACGATAAATAGTAAACGCAGGAGCGGAATTGTTGTCGCTGGTATTGCTTATATCACACCGAATGCCCGCCATCCACGTCCCACTAGTAGTAATGGTCTGAGGGATGAGCGGATAGGAAACGGATGAAAAAAATTCTTTGATCCCGACCGTCGTGTTCGTTGCACCCGCATTCTGGTCAGACGTGACACCATTAATATCACTCATTCCAATGATCGACTGAACCCCCGCCAAATAGGAATCAATGTCACAATCCTGACTACAATTAGAATCATTCGGCTTCGGATCAGAGGGGATAATTCGCTGACGAAAAAATAGTTTACTTGTGGGGTTGGCATCCACGGCAATCATCCAACTGCGCGCTTCCCAAAACGAATCCGAACCACGTCTGCGACCGGGTGCGGGAAAAATGGAATGAGGAGTTGGATTATTTTCGTCCGAAATAATCTCAATGGGGCCCAACAAATACAACCAGGGCTTGACATCGGGAACGGTGTATTGGTAATGTAAGACCGCCTCCCCCGCATCATTGAGCGGGACATTTTTCCACTCGATTATTTTTTCATCGTGCGTTTCATATACGGAAACATAGGGGTTGGGAATCGTAATCTGGATGACGTTTCCATTCTCATCTGTCTCATACTGGTAGGAATCCGTCGTCACATTAAGGTCGAGAGGAATAGCCTCCCGAATCGTAATGATCTTCGCGGTAGAATCCACCGTTGAAATGGCAAGATCAACCTCCAAGGGTTGATGAGCCGGATCAATCTTCGTATTGGTTCCACGAACAATATCAAAATCATAATGTGAACGCACATCAAACGTTGTACGAATAATCGAATTAATTCCAGGAGCAAGGGCATGGACCTCGACGTGATACACTCCTTCTGCTACCACGGGAAGACGAGCCAAATACACGCCTGGACTCGTCGTTTCCTGCACCGAATCGGAACCCGTTCCGAGCGTAACTGATGCCCCGTCGGGAGAAACCACGGACAACACGACCTTAGCATTCTTGACCCCTAAACTATCCTTATCCAACACCACCATTTCAAACTCCGCCGTTTCACCCGGCTGGTAAATACTCTGACGCGTATTCACCGCCACCAGACCCCAATAAAACGAACGAGAAGCCTCATTGGGAGAAGGACCCCCTTGAAAGTAGGCCGTTGAATCGGAAGAGGATGAATCAAGTGTGTTGGCCGCATTTCCTGTTTTTACCGTAATCGTGTACAATCCCGGCTTGAAGTTGCGCGGACGAAACGCGTGAACATCAAACTCTCCTGTTTCCACTTTTTGAATATTTTCTTCCCCGAGTTCATGAACAGTACCATCGGGAAAGGTCAGCGTAGCAGCCAGTGGAAAATCGGAAGGAACCCCTCCGTTCTTTGACAACGTGGCAATGACTTGAGGCAAATCATTCGCCGCATATCCTTCGAGGGGTTGATCCAGCTGCACCCCTAATGGAAGCGAAACCCAGCCAATAGACTCCGAAGATGAATGAAATGGAAAATAAAATTCATCCGGTGATAGGTTGCGCACACGACGTTGATAGAGATCGCGATCGGACTCAACGAGAATAGGAGAACCATCTGAAAGGACGGAATCAATGGGGAGAGGGGCCGACGCAATGGATTCGGTCGCAATCACTCTATCAGCCGCAGGAATAGGAAGGACTCCCGGCGCATCCGTCGTTGAACGAGGGAGAATTTCATCGAATGAAGACGTGCATTTTTTCAATTCAAAATCCCAATCCGGACAATTCAGAAACGCATCCGAGGAAAGAGAAGGATGAATGGAATAGGAACCCGACGAAAACGAATACGGTGTGTGAATCGCCCCCACTCCCAACCAGACCCAATCTGAAACGGACGGAAGAGAAGCAAGAGGGATGTTTTCATCCCAATCGATTAATGTGCCATTCTCGTCGATGCGAACTTCTGTTAGAGAAACCGTTTCCAACGTGGAATGAAAAAAATCAAGCTCGGCGTGGTACACACCTTTTGGAACCAGAATCGTGGAAGAAGACGTGGTGTAGTGCACCCCAGAAGAATCGAACAAGGTGAGAATAGAAGGAATGGAAGAAGGAGTGAGGGAAACATACTCGATGTTCTCATCTGGAGAAGGAATGATGATTTCCCCGTCCGGTGAGCGAGGAGGAAGGGCGTCATCCGGGAGGGATTGTCTTCGGACGTATGCAACAACTACTCGTGCGTGCGTGGTGGGAACCGAAAGCGAATCACGCGGGGGGAAAATCCATTCACCATCACAGGATTTTGAACGGGAAACCCAATCCGCACAATAGGCCACGGACTCTCCATCGCGCGCGGGAATGGAAATGGTTCCGCTGGCATACGGATGACCAAAAACGAGATGATAGCGTTGAATCACATCCCATCCGTCGGATTGAAACGAATAGACTTCATCTGAAGGAGGAGTGACTTCGATTAACAGGTCATTGGAATTAATTTCAACCCCGGAAAGAGAAAGATCGAGATTTCCAGCATTGACCAACAACGCGGAAAGATCATACTTTCCTTCCGGAATGATAAACGGGTCCCCACCCGAATGATACACGGGATCCTCTCGCGGATTCTTCATAGAAAAAATACCAAACACATTCGAAGGAAGAACGGAAAAGGTGGGACGCGAACCATCCCCGCGCGTAGGAAGGGGACGGATGAGCGTCGAGAGATTGTTGTTCAACGTCACGGAAATGCGTTGCGTGTCACACTCCGTCAGGGAGCAGGATTCGAGTTCGAACTCATATTCCCCGTCCTCAAAACCCGTTGAATCAAAACCCGCCGTAAAATTAGACGAAGGATCTAAAGTCTCCGACCAGTCGGAAGAAGGAGAAACCATGCGCAGCGTTACCTTGTCCGAATTTTCGGAAGGCTTCACCATGAAGACCACATTCCCCGTCACGACCATCCCATTTAGGGGAGTTACCACGTCAAACCGTTTGAGCAAACCTTCATCCGGACCGCGTTCGCGACCAAAGACAGGAAACGAAAGGAGCGCTAAAATAATCAGAATGAGAAACGCGTTCCCGATCGTTTTGGAGGAGAGAAAACGAGAACGAGGGGGCATAGGTTTCACACCGCGAAATACCCTGTTTTGCCCTATAAAGCTGTAGGCGGACCCAAAAAAGAA
>CAYHGC010000039.1:0-9455 GCA_964356075.1 uncultured archaeon
AAAGAAAACAGCCACCGTTTGATTTTTAGAAATCATTTCTGAAATACGTTGACGTTCGGTTCCCAACCGAGGATTAAAGAAAACAGTGCCGGGATCGAAATGAAATACGCACCCCCATTCTTTGTAGTGCGCGACCGAATCTTTTTTTCCAGCCAACCAGGCTATTTTTTCCACGCGGTATTTTCCGGAGTGCTCGCCTATTTTTTCGTACACGCGTGTTAGGTTTTGGTGAGTGTCCAACAATGTGTGCGCGATTTTCTTTTTTTTAGATTGTAACGATTGGGGGATTTCAATCAGGGCCATATCGCCTAACACGTCAAAGCCATAAATCGCCTGCACCTGCTCCTTTTTGGTCAGAATCCGTTTGAGGGCATCGCGAAAGGAGTCCATATCCTTCCTTGCGTGGGAGTTGACTTAAAATAACCTCACTCCTCAAACTCTCGCTATGGTGGGGGAAATCGAATCATTCATTTACGAGCACTTCGTGCGACCGATGATTGATAACACGGTTCCGGGGTACAATCCCATCAACACGATCGTGTATGGAATCCTCCTCCTCGTTCTCGCATTCTATGTGATTTACCCCTTCCTCCATAAACGAGGGGTGAAATTCGATTGGACGTTCATGAAAACGTTGCTCCCGTACATTTTATTCGGATCCTCGTTGCGTGTGCTGGAAGACCAACACATTCTCCTTCGCAGCCCTAATCCGTTGGACGCGGGATTTTACATTTTTACTCCGGGCATTTGGATTCTGACATTTGCGTTGGTGATGGTTGGATTAGGATTGGGATGGTGGTATCACCAAAAAACAGGAAAATCCATGCTTTCATTTGCGTTTTACTTTGGCCTTTTTTTCGCGATTCCAGTGTTGGTTTTGAATCTGCTTAATGGTCAAGAGTGGATTGGATTCGCAGCCATTCTCGGACTTGCGTTGGTCATTAGCGGGATCGTTTTTTGGATTGGAAAAAACCAAAAATGGACATTCTTGAATGGGCCATTAGCGAGGCTCGCGTTCTTCGGACAAATGCTCGATGCGAGTGCGACGTTCATCGCCCTCCAGTTTTTCGGATGCGGTGAACAACATGTACTCCCGCGATTGTTGTTTGGATCGTTTGGAAACGCGTCCTTTTTCTTTGTTAAAATCCCGGTCACGTTGCTCGTGCTGTATTACCTCCACAAAGAATTCGCCAAAGAACACGATGACAATATGTACGGATTCATTTTGATTTTCCTCTGCATATTGGGACTTGCAACGGGAACGAGGGATTTCATTACGGTGTTAGTTGGAACGTGCTCGCCCTAAATTGCTGCCGAACGAGCGTTATTAAGTAGTTTCCTCCCCTGAAAGACGTATGCTGTTCCTCATTGGTCTCGGATTAACCCCTCGACAATTGACACTCGAAGCGTTGCACGCCATTCAAGCCTGCGATTCTATTTATGCGGAGAATTATACCTCCCATTACGCCGAAGGAACCATTCGTTCGCTCGAAAAAATACTCCATCGGAACATTCAAGCGATGAACCGGGATGGAGTAGAAGATAATTCGGATGATCTGTTGAAGTTGGCAGAGAATCAAGTAGTGGGATTGTTGATCTTTGGAAATCCCCTCACCGCCACTACGCACATTTCACTCTTGGAAGAATGCGCTCGACAGAAAATACCCTATCGCGTGCTCCCTGGAATATCGGTGTTCAATTACCGGGGGATGTGCGGGCTCGATGAATACCGTTTCGGACGCACCACCACGTTTGTTTTTCCCCAGGAGGGATATGAGCCCCTTTCGACGTTTGATGTAATTACGCAGAATCAAAAAGTGGGACTGCACACGCATTGCTTGTTTGATTTGCATCCGGACAAGCAACGCTATATGAGTATTCCCGAAGCGGTTGCGTTTTTGGAACGCGCCGCACACGCACGCGAAGTGCAAATGGTGAAATGGCACGGAGTAGGATTGGCCGGCGTTGGAGGAAAAAATCAAATGATCCGCGGAGGAAAATTGAGCGAGCTCAAAACCAAACCATGGGACGTGTTTCCCCAATCCTTAATTGTGTGTGGGGAATTAACATCGTACGAAAAGACCGCATTGGACGCATTGGGGGGAATGAAATGAGCGTGGAATCGATTCCCAACAAGAATGATACGTTGGAAAAACAATTGAAGGACCGTGTAACCCGGTATCGAACGGTCACCCAAGAAGCCCTGCAAAAAATAAACATCATTGCCAAAAAAGACACGAAGGAAGGAACCATTGCCATGGATTACATGACCATGGCCAACAACTACTTCAACGACGCCATTCACTTTCAAGATGAAGGAGACTACATCCTCGCCCTCGCGGCGTTTTCATACGCCCATGCGTGGCTGGATGCCGGCGTGCGCGCGGGATTATTTGACGGGAAAGACGACGACCGACTGTTCACCCTACCCTGAAAGGGATCTTTTTCCCCAGGCTTTTTGACCAATGGCAAAAAGGCTGCCGTAAAGCATTAAAAGAAACGAAACAAGAGTGAGAGAATGAAAGTCTACAACCGCAACCCCTTGGGAATTGACCTTCCCCCTCTTGAAAGCTTGGTGGTACCAATCATTGTGGTGCTTCTCCTTGTAGGGGGAGTATTGCTCTTTTCCAACAGCACGCAAACAGGACTGTCCGCGCGACTGATCCAGAATCCCATTTTTCTGTCCGCAAACGATTCGACAATATTAGAGGTAGTTTTGACGAATCCGACGAGTGCGACGTTGTCCAACATTGTGCTCAAAACCGAAACGCTGGGATCGAATCAATTAAGCGTCTATCCGGCCCAACAAACCATTCAATCGCTCGGACCGAATGAAACACGCAAACTCGAATTTTTAGTGGAACCCATCGATACCCCAACAAGTCCATTCTTGCCTGGGAATTATCGCATCGATGTGAAAACGATGATTCAGGGGCAAGCCTATCAAACGAACGTCATTCTGACGGTTGAGAAATAAAATAAAAAAAATGAAATATAATACGATTATTTCTTTTTCAGTTCCGTTGCCAACAAGCGTTTCACGTTTTCGATGAACGTTTCTTCATCTTGCTTTCGAATACCGGCAGCAGCAGCAGGAACATGCCCTCCGCCCGTGGCAGTGGGCAATCCCATAATGGCTTTTTCCATCAACGTGTTCATGGGAACCTTGTGATCCTGTCGACGCGCGGAAATGAGCACGCGTTGGTCGCCCAAATCTTGGAACAATAACACGGAATAATTCGGATGTTGATGCGTTGAGAGCTTATTCACCAGCAAACTCTTGATTCCATGTCGCGGGTGGACTTTGGCAATCACCAATTCCAACTCGGGAAAAATCAACGCTTCGGTTTTCAGTTTCTCCATCCAGATTTTGACTTCATCATCCAAAATAGGGGGAAGCGCGGAGAAGCCTGACTCTAAAAAGTCTTGGGGTTTGATGGTTTCCACCATCAACTCCAACAATTCAGGAAGCTGACGCGGACTCAACACTTGGGTGGCGTAAATAATGCCGGACATTTTACCAAATGGACCTTCAAATGGATCCGCAGGTACGGGAGGAAGGTTCCACGTTTGAATCGCTGCGTCCACAAAGACTTTCCATCGAGGATACGCACAATCGGACGTGATTCCAATCGACGCAACCCAATCCTTGTCCGACAAATCCGTGACGGATGAAAACAGCGTATAGGCGAGAATGGCCGTAGGAAATGAACTGGGTTCCGTCTCCCATACGATTTGAGGTTTGAGTAAAATAAATCGAGGGGATGAATACGGGTGCATGTGACGATGGTGATCGATGACTAAAACGGGCGCAATTTCTTCAAGCGTTTGCATGAACGTGATTCCCTTTTCATCGACTGTTTTATCGACCGTGATGATTTTGGTAATTCCGTTTTTTTTCAGCTGGTACGGCAAATCGTCCGAAATGTAGGCGTCGGACTTCTCAAACGGCATCACATAATCCGGCTCTTTTCCCCGCAAGCGGGTGAGTCCAACGACCACACTTGCGGCGGCCGACATTCCGTCCCCGTCATCGTCGTAAATGACCGCGACGCGATCCTCGGCAGTTATGTTCAACAAAAAAGTGCAGGCTCGATCCCAGAGATCGCGATCCTTCCACGTCAGGTCGGTAACCCACGCAGAGATGGTAATGGAAGGACCCATATCCATACCGCGTGCTGAATCCTTATAAGCGGAAACCCTCTCAACGAGGAAATGGAGCCGTTTGCACATACGAATACGAAGGGCAAAACCTATTACTTGCATCAAAACGGGCGACTGTTTTATTTTGCATCCACCAAACAAGGCGGGATTGATTTGCCGGCTGGATATAAAGTTGTTGAAAGCGAAAAAACCAATTTGCCGATGCTCAAAAAACGAGACGATTAAGATGGAATGAAACGCATGATCAAAATGAAACCCCAACCCTTGCCTTCTGCGTGGTTTGAACAAAATAAAGTGGACGCATTGTACACGCGCACCAGCGAACAGCTCGCGGATCCACTCTTGACTAAATTCACGGGCATTTCCCAAACCGACTTTGCGTTTTACTTTTTACAGAATTCCAAAACCAACCTCCTGATGTGCGGTCCTCTCGAAGCGGGAACCGTTAAGCAATCCTACGCGGGAAAAATACACGCATGGAAAGCGCGCAAGGATATTGTGCATCACCTTCGGAAATTTTTTGGTAAAAAACGCGTGGGAATCAATGAACGCTATTTGACCGGGGAGCAGATTCACAATTTGAAGAAGTTATTTCCTCGAACCACATTCAAGGATGTAAGTGAGGCGCTCGTGGAGACGCGTCAAATCAAATCCACCGAGGAATTGAAGAAAATTCGAGAAGCGGTAACGATTACCCACGACGTGGTGCGCAAAATTCCCAACATGGTTCACGCCGGAATCACCGAAATTCAACTCGCGGCCGAAATCAACCACGCATTCGCCCGCGAAGGATGCCCTCCATCGTTTACTACGATTGTGGGATTTGGAAAAAACTCCTCCAACATCCACCATTTCAACACGCACACCAAAATTGCTCCTGGAAATAATGTCCTGGTGGATTGTGGAGCGAAATATGAAGGATATTGTGCGGATCTTTCCCGCACATTTGTGTACAAAAAAGCAAACAACGAACAACACGAATGGTATGCGAAGATGATCGCGGCGCAGAATGCGGCGTTTGCCACGATTTCCCCCGGCAATCACGCATGGCACACCATGGAAGCGGCTGAGAACGCACTTGGACGAAAAATTCCTCACTTTTTAGGACATGGGATCGGGTTGGAAACGCATGATGTTCCGCAAGGGATTTATGGGCAAGCAAAATGGGCGTATCAACCTGGAATGGCCTTGGCGGTTGAACCCGGGTATTATGGAAAAAAATGGGGAATCCGACTCGAGGATAACTGCATCGTCACCAAGAAAGGGTGTGACCGATTGAGTTTTACGCCGAAGAAGCTTGTGGAAATATAATCCTATTTTGTGTAGTTTAGACATGCAACTCGCACAAGCGAAGGAACGGCTGGATCAAGCGCTCGCACGCAAAGATCTCATCATGCTCGTAGGGGATTGTGAGATTAAATACCAAGGGCGTGCCGCGAGCAACCTGTCCATGGGCTCCCGTTTATTGTTGATCAAAGGAGACGGGAGCTTTGCGATTCACCAAAACCGACTGTTGCGTCCGACGAATTATTTGATGAGCACGGGCTGGTCAACGGTATTGGATGAGGAAAAAGGAACACTGGTTGTTGCGGCGACTAAACGCACACCCAAAGAAGAACTAACGGTGTTTTTGAAAACCGTGGAAATGCTCACCATCCACACGATGGAAGATCGGGATTCGGATTTCAAGTTAGTGGGAACCGAAAAGGAATTGAATGACCAATTGATGCTGGATTTGGAAGTGTTAGAAAAGGGATTGCGTCCGCTGAAACAAGAGGATCACATTCGCAAAGGATTTGTGGATATTTTAGCCGAAGATAAAGATGGAAATTTGGTGATTATTGAACTGAAACGAAAGCAAGCGGACTATAACGCGGTGATGCAGCTGCAACGCTATGTGAATGAGCTGCGCAAAATCAAAGGGAAGAAAGTGAGAGGGATTATTGTCGCGCCTTCGATTGGGAGGCCCGCATTAGAACTGTTGAAAAACAATGGAAATGAGTATTATTCGTTTGAGTTTGACGTCACTCAGCCGCGCGCCACGATTAAAGGAATCGACACGAAACAACGGACGATTTTTCAAGCACTTGAACAGAACAGCGCCAAAAAAGAGAAAAAGAAATGAGGCCTACTGCGGGATTTCATATCCCACGAGTAGCCCCCGAATGACCATATGGATAATTTGGTCAACCTTTCAATCCATCATACATCAACGGAATTCCGCTAACGATTGCGAGCAACGCATTGGGGTACATTCCCACCATGTTGGGGGTGAACATCAACAGCACGAATGCAATCGCATTCAGGACGCCGACCCCGTAATAGAAGTTACTCTTCCAAAAGTACCCGGTGCCGATGAATCCAAGTGCCATCAAGAATGCCCAATAGGCCCATGGAGAAGTAATGGCAATCGGCGCCATTCCCAGCATCGCAAGCCAATGATAGGCCATTCCGAGAATGTTAACCGCTAACCACACATGGACGACTTTGTTTTTCATCCAGTTGGGAACCCACAACACCATTCCAGCGATTCCGACAACGACTAAAACACTCCAAACCACCAGCGGGGGAAACACACGCATGTCCACGATTCCCTGATACATGCCGAATCCCACTAAGCAGATTAATCCCCACAAAAAAATTGACTTATGAATGCCATCCATATCTTGTTCCTCCTGAACTCCCACGTATTGAATGAGAAAAGAATCACCCAACGCTTTATTAATCCTCATCCGCCCAACGAGGCCCTTCACTATTTATATACGAGAAATGGATCTTCGATTGAATTGGTTGGGGGAAACGCGATGACGAAAACCGTTTTTGGAATAGGGATCCTTTTTTTGATTTTAATAGTCGGGTTTTCGACTCATTCATTTGCACTTGCCCAGGAACCCCCTGACGGACTGGATGATACGCTCCAAGTTATTACGGAAGGATCCTTCAACGCATCCTTTTTGAATCGAGGATGGGGAAGTCTGTACAATTTTCCCCAATCTCAATTTTCCGTCGATGAATTGGATTTCTACGACAACTCAGCCGATTTTGGAGAAGTCGGAATGTATGCGATGGGATTGAACTGGTTACTCAACCCGCAGCTTTCGGATTTAGATTATAACGGAAGCATGTCCGACAAACTCAAACAGGTTGCCACCAGCACCCTTCCGTGGGTGTGGACCCATTCATCGGTTTCGTTCGGCGTGCACCACAAAGAAAAACTCCCGAATGGGGGAATCACGAATGTGTTAGATAAACTCATGGGAATCAACACCGCGTCTAATGCGTGTGTGGAAGAGTTGAGCATTCTCTACAACCAGTGGGGTGTTCCAAAGGATACGATCACCAAACAAACCGTTTCGCAGACCAACTCTCTTGCCGGAGCCGGAATGGTTTTCCTGTATGCGATCCCCCATGATTCTGCCCATGCGGAGGATTACCGAACCATTGCGAAAGGAATTGGAGATCTGTTGATTTCATCCATGGTGACGCCAGCCGATAAATCGTTTGGAATTCACCCGGATCAATTGATCGATCAGCATGGACAAACCATTCCAGTAGGATTGATGCCCATGCAATATATGATCAGCCCCGACGCAAATGATTCGAGCTCCTGCGCAGATGGAGGAACCATCAAGATGCAGGAGAATCGAAAGACGTGGATTGCACAATCCGCCGTGTTCTTGGACCAACTCGCCCAGGAAACAAACGATACCAAATATTCCGATGCCGCTACGGTGGCCACCGAAGGAATACTCGCGTTACAACAATGTGACGGTGGATATCAGGACTACACACGCTGGGAAGGAGCCGGAGCATTCCATTACGTCTGCGAACCGGACGACGGAAGCCCGGAATACGAAGCGTATCCGGCCAACCTTGCAACGGGTGTAACGAAAGGATATATTATCGACACCGCGACCATTTTGTTGCTCTTGAACAAGGTGGATCCCACCCTGTATCAGACGAACGATCACTTCAAACGCGCCGTTCGCTATTTGTTGGAATTAGAACAGAAAGACATTGGGGGAGGGGTTTCAATGAATGGAGACCTTGTCCAATACGCGAGTTATACCATTGACACGGAAGTCCGATCGTATGCGCAAATATTACTCGCGAATGTGTTCCTCCGCGCCGCGTGTTTGGAAACCGATGCTGAAATCGAAAAGCAATTGGAATCCGAAGCGTATGATTTGATCAACAAAGCCGACGTGTTCATTCCGAGTGAATTGGAAAGCAAAGTGGCGAACGCCATTTCCCCGGATGTGGGAAATAACGTCTTTGCCTCCGCCGTTGCCGCTGACTCGTGGAAAATCATCACGAAAGGATGTAAGGATTGTCTCGACGGAGATGGAGACGGATACATCGACGGCGTATGCGCCAATGACCCAGTGAAATACGACTGTAACGATGCGGATGCAACCATTCATCCCGGTGCCACCGAAACCTGTAACATGATCGACGACAACTGTGACGGAAAAATCGATGAAACATTCGATGTGGATAATGATGGGGTCAGCACGTGTGCGGTTCCGGTGGACTGTAACGATACCAATGAAGAAATTTATCCCGGTGCCCTGGAAAAAGTCGACGAACAGGACAATGACTGCAATGGCAAAGCCGATGATGCAGGGTTGGACATTTCGGTGGTATCGGATCAAAATGTGGGAATTCCAAATGCACTAGTCTTGGTTATCGAATACGGCAATGCGTGCGCCAATTCGTTTGCTAATCCGGCCACAAGCATTTCGGACATTAAGTCCCAGTGCTCCACGATCGGAACCTGCACCACGGATACGAATGGAAGTTGTTTGGTGGAAGTCAAAAAGGATGGAAAATTCCAAGCATTGGTGGGAATTGGAGACCAAGGATTAACGTCCCCCTCTACACCCTACCAAGTCGGAAAGCACACGGCTATTCTGTTGCAAGCCGAATCCGGAGTTACAATTCCAGATAGCAATTCGAATACCGACACCAATCAATCCGGCTCGACGGGAGGAACATCGACGGATAACCCGTACTTATTTTGGGGATTCATCGTGATTGCATTAGTCGTGTGTGGAATTGTCGCCGCATATTTGTTGAAGAACGGAAAAAAAGTAGGAGAGCTGCCTAAAGGAAAGCCGTCTCCTCCTTCCAAGCCCGCGCAAGGATTAACCAAAGCCGACACTAAAATTCTCAACACTCCAATCGTAAAAACCGGAGGGTTTTCCATACCCAAACTCTCAGAGATCGGAAGAGCACACGTCAGAACTCAAGTCACGAGTGGATATCACGTATGCAGTCTTCTGCTTGAA
>CAYHGC010000040.1:0-9389 GCA_964356075.1 uncultured archaeon
GTGGCTGTTTTCTTTGCGGGGGTTGGTCCATATGCGATTCAGATCGCCAAACACGCGCATCCAAAAAAAGTGTATGCGATTGAATGGAATCCTGCTGCAAAACCCTTTTTCATGTTAAATGCGATTCAAAACAAAGTCGATTCCTTGATTCATTTTGATTCGGGGGACGTGACCAAAATCCCTCCCAAGGCGGAATGTGATCATGTCGTGCTTCCTGCACCTGAAACGGCAATGGATTATTTGTCTGTCGCGATGAAATGGATTTCCCCCAAAGGCGGGTTGATTCACCTCTACGTATTCGCCAACGATCCAAATGCGGAAAAAAAAGCCCGTGACATGGTGAGCGAAAAAACCAACTCATTCACGCGCAAAACCAAAATCGTATTCATTCGCAAAGTCTCCGATTTTTCTCCCAGCAAGCGACAGTTTTGCATGGGCATCCGTGTCTTGTCGGCGTCCAAATCGCGCGCGTTTAAGAAGAAGAAAACCACTCAACGAGCATGATTATTGTTTTTCTCGGTCCTCCAGGTTCGGGTAAAGGAACGTATGCCCAATTGCTCGCCCAAAAGGGATGGATCCATTTCTCCATAGGTCAAGCGATGCGCGAGTATGCTAAAACCGGAGGAAAATACTCGGAGGAAATTAAAAAAATCCAAGCGAGCGGAAAACTGGCTCCTGGGAACATTTTCTTCCACGTTTTCTCGCACTATGTTCAAAAGTGGGGGAAAAAGAACGTCGTTTTAGACGGCCTCCCCCGCACGCTTCCGCAGGCGAAGGAAATGAAACGTCACCTCACTCGTTTTCGTTCGATTGATGCCTATTTTTTGATTAACGTTTCCGAGGAAGAAGTAATGGATCGTCTCTCCCAGCGCAGGCAATGCGAGAAATGCGGCGAAGTGTATGGCACGTCTCAAAAGCCCAAAACGAAAGGGAAATGCAACCGTTGCGGAGGGAAGCTCATCCAGCGCAATGACGACAAACCTTCCGTGATTCGAGAACGGTTCCGCGTCTACCATGCCGAGACCGAGCCGGTGATTGAATGGGCGGCGGCACATTATCCGATGTTTCTTATTCACGGTCACGGCTCCTCATCCGTCGTCTTTAAACGCATTTTCAGGATCATTTCCGTCCTCAAGAAGGGGGAATGAGGGTGGCCAGTAAAGGATTGTTCATTGCGTTTGAAGGAATCGACGGATCAGGAAAGACGGTGCAAGTGCACAAGCTCACCGAGTGGATTTTTGCCCACTACCGTCGCGTGGACACGATTGTGGTTACGCACGAACCCACGGATTCTAAATTCACCAAAGAAATTCACGAACGTGCAAGTTTGAAAAACACCGACGATCGGTCCATGCCCAAAGAACGATTGCTCGAATTGTTTGTGCTCGATCGCAGCGAGCACGTGGACAATATCATCATTCCCAACCTCGAAAAGAAAGCCGTGGTGTTGTGCGACCGCTACAAGTATTCCACGATTGCATACCAGTCTGCCCAAGGGGTTCCCATTGCACACGCCATTTCGGAGAACGAAGAGTTCCCCACGCCCGATCTAACGTTTATTTTCAATGTTTCGGCGGAGAAAGCCGTGGAGCGATTGCAAAAACAAGGCAAAGAATTGGACAAGTTCATCAAAATCCCTTTTTTGGAGAAGGTGAAAGAGCAATACCTCAAATTGCCCGGATTGCTTCCTAAGGAGAAAATTCAGATCATCAATGCCAATCAAACGATTGAACAAATTCATGATGACGTGAAACGGGCCGTAAAACCATTACTGGATGAAATCGTGAAGTGATGGGATGAGGCGAAGAAAAAATATTGCTCCTGCGGGATTTCCACATGGTCGCGGGAGAATGCCTAAAATTACTGCTGTAGAGTTGTTTTCAAAACCGCTCCCAACGACACGCCAAGAATTGGAGGCAATCGCAAAAAAATACGGGGTGACAGTGAAAAGAGTATATGACACCATTCAAAAAAGAGATCCATCATGGGGTTTGGGAAGGATTTCTCGTCCGAGACTTACTGGTCCGGAATTAGAGGCGCGCAAACAGGATTTAGAACAGGTATTTGAAAAACGATTCGAAGGTTTCATGCATCTAAAGTCGCGCGAATTTGGGTTAAATGGGCCCGAAAAGAAGGAGTTGCGGGATCTTTGTATCTACAAGTCAGTGGTAGCCATGCATCGATGGTCATCCCAAAAGCTTAATTTTCCTGGCTTCATCATTAACGTCTGGCATTTTTGTTTGAAGCAAATAATACACAATCGAAGGAACAAGAAAAAAACCATTTCTATGGAAAAGGTGGATAGGAAAGGGTATGAATGGGACATCACCGACCCCGTATCGTTTAAGAGATGGCAAGAAGAATTGCGAATGAAAAAGATCGATTCCGAAAAAATTATGGCGGCAGTAGAATTGCTCCCTAATAATCTCAAAGGGATCATCATTTCTCGATTTGGGTTGTACGGTCAATCCCCTCAAACGAGTGCACAACTGGCCCATAAACTGGGAATCACGGATAAAACTGTTCTAAATCAACAGAAGAAAGCATTTGGATTAATGAAAGCAATTTTGTCAAAATATGAAGGGTGATGGTGCATGCGCGTTCCCGTTATCTCGCTACGTCAACCCATTCTGGAATTGATTTTGCGCGGAGAAAAAACGATTGAAACCCGCACGCGAAAAGTGGATTTGCCTAAAACCATTTATTTGCACGCATCGATGGGCAAACCCTGGGATGCGAAGGTTGATTTTGACATTCATTCCCTTCCTCGGGGATTCATTTTAGGTAAAGTCGATGTGATCGGTCGAAAATCATATACCTCAATCGAAGAATGGAACACTGATAAAGGAAAACATTTAGCGGGGTTGTCCAAATCCATGCCGATGTTTGGATACCTGTTGCAAAATCCCGTGCGGATCGAACCCATTCTATGCAAAGGACAATTAGGTCTTCCCTTTTGGGTGGAAATCAACCTTTTAGAAAAAGTTTGATCAAAAGACAGGGTATTGCGAAGCAATACTCTTATACCGGTGCAGCCGATCGGAAGCGGCTACGTTCGTAACGCGCCCCAGAGAATCTCATCCTTCGGACGCACAACAATTCCGCTTTCTTCGATGTCAAAGGCATGCACGGATTTGGAATGGTTGGTTCCGCGCATCTTTCGTACGAATACGCTTCGATTGGGGGGAGTAAAGTATAATGCCACGACCCCATCCACAATGAATTCTTCCACCCCAAACGCGGAAAATTTGTTTCGATCTTCCCCGGCAATTTCACTTGTCAGAATGGTCGTGCATCCCGTTTCTTTCAATCGGTTCACAAACTCAAACAGCATGTGTCGCAAGAATCCGGTTTCAGGAATCCACACTCCAAACGCTGTAACGGAATCAATCACCAATCGTTTCGCATCAATAGAATCGACCATTTTGGTGATGATGGATAATTCTTTCTCGATCTGTTCTTTCACCTCATCCTGATTCTGCGTGTTTCCAAAGTTTAGTCGGTAAATCTTCATCATGTTTTTGTCTTGCAGGGTTTTAATGTCCCATTGGAACGACTGCATGTTCCATGTGATGTCCTTCAATCCCGTTTCGAGCGTGACATACAATCCTGGTTCGTTGTGCGAGCGTGCCCCTTCGTAAATGTACTGCATCGCAAAAATAGTTTTTCCGGCTCCCGGTCCTCCTCCTACCAAGACGGATGATCCTTCAGGGAATCCCCCTTCGATCAATTCGTCTAATCCTGGTATTCCGGAGGGGATGCGTTGCATATGCTTATTCAAAAATTTTGTCTTTATATTTGCGCTGGATTTATGCGCCCGGGTACGTCATCGATTGACATATTCCATCGCTGCACACTTCGACCATCATATCGTGCTCGATGTGGATCTCTGCCGTCTTTCCATCGTCTTGAATAACTTGCCACACTTCATGCGTGTAGGGGTTGGCATAATGGGTTATTTTAGCTTGCTCTTTTTCATTTTTCACATTATACGAACACCAATTAGCCTCTCGGTATTCAACAACGCCCATAAATTCATACGAAACGCCCTGCTGGGCAGCTGCCGGGATATATTGAATATACGCATTGATGAACGTCTCATACTGTAGCCCATCACACGCGGCAATCGTCACGGGCTTTTCTTTCAGGGCTTGATATTCTTCTTCCGTCAATTCTTTGTCATCCTTACCTTGCCCGTTTGGCGGAGTCGTAGGAGGCCAGGGTGGATCCGTGATGATAGTGGGGGGAATCATGATTCCTCCTGGACCATTGTCAAAATCATTCGAGCAGGGATTGTTCACATCGTTCGCGTCCACGCTGTTGCATCCCATTGAATTCGTATCGTTCACGTTTCCATTACCGACACACCCAAGGAGTGTTAAGAGAACGAGCAATCCAATCGTAATATGACTTTTCATCAATGAAGAGACTGAGACTGAAAATATAAACGAACTTATTTTTGGAAAAAAAATTGTTCAATGAGCCGTCCATTCTTAGGCCCATTGGTTCGTACTAACGGGATAACATGGACTACGTCTGGAGGACTCCATCCACATATGTTTCAGTGGGTTTACCCGCTTGCGTATGATGTTCAATCATCTTTCCATCCTCATTCGTTCCAACAACCCAGCTGTCAATCTTCGAAAGATCGGAGTAGCTTTCAACGCTCAAGTAGGTGGCAGTAGGGTTTCCATCCTTGTCGACGTTGGAAAACTTACAGTAGTCCTTTCCGTGATATTGAACGACTCCATCCGAGTTGGATGGGCATCCCTTTCCTGTTTCCGTCTTCGCGGGTGTTGGATTGATAGTAGCCGAACCCCCCACGCATCCGAGCATGAGCAAGACCATTGTTAGTGCGATTATTCCGAGTATCCTTTTCATTTTTTTCATCCCCTTTTTTTACATGCGCGCCATGGCACAACTTACGCAAACACCTTTTTGTTTTTCGATGTCGGTCTTCAATGGGTTTTTTTTGCAGATTTTGCATTTCGCTTCGATGAATTTTCCAGCTTTGTCCACGTACCCTTGGGCGCGTTTCGCCGTGTTCACCGTTCGATCGGCCGTGTTCATGGTTCGGTCTACCTTATTGACCGTATTGGCAATCTTTTCAACCGCGTCAAACAATCCCATATATTTCACCATCCCTTTTGGGGTTAATATATTCTTTGATTAGGACAACCCTTAATAGGTCTCCGGTCGCATTCCCAGGTATGCCGCGCAAATCCCAGTATTCTCATGCCGAAGAGGGGGAAGAGGAGGAATATTCCGACATCGAATCGGTCGAAACCAACGTCTCGATTCAATCCCATGAGGATTTAGTGGGTTTAATTGAACAGCCCGCGTGGAAAACCATTCTCATTTCATTAGTTAAAAGTGAAAAGATGGATCCCTGGAACATTGACATCAAAGTGCTCGCTCAAAAGTATTTGGAAAAAATCCGCGCCCTTAACCAAACCGACTTGCGTCTTCCGGCGAATGCGATTTTGGCCAGCGCGATTCTTTTGCGATTCAAATCTCGCGCGCTGCGTTTACCGTCCATCGAAGATGATGACATTGCGGATTGGAAATCGTTGTTGACCGAGGAACAATTGCTAGGGGGTATGATGCCCGAACTCATTCCTCCTAATTTGATGCGCGAAGGAAAAGTGAGTCTAGATCAGCTGGTGGAATCCATCGAAGCGATTCTGGATAAAACCAAATCCAAAGTTCAACGTGAGCGGGATGGGAAGGACCGTCCCACCTTCAATCTCCCATTTGCATCAATGAATTTGGAATCCAAAATGGCGAATGTGTTATCCCTTGCACAACGCCATGCCGATGAAACTGGCCTTGCTCGATTTTCAACCATGGTTTCCGACTTATCCACGAACGATGTTATCGAATCATTCCTCGCGCTCTTATTTTTGGTCAACGAACGCAAGCTTTCGGCGTGGCAAGAGACCCTTTTTGGGGAAATTTTCGTGAGTACGATCGTGACGGATTCTCCTACTCCTGATTTGCCGGCCGAATAGCCCCTTCTTTTTTAAATCGTGACCCGCTAAATTTTTTGTATGAACGAAACTGATAAAGTCATCGAGAAAGGAGAAAAGGTTCTTTGGGAAGGAAAGCCCGTTCGCCGAGTCTACTTGGTGGGGCAATTGTTGGGTTTGCTGATTTTATCCATGGTCTTATTGAATGTCTTTTTCATCTTTTTCGGATGGGTCGTTCTCATTATCGGTTTCATCTGGATTTGGTATTCGTATGAAGTCACGCATTACGTCGTAACCAATCGTCGTGTCATTTTCCAGAGTGGAATCATCGGTCGTGATTTTCGTTTCGTTGATTTTGATAAAATTACCAACGCGTCGGTGGACGTGGGATTAATGGACAAGCTCCTCGGAAACGGAAGCGGAACTATTTCCATCATGTCGGCCGGAATGATGATATATGGAAAAAATGGCAGCGCGACGCCCATTCCGTATTCACTCTCCCATATTGCCGGTCCGTATGATGTGTTCAAGCTCTTCAAAAAAGTCTCATATGACGTGAAGACGGACATTGAGTATCCCAACGAGTATCGTCCTTCCAACAATCCCGGATACAACACGGATTATTCTCCTTCGGATAAAAAGCCCTCGAAGCCACGCACGAAAAAGAAATAATTTTTTTTAGGCGTCCGCAATCTGTCCCCATTAAATACTTGAATTTTTTTTGTAAAGCGTATGCCGCGCAAACACAAACCTCCTGCACGTCGTGGATCGCTTCCGCATCAGAAGCAGAAACATTACACGCACAACGAGTCCGGTGGGGAATGGCTGCGTGATATGATTCTGGGAGGACAGGATGGTCTCGTCAATGTCCTCGGTCTCGTATTGGGAGTCGCTACCGCCACCAGCGATGCGCGCATTGTGGTGATTGCCGGTCTCGCCGCGATGTTTGCAGAAGGAATCTCCATGGGGGCGGTTGCGTATACCTCGGCAAAAGCCACGAATGAATTTTATGAAAAAGAAAAGCGCCGTGAACTGCGCGAAATCGAAGAGGTTCCAGATGAAGAGCGCGAAGAAGTGAGGGAAATTTATTACAATAAAGGATTCCGCGGCAAACAATTGGAATTAATTGTCGCGAAACTCACGGCCAATCGCGGTCAATGGTTGCGCGTCATGATGGAAGAGGAGCTTCGTCTTCAAAATCCCATTGAAACCCCATTGCAGTCCGCGATCACCGTTACCATCGCCGCATTAGTGGGTGCGCTATTTCCCCTCATTCCCTTTTTTCTTTTGCCCGTCGAACAGGCGGTCTTGGTGACGATACCATTCTCGTTGATCATTCTATTTATTGGGGGAGCCATCAAAGGACGCTTTACTAAAGTCCCTTGGCTGCGCTCCGGATTAGAGCTCGCCGTCATCGGAATTGGCGCGGCGCTGATTGGGTTTGTCATCGGAAAACTGCTTTCAGTTCCAGTAGTATGATTCCGTTCGCGACCGGCTCAACACCTTTATATTGAGGAATCGACTGCCCTTGCGTACCTATGTTTGGCAGCATTTCCCTTGATGGAACGGGTTTCGTGATTACGCTTATCCGATTTCTCTTCGTCCTCTTTCTCGTCTTCTTTCTTTCGTGCGTCTGGTATTGGTTTCTTCGCACCAAACGGATTCCTTCGCTCGCCCTAGTGTTGCGCACAATGCTCTATAGTACCAAATGGTTTCCTAAAATTTTGGTTCATCGCGTCCGCATTCTTCCCGCGCGCGTTCGACGAATTGTAAAACGTTCAGACGAAACCATTCCTGCCTTCCCCGCGAGCAAAAAGAAAACAGCACGGACCGTTTTCCGCAAAAAAAGAAGAAAATAAAATTAGGCTTTTTTTAGTGCGGATTCGAGCATTTTTTTGAGTTCCGCTTTCGGCATCAATCCAATGATTCGGTCGATTTCTTTTCCGCCGGAAAAAATAACCAAGCACGGAATGCTCATGATCCCATACTCTCGACTTAATTGTTCGTTTTCATCCACGTTAATTTTAGCAAAGTGTAGTTTTCCTTTGAAGGAAGGCTCTAATTCTTCCATGATGGGGGAAAGCATTTTGCACGGTCCGCACCACGCGGCCCAAAAATCAACCACGTAGGGTTTCTTTCCCTTCAACACTTCATCTTCAAACATTCGCATTGTGAGTTCGTGTACCATATTCCCACTCCCTAATCATTCAGTAATAGAATACGCTGGGTGGTTTTCACTTTAAAATACACTCGTCCACGTATTCATAACACGCGAAGCTGGGGTTATTTTTCAATCTTTTTTTGAAATTTTTTCCAAGGGAGGGAGTTTAGCACGTCCCCTTCCGTCGCCCATCCTCGGCGGGCTTGAGCGATTCCGTTTTCCATAAAGTCGAGGTTTCCCACCGAATGGGCGTCGGTGTTGATCACCAGTGGAATTTTTCGTTCCACGCACGCACGAATGTGAGTCGCGTCCAAGTCGAGACGGGAAGGATAGGAATTGATCTCCATCGCTTTTCCGTTTGCTTTTGCCGAATCAAAAATAGCATCCATTTCAAACGCATAGGGATTGCGTTGATTGATCAATCGTCCCGTCGGGTGGGCGATGAAGGTCAACTGTTCATTTTCGAGCGCGGAAACCAATCGCTTGGTTATTTTCGCGGCCTCATTTTTGAATCCAGAGTGAATGCTCCCGATCACGATGTCCAATTCATTCAATACGTCATTTCCATAATCTAATTTTCCATCGCTCAATATCGCCACTTCGGATCCTTTCAAAATGTGAATGTTGGGATATTTTTTTTGCATGGCATCCAGTTCTTTCAAATGTTCTTTCACTCGTTTTTCATTTAATCCATTCGCCACCACATCTGATTTGGAGTGGTCGGTGATCGCGACATACTCGTATCCTTTCGCAATCGCAGCTTGTATCATCGTTTCCGTGTCCGCCGCACCGTCGCTCCAGCGCGTGTGCACGTGCAGATCCCCTCGAATGGAACCATACGGGATTAACTCCGGTATTTTTCCTTTTTCGGCCAGCTCTATTTCTCCCGTATTCTCGCGCATTTCAGGTGGAACGAAGGATAATCCCAGCCCCTTGTACACATCTGATTCGGTTTTGCTCGCGACTATTTTGCTTCCTTTGACTAATCCATATTCCGAGAATTTCATTCCCATTTTGATCGCTCGGCTTCGCAACGCGATTCCATGTTCCTTACTTCCCGTGAAATGGACCATTCCGCTTCCGTATAAATCGGATTCTAACAATCGCATGTCCGATTGTAACCCGTTCTTGAATCGTACACTCGTCATTTTTTCTCCCATCTTGATGACGGTTTCAACTTCGGATAATTTCGCGAGCGCTTTCGATACCTTTTCAGGTTGATCGGTAAACAGATCGGAAGAGCACACGTCTGAACTCCA
>CAYHGC010000041.1:0-9335 GCA_964356075.1 uncultured archaeon
TTATGTTTGAGCATCCATTCGAGTATTTTTTCGCGAACCTCCATTTCCTGCATGATGCGCTGCTTTCCTTTCCCTGAGAGATCGGCCATGACTTGGAGTAAATGTGAAGGCGTGTCCGTGCGCAAAATAACGTCCATATCAGGATTGCGTTCGAATAGGTTGGATAGCAACACATTCGTGTCCAAATGGGAAATTTCCGCCACTTGCATGACGCGGCGCTTCATTCCTTCCTTATTGTCTTGCACTTTCTGCAGCACCACCACCATTTCGAGTAAGTGCAGCATGCTTTGGGGGACGTTCATAGGTTCGGTTTGCAAACGCGTGAGCATTTCGCGCGCAGTGTTAGAGTGGAGCGTTCCCATGCTTCCACTATGTCCCGTGTCCATGGCCACAAATAATGTTTGCGCTTCCTCTCCGCGGACTTCCCCCATGATAATTCGGTCCGGTCGCATGCGCATGGCATTTTTCAACAAATCATTCATGCTCACGCCGGCAATATTCCCGATGTTGGGGCGTGACTCCATAGGAATCCAATTTTCTCTTCCCTGAAATTGCAATTCCGTCGTGTCTTCGATTGTTACAATGCGTTCGCGGTAATGGATCACTCCCGCAAGGGCGTTCAAGAGTGTTGTTTTTCCGCAGCCGGATCCTCCCGTGATGATCAGATTCATGGGTTGCACGTTCATTCCTTCCACCATCACCCAGAGGAATGCAGCGAGTTCCGTGGAGAGCGTCCCTTTGTTGATCAACTCTACCAGTGAGAGGTTTCCTCCCATGAATTTTCGGATGGTCATGGAGTGTCCAAAAGGAGTAACCGATTCGAACGTCGCATTCAAACGGGATCCATCTGGCAAGCGTGCATCGAGCAGGGGATCGCGGTCGTGAAAGGAACGTCCGGCAAATTTGGCCGATTTGGAAATGATGCGCAAAATAACCGGATCATGCGGCGGGATGAGGATGTTGGTTTTGCACATTCCGTGTTTACGGTGATACACGAAAACGTAGGCGTTGCTTCCATTCACCATGATTTCCTCTAATTCGGGATCGCGCATCAACACGCCCAAATCGCCGTATCCTATTCCTAAATCCAGGAGGCGCGTGATGAACGTTTCAGTGTTTTTCAAGGGGAGTTGGAATTCGTTCACAATGCTCTGCACCGCTTCGCGCATCGCCTCCCAGTCTTCCGCCCGGGGAAGCTTTTCCACGAGCTCAGATGAATCCGCAACCGTCAACACGCGTGACTTGTATGCTCCTGGAAATGTTTTAGACACCCCAGGAGGGAGCTTGAGGATCCATTCGTCCGAATGAAGGGAACGGTTGAGTGCCCCCGCGAGGGTTTGGGCGAGATCTTCCTCTACTGGGGTGAGAGAGGTCTTTTTGACTTCGTATTGGTTGTGGGGAAACCCCTCGAATATGCGCGCGGTGAGTGTTTCGGTGAGCAGCACTCCCTGTACGGGGGGCGTATCCTTCTTCATGAAAAGGCGAGAGGGGGTGGGATTATATTAAGGCACCTTTTTTTACGTTAATGAAATCCATTTCTCCCATCCTGCGTTCCGTTGCACATAAAATAACCCCTACTTCTGCGGAACTGAAAGCCGAGCAGGAACTGTTCAAAAAAATCAAAGCCAAAATTCTCAAGAGTAAGGGTCCACATATCGGAGTCGTGCTCGCGGGTTCCGTTGCGCGGAATACCCATTTGCATGGGGATAAGGATTTGGATGTGTTTGTTTTCTATCCCACGAGTTTAGCCCGAGAAAAGTTTGAGAAGGCCGGATTACTATTGGCCCATTCGGTATTTGGAAAAAACTTTCATGAGGAAGCCTATTCCGAACACCCGTATGTGCGAGGTATCATCGATGGGTTTGACGTGGAAATCGTCCCCGCGTACAAAGTCAATAAGGCCAGTGAAAAACTTTCTGCAGTAGATCGTACCCCTTTTCACGCGGAATATATGCGCAAACACTTATCTGAAATTCAACAACGCGACGTGCGATTGTTGAAACAATTCCTCAAAGGGATTGAAGTATATGGGGCAGATGTCAAAATGCAAGGGGTCCCGGGCTATTTAGTGGAAATTCTCATTCTACACTATGGGAGTTTTGTTTCAGCGCTGGAAAACATGGCCAACTGGAAAATCCCCACCATTCTCGATCAGGGAAACCATCATGAAAATCCCAATCACGCCAAGGGGTTGTTTCCCAACGCCTTCTTGGTTGTGATTGATCCCACTGATCCTTCACGGAATGTCGCGGCCGCGTTATCTGCGAATCAATTCAGTCGGATGATGGCTGCGGCGCGATCGTTTTTGAAAACCCCTCGTGAGAAATTCTTTTTCGCGCATGAGGAAAAGGGTATTTCATTAAGTGAAATTCGTTCACGTTTGAAAAAAGAAGATTTTATCGGAGTAAAATTCCCCTATCCTAAGGGAATGTTGGAAGATGTGGCCTGGGGGCAAATTCAACGAATAGGAAAGAAGCTCGTACATGTTATTGAAGAGCATGACTTTTGCATCCGACGTCATTTTGTTTGGACGGATGGTAAAACCGAGTGTGTGCTCGTGGTAGATGTTGAAAATCCCATTTTACAACCCACTGAGCTGCGAATGGGTCCTCCCATCATCGATCGAAATGCGTGCGAGCGTTTTCTTTCGGCGCACAAACATCCCATTTCCGGCCCGCGCATTGAAAACGGTCGATTAATCGTGATTGAAAAGAGAAAAATCTCCACCGTGCAGCACGCACTGAACGTGGAATGGAAAAAGATCACCCAAACCGAAGGAAAAGAACTCAAACCCTTTTTGAGCAAAGGTTCATTTCTCTCGGAAAGTGCATTAGTTTCCTTATCCAAAAAGAAAAAGGAGTTTACACGCTCATTTGGAAATTTCTTGAAAGGAAAAGACTGGTTTTTGTGAGGGGTTCTCATGCGACGGGTTCGTAGTCTGTTTTCTCGACCAGCAGAATGGGTAAAGAAGACCTGGCTGAAGCAGACACGCGCGCTATCTCGTCGTCTACCCCCCCGTGCAGGCAATTTAGAAAAAGCAGTTCAGGATTTGAATGGAGAATGGCTGGAAAAACAACGAAAAGTGTATACGGTATGGTCGTCCTTTGATCCCAGGCAAACGGTTCCTGCGCGAAGAGAATTGAGGGAAATGCGTCAGCGTGTTTTTCGTCGAGCGATGCTGTACGGAGTAGGCCTCGCGCTCCAGGGATTTTCTATTCCTTCCCCGGAACGGTTGGAATTGGATGAGTGGTGTGTGAATTATTTTTTCGCCCAACCGAATACGCAGCGAAGGGAGGCACGTAAGCAAATCAAGCGAATCATTCGTGAAACGATTACGGAGGAAAAGCAACGAACTCAATTGGAAAACCGTCTTCATCGAAATGGGTGGGTTGTAACCAAATGGATGCGTGGAAAAACAAAGCGAATGCATGATATTGCATGGAGTAGTCGGACCAACCTCTGAATGGACGCATTGCTTAAATAGCGTGAGATTTTCTGAACTAGTGATATGAAACCCACACGCGCCATTTTGCCGACCGGTCCTGTAAGCCCCACTCCGTTACGAAGAAAAGTCATCATCATGGGTGCTGCCGGGCGGGACTTTTTCGATTTTTACCAATTCTACCGGAACAATCCCTTCTACAATGTCGTGTGTTTCACCGCGACGCAGATTCCAGGGATTGAAGGGAGAAAATTTCCAGCTAAACTAGCAGGAAAATTATACCCGAAAGGCATTCCTATTTTTCCAGAAGAAAAGCTAACGGAATTAATCAAAAAGTATGCCGTGGATGAAGTCGTGTTTGCGTACTCGGATGTTTCTCATGAGTATGTGATGCATAAAGCGTCCCAATGTCTCGCCGCGGGAACCAATTTTCGATTGTTAGGTCCGCAATCGACCATGTTGAAATCCACCAAACCGGTTATTGCGGTGTGCGCCGTTCGCACCGGTTCCGGAAAGAGTCAAACCACGCGAAAGATTGCCTTATTGTTGAAAAAAGCAGGCGTGCGTGCGGGGCTTATACGTCATCCCATGCCGTATGGAAATTTGATCAAGCAGGAAGTGGAGCGATTCAAAACATTGAGTGATTTGAAGCGATACAAAACGACGATTGAAGAACGAGAAGAGTACGAAGAACCCATTCGCAATGGAATCACCGTGTATGCGGGCGTTAATTACGAAAAAATTCTCCGTTTAGCGGAAAAAGAAAACGATGTGATTTTGTGGGATGGAGGAAACAATGATTTTTCATTCATCCAACCCAATTTGTTATTTGTTGTAGTGGATCCTTTGCGTGCAGGAGACGAAATGCGCTATCATCCGGGCGAAACCAACCTGCGCATGGCGGATTATATTATTATCAACAAGGAAAATTCTGCGGATCCGGCGCAAATCAAAGCAACATTGAAATCGGTTAAACATTTCAATCCGCGCGCGAAAGTGATTCATGCGGATTCCGTATTATCCGCGAAAAATTCCCCAAATTTGAATGGAAAAAAAGTCCTTGTGGTGGAGGACGGCCCGTCTGTAACCCATGGTGGAATGCCCTTTGGTGCAGGATTTGTGTTTGCTAAGAACAAAAAAGCCGTGATTGTGGACCCTCGACCTTATTTGGTGGGCGCCATCAAACGAGCCTTTGAAAAGTACCATCAACTTGAACACGTCGTCCCGGCAGTAGGCTACTCTAAGGATGAAATCAGGGATTTGGAGAAAACCATCAACAAAGCCGACTGTGATTATGTGATTACCGGAACGCCCATCGATATTAGTGACGTTTTAAAAATAAACAAACCCCTCATCCATGTTAAGTATGAATTAAAGGAAAAAGGTAAACTGGATTTGAAAAAAATATTGAAGAAAAAGGGGATAATGTAAGAATGGCAAGCAAAAACAACGTATCGAGATTCGTTGCCGTCGTGTTCGTCTTGATCGCGGTGACATTCATTCTGTCCTCTAGTTTTTTCTCCACTCCCTCCGTGGGGCTTGTTACTGGTGGAAGCCAAGCCGGACGAATGGTCATTGGTCCTCCAGGGGACGAAGAGAATAGTTTCATTGCCAATTACAAACTAGAAGGACCCACCTGCCCGGGCGGACAGAGCGCCACGTGTTGGGCCGATATTGATTTGAGAAAACAAATCCATAAGGATTATTCCCCTCCTAAACTCGCATCGAGTATTCCCAATTGGGGAGTAGGTCCAACGGACGAACAACTGGGCGAAATGACCGGCTTCGCTCAAAAAATGGAAGAGTCCTGTGACAAAAAAGGAGAGGATTTGTTTGGAGCGTGCATCACCTTGTTGAATGAGCTCGCAGATGAGTGTGCGAAGATCTTGCATTGCACGGGAACCACGAATGTTCCTCCCGAAGGGACGTCGGATGTGGATGGGATGGGTTGTTCGTTGACCAATCTTCAAGACAGCGGCATTCCAGGCAGCGATCCCTGGAGTGCGGGCATTTGTATTGTCACGTTTGACGCGCAAGGACATCCTATATCGTCTTGTGGCAGCTGGGCCCCGCCGGAAACGCCCATCCTGGGGTATACTATTACGTGCAGAAGCGTGTGTAAGGTTCATCAGGATTTGAGCGGCACCTGCACGCCGTATATTATTGAACCTCCGCCGAAGTGAATACTCTACGTTTTTTTCCTCGGCGATTTACCGGCCAAACTTATATATATGGGTGTATATAGTTAGTCATGAAACACGTTTTGATCTCGTTAGATGAAAAGTACGTTGCTAAATTGAAACGTTTAGCCAAGGATGGAAAAGGGATGACAAAAGGAGCAATCTCGGCAACTGTGAAGGAGGGAATCGATTTGGTCGAAAAGGAACGCAAGAGACAAAAAGCGTGGAAACGACTTTTTGAACTAATGAATGAAGATGTAAAATGGGGCATTGGAAAGTTTAAGCGAGAGGATGCGTATGACGACCCGCGGTTTAATTGATGCTAATATTTTAATTTATTCTGCGAACGCAGACGATCCGGAAAAACATCGTCGTGCTGTAGCTTTTATGGAAAAAGTAGTTACTCAACCAAGCGAGTACGTTGTTTCCTATCAATCCCTTCGAGAGTTTGCATTCGTTTCGATTAAGCGCACCCGCGTTCCATTAGAAAAGATTAATCAATATGTCACTCAATTTCAAAATGCTTTTGGACAAACATTGATTGATCTGCCTTTAGACATCTCAACAGCAATTACTCTATCACAAATGCATAAAACTCCTTTTTGGGATGCATTGCTTGCCTCTACTGCTCAACGCCACGAAATATTTACGATTTATACTGAAAACACAAAAGATTTCGAAAACATTCCCGGAATTAAAGCAGTAAATCCGTTGAAATAAGGTCTCCATTTTAAGGAAAGAAATTCATGTGTACTATTCTCGGAGGAATCCCCTATGCAAAAAATCACTCCCTGTCTTTGGTTCAATAATAACGGCGAAGAAGCCGCACGATTCTACGTCTCATTATTCAAGAATTCAAAACTAGGAAAAATAATGAAATACGATGCGGCGTCGGCCAAAGAGTCGGGAATGCCTAAAGGAAGCGTGTTGACGGTTGAATTTACAATTGCCGGGCAGAACTTTTTGGCATTGAACGGTGGACCCATTTTCAAACTATCCGAAGCCACATCATTCATGATTGATTGTAAGGACCAAAAAGAAGTCGACTTCTATTGGAATAAATTATCGAAAGGCGGACAGGAAATGCCCTGTGGTTGGGTCAAGGATCGATTCGGATTAACCTGGCAAGTCGTTCCCAGCATGATGAACAAGTGGATGACGGATAAGAATCCCAAGAAAGCACAGGCTACGATGAAAGCGATGCTCACGATGAAGAAATTGGACATTGCTAAGCTGAAGAAAGCGCACGATGGGAAATAGCTCCCATTTCGGGCTACCCTTTTATTGCCTAAGTGGAATTTCCCTGCATGCCTAGGTTAGGATTTTTTGGAAGAGTGCGCGGCATTTGGAGACGTTTTCGAAAGCTTCCTCCGAATGTGGTGGAATTGACGGGCGGAGCGCGGTTTAATCAGCTTGGAGAACGATCTCCTCGAAAATATACTTTCTCGACCATTCGACACTTGGAAAAAGGGGGAGAAGGAGATGTTGCACTGGTCGACTTGCACATTCGAGGCCGATGGATCAAGCTCGCGCGTAAAACATTTCATCATGAACAGGAACCGCTACAATCAACGGGATTTGGAGTCCCTGAACACCATTTCAATCTTCTAACAAATCTCAAGGAACTAAATCGAAAAGAGAATCTCGGATTGCATCTGCCTAACACGATTCGAATTCAGGGCAGAGGAAAAGATGCCGTCATTTGGACGACTCCTATTGCCGAACTAAAAAAATTTAAAAAAGGGGACTTTGAACAGTATGATCACGATTGTGAACGTCAAATAAATATATTAGAAAGCAGAGGCTACGCTGTCGAGGATTACATTGACAACCTGTTTATTCCCACGCGCACAAAAGAAGGGAACGTAATTGGAGTGTTGGTTGACGTCGGGCATGTCCATCGGTCAAAAAATCCGAAAGAAGATCGCTTTCCCGGGAGGTATGGGAGAAGTTTTAGTTAGACTAATCGATTACTTTACTTCTCAATTAGTTGGTTAAGTCTTTGCACATAGTCTACATGGCGAGATTATTTGTAATAGATCTTACTATTCGCTGGGAATGAATCCGGGCACGTTCCGGTGGAAGAATAGGAAACGTGTACTTTAGTATTCGAGATGAGCTTGAAGTACACCCATCCCGCGTTTTGACTCGGATTGGGCCCGTCGATTTGGTAGCAATGTTCGTTTGTTACATTTTCCGGCAAAAGATAGGTGGGATTATTCGGATAGACCCATGACGTGGGGGTGGGTCCCAGATTGCCGATGGTAATTCGTTCTTCATCCCCCACGATGGAAAGCGTGCTGCCATACTCGCCCTCTTTGTAGCTATCATAGATGCTTTCTTGGGGTTCTTCGTCCAAAAACCACATTCCTGAAATCGTTCCGGCAACATCTCTCGATGCGTGTCCACAGTCCTTGACGCTAAACACGGTTCCCCCTCCTCCTCCAAGCAAATTATAATATTCCTGCTTCTTCACGGGCTCGTAATAATCGTATGGGCATACTCCGTTGATGAGGTTGGATGCCCGGTATCCCGAATATCGTTCGGGGTTGATGAATTCATTAACCACTTTCTTATCCCGAACGATAAAATCGAATCCCGCCACGTCTCCTTCGTTGTAAATAAAGTACCCCATGAGATCGCCTGCCTGAAAGAGAATGGGGGATAGTTGACTGCTTCGACTGTCACTTTTTACTTCCGATAATTGCACTGCAATGGGCTCCACGACTTCCTTCAGGTGCGCCAGGTTCACCTCTATTCCGCACTCCCCATCAAACCACAATGCATAATCGGGCAATGCGGTCTCGGTCGCCGCGGGATTCTGATAATGGCTGCCGGAACGAAGTGTCATATTCACAGGAGCGTAAATGGGTACTTTTTTCCCGTGGAACTCATTTTTTACGCTGATGTAGGATCGCTCCACGATGTATAATCCCGACCCATGGACCACTCCTACTTGTCCAACCTTTTGCACATAGAGTGGGTCGATAACATACGCGGTGAAAAGTGGATTCTCACAATTTCCAATCGTGTTCTCGGAAGAATCCTCACGAGTATACGGTTGCTCATTCGAACCGTATTGATTAAATGAATTGTTTGTAGCCGGTGGAGCATTTTCGTTAGGAATGGTTTCATGGTTATCCCATTCGACCGGCGGGTTGACACACCCCGGCAAAAATAAAAGGAGGAAAACAAACGCGTACACTCTAATCATAGTCCAGTCATACGACCTGCCTTTTTAATGGTTGATTTTGATTAAAATGGATTTAAATTAAGTTGATTCCTGGTTATCTAATATCCTCAATTAATCGCTTAAGTTTTTGTAAAATTTCAATAGTGAACGGCCCATCAATCTCTCCATAAACTCCGTTCTCTTCAGAGTATGTGAGTTTGGTCCCATTTTCTGTTTTTTCGTATGTGTACATGCACGTGTATGTCCCATTTATTTGGTGAAAATCCAATTGTTTATTCGTAATTATTCCCGTAATTACCATTGCCGTTTCTCTTCCATCGTTCCACTTCTGGCGATAAATGGATCCAATATCAGTTGTTGGTGTGTTGATTGTTTCTTCGAGTAGATTAGGAACCCATTTAGAAGTATTTTTGGAGTCGCGAGTAAACTCAAAGACTATTTCGATGGGTGCATTGATGTCTATTGACAAGACGTTTTTCTTCATTTTCTCTAACCACTTTAATTTGACTGCGTCTACCAT
>CAYHGC010000042.1:0-9202 GCA_964356075.1 uncultured archaeon
AAACGAGGAGAAGTGATGCATCATGGTGCTCAATAATTTTTTCGACAAATTCATTTTCACGTCTCAGCTCAAATTCAAGGATTACAATTTCTACGTGTTAGATATTCCATTTGTCATTGTTCCCGTTGATATGTTATTGGGTTTCTCCGAGATGGATGAACCCACCATCAACAAGGCCGTGTATTACGCATTCAAAAAATCAACCCAACAGCGTCTAATTCCAAAATTCAAAGCGGGTGCAACCAAAATAAAATTTTTAGAATTAGCCCAAGCCTTTTTTGCGGCATCCGGTTGGGGGTTGAGTAAAAATGTGGAAATCGATGAAGTGAATCACCGCGCCATCATCGTGGTTTCGCATTCTCCGCTCGCGAATGCGATGCAGGGAAAAGTAAAACACCCCGCGGATCATTACATGCGTGCCGTTCTCGCGGCTATTTTCTCCGAGTACTTTGAGACGCAAGTCGAGTGTGTGGAAAGCGAGTGTATGGCGCTCCATCCGGGAGATTGTACGTTCATTCTCAAACCCCTCGCGGAGTTTGATTTTACCAAAGAAGAGACGCAGCGACAATTATCATTGTCGGCGTGAACCCATTCGTTGATGTGGGCGCAGTTCGCGAACCAATCGTTGGTAGGGGCGATTTTTGAGCACTTTTGCACGGGGCTTGACAGTAACAAGCGTTCCCAACTGAGTCAGTTTTTGAGATATGAGGGGATCGCCTCCTCCATATTTTTCGAATGAATGATGAGTCAAAAAATTCATGATTCGTCGGGTGAATGCAGGATGGGGTCTAGCGTTTTCGATGGCAATAGATGATAATAAATTAACGAACTCATGGAGGCGTTCTTTTCGCGCAATGAAAAACTGAGGAATGACCTCGCGCGTGGGGTCTGTTCGTTCCCTCGAAAACGCTTTGACAGCATGTACTTGGGCTGTTGTTTTGGTCCCTGCAACCGCCGACGCCAGTTGATCCAATCGTCGTCGCATCGCGCGAGGAAGTTTTCCCATTTTGTGTTGGAATGCTTTGCGATAAATGGCCTCAATCTCCTTCGGCGTTTTCGTGCTCAATTCATTGTTTTCAATCGAAAACGCTTGTAGTCGGTTTTCTTGGAGATAGTATGCTGCATCCGCAAACTCTAAATGTTGTCCTATTTTTGTGCTGAGGGGCTTTACAATCGTTTGTTGAATAAGCCGTATTCGTCGTGTGGAGAATCCATTCTCTCGACCAAATTGTTCCACCATTTCAGCGGATGCGGTTACGCCAGCAGGATCCGACACGCGCTGGCTGCTTCGGATAATATCGTGAAACATTCCCACAATGAACAAATCCTGCAGCGTGGTGCGGTTTCGGATGCCGGCTTGTACGGCACTGTCCATTGCCGTCATGGCGACCTGATACACGTGTGTCAAATCGTGACTCGGAGAGGAATCGGCATGCGCGAGGTGAAATAGAATAGCCTTGCGTGATAAGGGGGTGTTGGCAATCTCATATTGGAGGGACATCTTCCCCGAAAGAGTGGTTCTCGGTTCTTTAATTTATGGGAATGATCTCGCGATGGAGGGAGAGGGCCTAATGGTCGCGGTTCATTAAATAATCCGCGAACGTGTCAAACAGTTTCAAGTGGGCAGCCGTAAAGCGAGGCTTCGCTTGGCGCAACGCATTCTTTCCGCGCTGGTTGTATTGATCGGCCATCTTTTGGGTGGCGGTTACAATCCCTTTGGAATGAAGCGTTTTCATCGCCTCATTCATTTGGGCAGCGGTTGCTTTTTCGTTTCCTAAAACGGTTTCAATTTTTTTCCAGTCTCCTTTATCCAATAATTCTCTCGCTTTCAACACTAAAATAGTTGTTTTTCCTTTTTTCAAATCGCTTCCCAGCATTCGTCCTTTTTGCGATCCCTTTGTAACATCCATGATGTCATCCTGTATCTGGAATGTGGTGGCCGCGTATTGAGCGTATTCCTCTAACGCCTTCAACTGTCGTTCGCTGGCTCCGGCTAATATTCCTCCAATCAAGAGAGAGCCGCCTAACAATGCTCCCGTTTTGAGGTAGGCCATGCGTAAATATTGGGATTCGGTTATTTTTTTCTCGTACTCGTAATACACGTCCAACATCTGTCCTAAATTCGTGAGCCGGTACGTTTTCTCATATGATTGTAACGCTTTGTTTTTTTTGTCCGTTTCAAACTCTGAATCCAAAATTGTCTGCGCGCCGAGTGAAAATAACATGTTGGTGGCAATGATGCTCATGCTCACGGCAAACCGTGATTCATCATTACTAAACAAATACCCTTTGTATTTTTTGGGCTTGAATTTTTTTTGGAACCAATGCGAAATGAGTTCGTGTGCAACGGTGATGTTGCGTCGCGTCTTGTCTTCGTCCATGACATCATCTAAAATGAGCGAAGAGTTGTGAAAGAATTCCACGCTCAAACTCGGAAGGATCATTTTTTCGTTTTCTTTTCCGCCGCAGGCTTCATATCCCATAAGGGCACAGATGCTGCGCAACCGTTTTCCTTTCCCAGTCACATAGTTGCGCATCGCGACGTAGTTTTCTTCCGCGATTTCGCTTTTGGCTTCGTATAAATCCTGGTGCTTTTTGGTGAAATATTCTTCCATCTTCTCATTGACTTGCTTTCGGCGAGGTTCTAGGATGGCTTCGAAGCTCATTTCGTTTTCACACCTTTCGTTTGATCAGGAATTCTGCAAATGCGTGCAGGATGTCCTTGGATTCATTTTCAGGCAAGACTTTTTCGACTTCCTTCCATGATTTCTCTACTAATGCGCTTGCTTTGGCTCGCGCGTACTCAATACTGTCGTATTTCTTGAGGATGGCAATCGCTTCCAGGATGGTTTTCTGATCCTCGGGGTGCGAATTGAGAATGTCCAACAATCGTTTCTTGTCTGCTTCGCTTGCTTGGTTGAGCGTGTGCAACACCATGATGGTTCGCTTCCCTTCATGGATGTCTTCCCCCACTCCTTTGGCTTTGGAGAATTCCTCTCCCACCAAATTGAGAATGTCATCCTGGATTTGGAACGCCACTCCAATGGTTTCGGAGAATTTTCCCAACGCTTTTTGTTGTTCGGGGGTTCCTCCTCCCAACAATGCGCCGGCGCGCGCGGCCATGCGAGCAAGGGTGCCCGTTTTGTAGGCGCACATCTGCAAATATTCGTCTTCCGAAATGGAATACTTTTGTCCGCGGTGCCAGAGAATATCCATCCCTTGTCCGATGTGCACATTCAGCATTTCCTGCGCGTAAATGTTGGCGAATTGCATGCGGGTTTCAACCGGCATGTCGTTCGCGTCCCGAATGAGGATGTAGGGCAGGTAATACATGGCGTTTCCTGCATTTACGGCCACATCCACTCCATACACTTTGTGCGTGCACGGTTGCCCGCGTCGCAGTTCCGAATTATCCTCAATATCATCCACCATTAACGTTCCATTGTGGACCATCTCAAATAATGCGGAGTAGGGTTTGAACGTTTGGGCGTTTCCCCCCACTGCTCCAACGGATAACAAAAATAATACGGGTCGCCAGCGCTTTCCGCCGCGATCCAAGAGGTTCCAAATGGGGTCGGCGATACTGCGTTGGATGCTTTCAACGTCATACGCATAGGAGGCTTTTCCAAACACGCGTTCGACCCATTTTCCGTCGATTTGATGGGGGACGATCTTCTCGATCTCCTGGTTTATGCCCTTGGATTGCTCATTTAGGTACTTCTCAATGTCAATGGTTTCGTCCATATTTTATTCACCCCAATAACTCTCTTCTTCATCGTATTCAGCGGCGGGGTCAATATAAACATAGCGAAAACCGTTCAGGATCTATTTATTGAAATCGATGGCATGATGCGGCTAACGATACCATGCCCCTTTGGTATAATGTACCAGGCGGATGGGTTTATTTTCATACGGCTCCTCGTGCATGGACATGTCCTCCTTATCTGCTGCCTATTATCGCAAACACTACCCTCAAATCCAGCAGGCGAAATACGAGCAGGCCTGGCCCTTCCTGAAAAAACACATCCCTCGAAAAGTAGAATCGCTCTTGGACATTGGAATTGGGTATGCGTGGTTTGAAGTCTTGTTGAAGAAAAAGAAAATGAGACTCAAGCGAATCATGGGAGTGGATGTGGATGAACTATCCATCCGTCCTCCGAGAAAAAACATAACCTATATTCTGGACGAGGATTTTGAGACGGAAGAAACATTTGATTTAGTCATCTGTTGGGATGCGTGGCATTGTTTTCCGAAAAAGAATTTACTGGATTGGGTCAAGCCCACAGGATTGTTACTTGTGAGTGAGCCCAAACCCTTCGTTCACGTCCTAGAACAACTGCTCACAAACAAGAAACTCGAAATACTCGTGGATGAATGGGTCGGGACGATGGAGAAAAGCAGGGTCGTGCTCGCGAGAAAAATTTAACGTAGGTATTTAAACAACTCGATGGAGATCGAGTTATGCAAAAAATAATTGGAATATTTGTTTTAGTATTTTTAGCGTTAGCCCCGTCCTTCGGGAATGCCTTAACCTGTTCTGTTCCAACATATGTTGACAATTCTTCTCCCTTTGACTATAATGTGTTAGAGCTATTTCCAGATGTCGATGGCCAATTTTTTTTATGGCAAGAGGTTCTCAAAGATGATGCAGTTCTTGGTGATAATGCAAAGTTGATTCTACATGACATAGGTGTGGATTTTATTCTTGACACCAGTGATGATCAACAGTGGGTGATAACCGATCATTCAAAATATGAATTTGCTCACATTTCAAATGGCCGCGTGGTTTTCTTGACTGATAACTTGGTCCTTCAGTCATGTATTGTTCAACCTGGCGGTTGTATCCCCCAGAGTGGACAACAAGGATTCAATACAATTTCTTCTGCTGGAAATATCCGCGAGATGGACCTGAAAGACGATTTGCTGGTTTTCAATCAAGAATTATCCCCAACTAATGATGAGATTGTTGTGGTGGACTTGGCAACAGGTGGATACAAAAAAATCCAAATCTCGAGACCGCTTCAAAATAGTGACACTGTTGTCCAGTCTTCAGGAAAAATAGCAGTATGGCTTCAAGTAGACTCTGATCCAATTTCACAAGCCTCAAACAGTAGTATTTACATCTACAATCCAACCTCTGATAAATTAACCAAGATACCTCAAAAGAATAATGAAAAGATGTCTTTGTGGAGCGCATCATCCTATAACCAAAATATGTCAATTATTTACGCATCGGATAATCGATTCAATAAAATCGTGTTTGATCAATCTAATGATACGTTTCAACCCTCATATGATTCAACTGCTCCTTTTGGGATAAAATTAAACAAATCAGTTTCACTAGGATATGCTCCTTTTGAAAGATCGCTTGGATTCATTAACAACCCAATGGGGTTGATGGTTTACGATCTTGTTATGCTATCAAAAATTGCCGTTCAACCAGCCAAGTCAAATATCCTAATTCCAAATATGGCTAAAGGTGATGGGAAAAATGTACTTTTTGTCGAGACATTTTTTGATTTGTCCTTATTTCCCGACCCGATTCATAGAGTAAAACACTCGACATGTAATTAGTCTAGATTTTTGGCGATTTCTATATCCAATTTTATGTTAAATTTAACTTAGCTTTAATTTTTTTTATCTAAACCTTCAAATGTATACATGAACCAATTTTCCGTGATTTTTTAATGAAGTGGTTGGCCCTCTATTGCAGGAGGTTGAATCTATGAAGCAAGTACTAATTGGATTATTTTTCATTAGTTTGTTAGCCACAACATTCGCATTTGAGTCAAAAAATTCGAAAGTTGATATAATTCAGTCGATGGTGAATATTGATCCTTTTTTGAAACTGAATTCGGATAATACTGTTCGATTCAATGTGGAGGCAGCAGAAAATCAATTGGATTTCAAATCAATTGAATTGGGTATTGTCTATGAGCGTTTTCATAATTCAATAATTACGGCAATAAACAATAATCAGAAACCATTTCAGAGTAACCAAGATAAAGCGGATTTGAAACTATTTGAGCCATTTTTCTTGGCTGTGCAACAAAAGGGAGCATTAACCACGCACGACTTGCTGAAAATGCCTAATGTTTCGAATCCTGTATCAATTCTTCCAAAAGGAGGGTTGAAGCTGTATAATTTGAGCGGGATAAATTTCAGCTCAAAGGGTAGTAGTATGAAAGTGATCTCATTGGCGTGTAATGGTGGTAGCATCGAAAAACCAGCATACTGCCCATCGTGGCAGTACGCTTCGAATCAATATAGTTCGAAAACGGCTGCATCCAATGCATTAACACAAATGGGGTACCATAACACTTTTTTTCCAGGATGTGGGTGGAACTATCCGTGTAGTGTGGATTATACGAAGTGGCTTTCGGTAAATGGTTGTTTTGTCGGAGTCTTTAGAAATCAGGCTATTACCTATCAATCAGGTTCGGTATGGAAAATTAAATTTCAAAGTCCTGAACCTAATCCTGAAATCAAATCATATCCATGGCCTTCTACGTGGTGGGGTCCATACGTTGTGTATTGGCATCAGGTTTGGCCTCAGCCAAATGGACAATTGGGGTGCTAAGCGATGAATCGAATGGGGGTGATGGTGGTCCTGCTGATCTTATTTTTCTTAGCGGGCTGCATTTCCCCAATTCCTGATTCAATTAAACACTGCTACACGAGCGGAAATTGGTTTAATGACAATTTTTCAATCATTTTTCTTAATTGGAATTATGATTTTCAATGCGTAGAAAAGATAGCTATTCAAGAGGATGATTACAAATTGTGTTTTTACTTGCACACTTCTGTTGATAGCATTTGTGTTCAAGACTATCAAGAGTCGACCACGAACGAAAAAAGTTAAGCGCGGGGCTATACATTAGGGAAACCTTCGTTAATTTCAAAAAACCAGTCAAAGTACTTCATTGAACCAATATTTCTCCTCCCAAAATCAACCATCTGGTTTACTTCCGTTTAACCACAACCATATTACGCCGAAGTAAACATAATTATTCAGGGGTGTTGGTTTATTGCTTCCATTGGCGGAACCGGGGGGTTCCGTTGAGAATATGGAAAGTTCGTCAAGAAGTGTATTTTGGGAAAAAAGGGGGATTGAAGAATATGGGTATATTGATCGTGGATCTCGAATCTGAAGTGGAAAACAAATTCAGAAAAATCATCGCGAAACGATTCGGTCCAGGCGAGGAAGTTGTTGAAATGGCCGTGAACAAACTCATGAAAAAATGGATTGAGAATCAATCCGTTGAACAGACCGTTGATTGATATTCATTTTTTTTAAATTTTTTTTATGAGGGAGTGGTAATGTTGCAAAATCATTTACATAGCTATAAAAACATTTCTAAAATTTCCTTAGCAACACTGAAATTGTTTTTTTCCCAAAAATTCGAACCAAAACGCGTTGCTAACCGCCTGTTCAGATGCGCTATTGGCGAAATCGGGAGAGTATGAAAAGGATTATGTGAAATAAAGCAGTAGACGTAAGTATAGGTGAAAATAGTTACCATATGTATGATTCGTTTTTGGAAATGATAAAAGAATGGGGGGCGCATTATGGGGACTTGGATTATTACTATTGAAAATAATCTTGAAACAGTTTTTTTTAAAACTATTGAAGAAAAGTTTGGTTCAAAGGCAGATGTAATTGAGCCAATATTGGAGAAATTACTAAAGGAATGGGTGGAAAAAAATAAAATAGAGGTAAGAATGGAACAACCTAATTTTTTTCACAAATAAACATAATTTGTTCGTTATATACTGCAGTATCCCTTTTATACCAACAAGCAGTTGTTGAGGCTATGGTGCGAAGCAAAACTGGAATACAAGGTCTGGATAAAGCATTGGGTGGTGGATTTCCAGAGGGCAGCTTGGTTCTATTGTCTGGTGGAGCTGGAACAGGAAAGTCTACCCTATCAATGCAGTATTTATTCAATGGATCTCAAATTTTTGGGGAAAGAGGATTGTATATTTCAACAGAGCAGTCGGAAGATGAGCTAAAAAAAACGGCTTCTCAATATCATTGGAACCTTACAGATTTAGAAAATAAAAATTTGCTACGACTTGTATTCTTTAAAGTACTGGGTGAGGATCACTTTATTCAACGAATAGAAGAATTAATTGAGACTTTTAAACCAAAAAGAATTGTTATTGATTCACTCTCTACGTTGACAGACTCTATGATGATGTCTGAACTACAAAAAGATGTTGGAATTTCTTTAATCAAGATAGCAGATACTGTATCTCCAGTTCAAAGGACTGAACAAATAATGACAAAAATAATATTATACAGTCTTGTAAATAAGTTGAAAGAATTCGATGCGACTGTTTTACTGACGTCCGAGCTCCCTGAGGGGGTTCAAAGGTTTTCTGCTGACGGTGTGACTGAATTTGTTACTGATGGCGTAATTGTTCTGAGTTATTTAGGTGTCGGTGGGTCTGAATCAAGAACAATGCAAGTAAAAAAAATGAGATACACGAATCATGACAAATCACATTTGTTATATGAAATGGGAGAAAACGGAATCGAGATTGTTGAACAGAAGGAACTAAATTTTTCGTGATAATCCATGTTCGATCTTTTTACCGACCTTATAGCACATAGGCGCATTAAATTTGAAGAGGGGAAGATAGAATTACTTGGGCAAGGCGTTTCTCTCATTCCACTAGATTACATGGTTACACTTCAAAAAGAACTTGAAAAGGAAGGAAAAGATAATACTCTCTATTTTGTTTCAAAAGAAATGGGTTATCGATGGTTCAAAAATATGTATGATTATTTCAAAATAAAACCAGAGGACGTGACGCGTTGGGGGGTAAACATTCTGGCATTGGCTGGGTGGGGGAAAATGGTCAAAGTTGATGTTGATTTGAAGGGGGAAACTTTAATAGTAAAAGTTCAAAATTCTGCTCAAGCCAAAAAATATGGACCATCTGACCATCCAGTTGATTATTTCATCAGAGGATGCTATGCAAGCGGGGCTACTGTTCTTTTTGGTAAAAATTGCGATGCTGTTGAAACACAATGTATTTCTCAAGGTGCAGAATATTGTCAATTTTTAGCACAACCAACTGAAAAGTTCGATAAAAAGGATCCTTCAGTTTCAAGACAGATCATTGTTGGATCGTAAATAACTATCACTAAGCTCCGCGGCTATTCTGCCTGATTCCATAACTCCATCGAGACCGC
>CAYHGC010000043.1:0-9060 GCA_964356075.1 uncultured archaeon
TGGGCACATTTTGTATTCAGTAGGCCTATTGCTCATTTTCAAGTGGGCACGGTCCCTCGGGATCGAGGAACGAAACCCTCGCAGGAGTACCCAAGCGGTCAAAGGGGCCAGACTCAAGATCTGGTGGCTTAGTGCCTTCGCAGGTTCGAATCCTGTCTCCTGCATCGCCCTTTCGATGGCGAACACCGAGAAACGGGTGTCGAACATGTTCGACACCCCTATTTTTGATCAACCTTTTGGGAAAAAAGGTTGCTGTACTCCACATTCCATGTGGGGTGGTGTAGGGTTATTGTCTTCGACAATAACTCGTTTATCGCGTCCGTTCAAAATGCGTTTCTTTTTATTCTTCAACTATTCTTTTCCAGCATGGACTCAACGATTGTGGTGAATCACTCGCGTGTTGAGTCGTATGCGTTTGTCATCTCGGTTGTTTTGATTTCATTGATTGGACTTACTCTTTTTTCTTCCTCGACGATTGGAGGTGGTGCGCTAGCAACGTCGATTGCGTTGCATCCCTCTCCTGCGGCATCTGCATCAGTGTCGATCCCTCCTTCGTTGAAATGCGGAAACAACGTGTGTGGTGCAGGCGAGGACATTTATTCATGCCCGGCTGATTGTGCCAAAAAGCCTCTTTATTCCACGTACCCGGGATACAACAATTTCAATCTAGTTGGAAATATTTGTCAGGATTCGCTCTGTCAGTCAGTTTCTTCTTTTACCGTTACGTCGAATGGTGGACTTGCCATTTCTGCATGGGCACCGGATGGTCTGCCCATTTTCTTACATCAGACAGCGGTAAATACTCCTGTTGGACCGACATTATCCGGATTGGATGTGTCAAAATGTAGGACTGCTTCTTGTTCAACTATTTCGCACGCTTCAATAGTAAGTACCACGTTTCTTAGCGGCACATATTATTCGCTTTCGGTTAATGCTCAAAATGTGCCGTGGATCTACTACGCACCTGGAAATGGAACTCCAGGCAGCCAGCTTTATCGCTGTTTATCCTCCGATTGTTCGAGTGTCGCTTCACCGGTTTTATTTCCAGGAGTAAACGTTTCAATGGCGATCGGACAAGATGATTTACCCATTCTCGTGCACGATGCCTATAACACATTAGGAACGCAACAAAACGAACTCTATGTTGAGAAATGCGATAACGTAGATTGTTCGTTGAATCATTCTGTTTTTCTTGATGGATGGGCCTACAATGGTAGTAGTTCTGCTCGTCCACAAATTATTCTTGGTCCTGATGGAAATCCCTATATCGTATACAATGGTTCCCAGGAACACTTGAAACTCATCCGTTGCGACACATCAGATTGTAGTTCGTTTACGGTGTTGGCCAATCCTTCAAAAAAAGTTATTTATTCTGCCATTGGTTTTCTCCAAAACAAGAGCCCAATCGTTGCATTTTATCATGATATCCCGTTTCAAACTACAAAAAATGTTCTCTTGACATGTTCGGATTCGCTTTGCAGCACGCACTCAACGGTTGATCTTCCTGGAAAACCAGGGACTGGTGCTAATCCCTCTTATTCTGTTTCGATGGCCAGTGATGGAAAGGCAATTATTGGATACAATGTCGTGCTCCCCTCTGGAAATGATCAGTTTACAATTGTAAAATGCTTGGATGCATTGTGTCAAACCTTTTCATCCACTCAAACCGCAGTTGGCATTGGTTATCAGCACAATCTTAGTACCTAGTTTTTTTTGTCGTAATTGGTCATTCCAAGTATACTCTTTTTCAATCTTTCAATCCCAATAGACTAGTATATGCTCCCCCAAGCCATGTCTCCACCGCTGTATCCTCCTGAGATGACCATTCCGATGGAGAAAGAATTATCCAACGTCGGAGTCATTCCGTTGAAAACCCCTGACTCGGTGGATGCGGCGATTAAGCAAGAGGATTTGGTTGTCATTGTGGTGAACTCGGTGTGCGGTTGTGCGGCTGGAAATGCGCGTCCTGCGATTATTGAATCCATTAATCGTCTTCCTCTTGCGGCGAAATGGTATACGGTGTTTGCTGGCGTGGATCGCGAAGCCGTAGATCGTGCGCGGGCATTATTTGTGGGAATTTCTCCTTCGTCTCCGTCCATCTTTTTTTTGAAAAATGGAAAAGTGGTTTTCTCTATTTCGCGCAATCAAATCGAAGGACGCACACCTGCTTCTATTGCGGCTGATTTAGTCCGTGCCATGCGCGAACATACGATTGACATTTCATCGATGAATAAATAAAAAAAAGAAAATCCGGGCGAGTGAATAGTTATTTTTCGCCCATTGATTTTATTCGATTAAACTGTTCCTTGTTTCACCCACGTGAGTCCACCGTATTGGAGGGTGTTGTTGCTCACTAAATTGTATTCTTTTTCATCCCAGTCATTGCTATTTTCTGTCTTCACCAATAACGTGTCCGAGTCCACAATCTGGAACATGAACGCTTGCTGTCCGAGGGTGGTGACTAAAACTCCGGTTCCATTGTTCTCAAATCGGAGGGTTTGAGTAAACCCAATGACTTTCGTCTCCCACACTCCGATGAGGGGTGAGGTGTAGTTGTCTACGGTCGTGCATCCCGCAAGGGCGGTAAAAGAAAGCACGACAATTAGTAGGGGTAAAAGGCTTGTTTTCATACCTATTACTATGTTTTTGGACTATAAAGGGGGTAACCATCTTTCGTCTTATTTAGGGCTTATTTCGGCGTTTTTCCGGGATAGGGTTTATAATGGGTCTTGCGAGGGTATAGGTGTTGGTTGGGGTTAAAGCCAGTCAATAATATATCAGAAAAGGAGAAACAACACAATGGCCTTCCAAGGACGCGGCGGATTCGATCAGGGTCCCCGTCAAATGTTCGATGCCGTGTGTAGTAAATGCGGAGCCCAAACAAAAGTGCCGTTCCAGCCTAAAGCCGGACGACCTGTTTTTTGCCGCGATTGCTACATGGAGCAGAAAAACACAATGCAGTAATTAGGTAATCTAGCAATAGCCTACCCGAGAAAGAAGTGCCATTGGCGGAATGCTCAGTTGTTTTTCCGCCGCCTTCTCTGCAATTCTATTCTCATTCTTTTCCCTACCGTGACGAAAACCCCGTCTTTTATATAGCCGGATTTTTTGATTTCCTCATGTCGGTTCGTAAAAAGAAAGTCAGTTCCATCCAAACATTTGATCCGGAAGACTTTGACATTCATGGCGTAGATCATTCCATTCGCCGAAAAATACTCCCTCTGAAACGAGGCGAACCATTAGTGAAACTCCGTCGCGACCTGAAATGGTTTAAGGGTGAAGAAAAATACGAAAAGGAAAAAGAAAAGCGCTCGCTGGTCATCACACTCTTTTCTAATTTTCTCATGCCGGGATTAGGAAATGTGTATGTGCGTTCGAATGCGTTTAGTATTTCCATTTTGGTGCTGAGTTTGTTGGTGTTATTCACCACCTTTTCTCCGGTTTTTCCCATTGTAAATTTTTTATCCGCCGCTAACATTACGCAGCCGAATCATTACGATGGAACAAGCTACGCGCTATATGTTCCCGAGAATGTGGTGGTGGAGAATCAGTTGTTGTTGGTGGGTCCGACGTTCTCCATTCTCATTGTTCCCCTCCTCTTGTCGTGGTTCCACTTACTCTACCTCTTCCTCAATCACTCCCACCGCGTCGCGTGGAAATGGTAGCGAACCTTTTTTCTAAAAAGGTTCATCAAAAACAGAACACGGACAGCCGCTTTTTATTTTCATTTGTTCCCATTTCAAGTATGAGTGACGTTCCTTCCCCCTGCACCAACGTCTGTGTTCTGGACGGTTCTATCTGCACCGGCTGCGGTCGCACGATTGAAGAAGTGGTCAATTGGGCACAACTTTCAGATGAACAAAAGAAAGCCGTTCTTGCGCGCGTCGCACCTTCGCTTTTAAATGAAAAATAAATATCGCGTGGTATCATCTTGTACCCTTATATATCTCCACGCTCTGCTGGGTAGAGTGGAGGAGTTTGGATGAAGAACGTGTTTGGAATGCTGATTGTGATGGTGGTGCTGGCCGTTCCATTTGCCTTTGCGGTAGCGGCAGAAGCAGGTTCATCGGAGTCATCTCTTTCCAGCAAATCATTCGTCTCGGAGAAAGGAGCTCCTTTAGGAGTTACATGTGACGTGGAAAAAGAACAGATCCGTTCCGAGGCCAATGATTTATTCGGATTTGATCCCGGTTATCCAACTGAAGTGGTCGAGCTCCGCGTCAATGAAATTCCCTTTGGAATCGTCGCCAAATTTGAAGGAATCCCATTTGGATACGGCCGCGCGCTTCCCTTGAACGCGTTTACACATGTTCGTAGTATTGTGGTGCTTCGCGATGAAGTAACCCACATCAAAATGAGTGGTATCGTGTATGATCAGGAAGTGGAAAATCCTCAGCCTGAATTGTTGATTGGAAATCTTTTTCCCGAAATAAACGTTTGGGATTTTTTGTGGATAGATGGAAATGTGTACTGGACCGGTTCCTATGATTTGTTCCCCTGGAATAACTGGGATTGTTTAGCCACGGACACGCCTTAGAATGAGTGGGTTTGATTTAGTTCAACCCATTTCTTTTTTTTATTTTTTTCAATATAATTGTCGGAATGCCCCGCGTCCATTTTCTATCCAAAAATAATAATTGTAGGCTCCACCCGCGATTCCCACCATTACTCCGCATGCGATCATCAGCGGAAATGAAACAAAGCCTCCGGAAGAAAACGTAAAAATTCCAAACAAGCATCCGGCGAGAAAAAACAAAAACGTCACAAAGAACGTATCAATCACTGCGGCCATTTTGATAGGATCACGCGGTTTCATTCCATCAAAAAAAGCTCGTGGCTTAAAAGGTCCACCCAAAAAGAACGGTCTTGTTGGTTGGATTATTCACATTTATATACTTCCGTTCAGTCAGACATTCAATGGAGGAATGACGGATGGCTAAGGGTTCGAATCTTCGATTGTGGGTGTTCATCGGATTAATTTTGATTGCAGGGTTGGCAATTTACAGTTCTTCGTTTAGTGGTGCGGTCGTGGGAAAGGCCGTTTTGCCCAAGGGGCCGTTTGTTCAGTATTCCCTTGCGGATTCATTAACGTTTGTTACTGGTGACTCATTCACGGTCGCGGGTGATGGTCCGTATGCTGGAATCCCATTGACGGCCACATTTGTTTCATTGGTTGCCGTGGGTCCTTCGGCTAATCTCTTGGCGCGGTTTGACTTATTTGATCCGCAAGGAAATCGTATTGACACGCAAACGATTCCCCCTCAATCCTTTGTTGATTTTGAAAATGGGGCGGGTATCGATGTCGTGAATGATGATCTTTTTCTTCGAAAAGCATACATTGATACAACTACCAATCAAGGAGTCATTACTCTTTCCTATGGGCCGAAGCCTAAGTATTGGACCATTGGTCAGACTCTTCGCTTAAACGGAAAAGGAACATATAATGGTCAACTCGTGCATGCCACGCTCGTTTCCATTGTAGCGGTTGGTCCGAGCGGAAATTTAATGGCCAAATTCAATCTCACGAGTAATGCTGGGGTATTGATTGACACTCAAACCATGTCCGTCGGAGAATTAATCTTCGAAGATGCAGTTGGAGATGTGACTCAAAAGAGTATTCTCTTGAGTAAGATTCAGATCTAATAATTCATGAACGAGCATCGGAGCACCGATGCTTGTTTTTTCTTTTTTAAAAATACGCGGAGTGAGAGAGTCACTTCCCGAGTTCAAACGCTGTTTTATCGATGCCTTTTTATCAACCGAAGGAGGAATATCCAACTTAATAAGGTTGGGCTTTATTTGGCGATTTAGTATGCACAGCTTTTTATTGAAGACTCCACACTATACTATTATGACCGATTCAGTTGTACTCAAGGCCATTCAAAATCAACTTGAAGCGATGGATACTAAACTAAACGCCTTACTGGTCAAAGAAGAGCCTCCCACCAAAGAAGAGCTGCGGGCGATGAAACGCGGGCATAAAGAAATAGCCGAAGGAAAGCTCGTTTCTTGGGAAACCGTCAAAGCTCGAAACAAATAAAGGGCTCCTTCTATGTCCGCTTACACGGTCGAATTAACGCGAAAAGCGGATAAACAATTTACCAAACTCGAGACCCAAATGAAAGAGCGGGTTAAGGAAGCCATTGATGCGTTATATGAAAACCCGGCACCCGTCAACCAATTTGATGTAACTAAAATCACGGGAAGCCAATCGGATTATCGCATTCGAATCGGAGACTATCGTATCCAATACACTGTGAACTGGAAAGATAAATTCGTTCAAGTCTATGATATCGACCGAAAAAAGGATCGAAGCTACAAATAGGAGGAAAAAAAATGCCAAAAACAAAACTAATATCAAAAATGTCATGGAGTGAATTAACCAAACCTTTGCGTAAAGCTAAGAAGAAAATCAGAGAAGAAGATGTAGTGGAATTGGTTCATAAGATACGAAAAGAGAACCGGCCCAAGAAAAGGATATAAATCAGATCAACTAATCTCTTTTCATATGGTAGATCACATTCGAGTTAATGAATCGCGTATTGAAGGCGCCGGGGTCGTTGCATCCAAAAATTTGAAGAAGGGTGAGTCTGTTTGCATAATGCGGGGAGAAAAAATAGACACTAAAGAACTAAAGCGTCGCTACGCCAGTGGAAAAGAGAAAATATGTAATACATTGCAAATTGGAGACAAAAAGTACATCGATTTGGCTGCTCCTTACGTTTTTATCAACCATTCGTGTGATCCTAACTGTGGCGTGAGGAAGAAAGGAGAATTGTTCGCTTTGAAAGATATTAAGAAAGATCAAGAGATTACATATGATTACTCAACCTCTGAATGGACCTATGAAAAGTTTGGTAAATATCGCGAGTGGGCTATGGAATGTAATTGTGGTTCCAAAAAATGTAGGGGTACTGTTGGACAATTTCCATCCTTAGAACCAAAAATGAAAAAATACTATTATCGCGCTGGTGCACTTCAAGATTTTATTCTCAAGAAACTTGAGACCAAAATGTTCGCATAATTAGACAAATCAATAGATTTGAACTCCAAGTTCGACGCGCTGTCACCGCGTCTAATTTAGAGTTCAAACGCACTTTACGCGGAGTGAGGGATTCGAACCCTCGCCTGGTTGCCCAGAACAGCTTAGCAGGCTGCCGCTATAGACCACTCTGCCAACTCCGCTAAACTTTTTAGAAAAAAGTTTAATCAAAAAGGAAATCAAAAGGCGATTCCGTTTTGGTTGACTTTGATCAAAAAGCCGGACTCATTCCCCCGTTTGGGTTTCAGTGTCCTTATTCAAAAGTCGCCGGTTAATGCTTTTAAACCGGTCCTCGTGCCTAGACGACCACGAGCTTCACCAGATTCACTTTGGGGCTTTTTTGGAGTGCGGAAGCGAACCGTTTCACGGTTTCCGCGGAACCTTTAATCACGAATAATTCCAAGCAGGTGTGGTTTTCCAAGTGATTGTGAATGTGGGTTTTGATCACCTGTTGAAAGGCATGTCGTGTTTGTGTAACCGTTTCGGTTTGTTCATCGGGATGAACCGCTAAAATGATTCCGTCTACTTCTCCGCTCAATTTGCGCGATTGTTTCTGTTCGTTGGCAGACCATCGAATGCATTGACGAATCGTCTCGCTGCGTCCACTAAATCCCATTTCTTTCTGCAGGATGTCTAACTCCTGGAGAGTTTTTTCGTCCATTGACATACTGATGATTTCGCTCATGGTTCACCGTTATTAATATTGCATTCAATACCGAGTAATGTTATTAACAATTGGCTTAAAAACTAATAGTTGATTTCTTTCTGTATATGATAGTTGATTCGGTCTTTCTCTACTCCTTAGCAGGGGTCATCATTGTGAGTCTGGTTTCCTTGATTGGCCTGCTCACACTGCCGCTCGATTCCAAAAAGATGAAAGATTTGCTCATTTACTTTGTTGCGTTTGCTGCAGGTGCATTGTTGGGAGATGCGCTTATTCATTTGCTTCCGGAGGCCGTTGAGGAACTGGGTTTTGGTCCTGAAGTTTCGCTCGCGGCATTAGCTGGTGTCGTGGTCATGTTCATTATCGAAAAAGTCATTCATTGGCGACATGTTCACACGATGGACCATCGGCGCGATTCCCATAATCATTCGCCGTTTGCTCTTACTAATCTCGTCGGAGATTTCTTCCATAACTTCATTGATGGAATCATTATTGCGGCCTCATTTATTGTCAGCATTCCCGTGGGAATCGCAACAACGTTAGCGGTTATTTTTCACGAGATCCCGCAAGAGATTGGAGACTTTGGTGTATTGTTGCACGGTGGCTTTTCCAAATGGGATGCATTAAAGGTTAACTTTCTCACGGCTCTTTCAGCCGTTGCGGGTGTGTTACTGGTGTTTATTTTTGGATCGAGTTTTGCATCCACTTCCATTTGGTTACTTCCGTTTGCCGCGGGAAATTTCATTTACATTGCCGGAAGCGATTTGATTCCGGAGCTGCACAAAGAGGTAAAATGGAAAAATTCTCTCATGCAGCTCGCATGCTTCGTTTTAGGTATCCTGACGATGGTGGCGCTTCTCGGTTTAGAATAATCTCCGCGCACCTATTGCGTCAGTTGTGTTCGGCACGTTTTTTGTCCGGTGACACTGGTTATTGATCCATCGGGGGATTCAATCGCTTGACACGTACACGTAGCCGCACGGGAATCGATCTGCAACGTCTCTCCATTTGAATTTTGATGATTCAATTGTTGAGCGTTCACGCACGTTTCGTGATAGGAATCAATCCACTCGTATGCCGGATCGCCCTGCTCGGGTTGAGCTGGATCGCTCGGATCTGGACAGTTTTCTGAAATGCATCGCAACGCCGGATATGCATTCAGCGCATACACACAATCCGCATCCACTTCACAACCGGCTCCTTGAATGAGCAATCCGGATGTAATGGGGGTTCCGCTTCCTTCTCCTTCAACCGGAGGCGGTTGATTGCTCACCACATACGTAGGAGTGAGAAACAGCATCACCACCCCCACAACCGCCACGGCCAACACCAGTAGATCGGAAGAGCGTCGTGT
>CAYHGC010000044.1:0-8768 GCA_964356075.1 uncultured archaeon
GGCGAGTGGGAAACCACGACTTGATACCCGGAATTGAAATCTCCGCCCGGTTGATTCACGACCCCATTCACATCCGTCGTGTAGGTGCCGTCCTCCAAGTATTTTCCACCGCTCCCTTGCAAAAATAAAATAACGGTTGCACCGGAAATGGGATGCTGATCTTCACTGCTCAAAATTTTCACCAAAAACTTTTTGCTGGTAGACGCAAGGGCAAGCGGCGAAACGTTAATGGTGTTTTTTTCTCCCGCATTGACTTGAAACTCGGCCGAGGTGTAAATCTTGTATCCTTGCTTCGTGGCAGTCAACTTGTATTTGCCCGGAAGCACATCATCCAACAGCGCAAATCCACCCGTGTCGGTGAGTGTTTGTGACGCTAACACATCGGATGTTCCGGCAGAATTCTTATAGAGCTTGACTTGAACGCCCGGAACGACTTTTCCATCCTTATCTTTCACCACGACTTCTACTGAACCCTTCGTGGGAGTGGGAGGAACTACGACGACGTCATCCGGTTCTAACTGAATGGTGGTGGTATCTCCCAAAATGGGTTGGGATTTCGTGACATATCCACTCGTTGAAATGGTGACGGCGAGGCCGATACAACTCGAGGGTTGCAACACGGTAATGTTTCCCTTGAACACGGTCTGATCCGCCGGAGGAGAACCGGATTGGCACGCAAACGAAAGCGAAAGCGTCACCGGGAAGAGGGAACCAAACACCGCGCCATCTTCGTCTACAATGACTAACGAACGCGACTTTACCGGAGGGGCTTTCGCCGAGAGTTGAAATGCCATTTCTTTGGGCGCGTTCACCGTAATGTCCTGGGCGAAATCCTCAAATCCATCCGCGGTCGCATCAACCGTGTAGTCTCCAGGCGGGAGTTCGAACACCGCGATTCCATCCTCGTCGGTTACTTTATCGAACGAATCGGGAACATCTCCCAATGAAGTGAGCGACACGACCACACCACTCAAGGGGGCGTTATCCGCGTCCGCAAACGTAAGGGTGAGTGCGACTGTTTGTTTAGGAAACAAATCCGGAACGCCTCCGCTGAGGGCGAGCGCGATTCCAACCACACCCAACAGGAGGAGGGCGATCACTAAAATAAAACTTGGAATGATTTTGTCGATGGGATCGACGATGGAATAAACCGGAACCGCTTTCTGGATCTTGTCGAGGACTGAATAGTACCTATCCTCGAGTGAAAAGTAAAACGAACGAAGACCATCCAACAACCCGGACATAGTCAGAGGCAACCCGAGCCCGTTTAAAAAACCCATCCTTAATTTCAAAAAGAAACGCATTCCCCGCACGTATAAGGGAATGCTGAATTAATAGTGCGCCAGCGCCAATTGTCGCGCTTCCGAAAGGGGACGTGCGAGAATGTTCAATTCTTTTTGAATGGATTGAGCGAGCTCCCGTTCAAATCCGTGATGCGTGTACACTTGTTTGGGTTGCGCGACGCGCACGTATTCCAACAACTGATTATAGTCCGCATGATCGGACAAACGAAACGATGAATCAAATCCATCCTTCCAACCCCAGCCCGTACATTTGGAGGAGACAATCGGTTTACGTGCGGAAACCGAAATAGCATGCAACACTTGTGGGGAACAAAACTGTGGAGGAAGAATCAACACTTCCGCATCTTTCAAATTGTGATCCACTTTCACAAATTCACCTAAATTAAATCCATGCTCTTCCGCAATTGTATTTTTTTCAAAAATAGAATCATGAACAAACGGTGTCATGGAGGAAAACTCATTGACAATCTTTGTAAGCTCCTGTGCTTTACCCGTCGCGTATCCTGCGAGGACAGGCAACATATTATTTTTCTGCGCATGAGACAACCATTTTTCCATTTCTAAATACACTTCTTCGCGCGAAGGAAAGGAGAATTCTTTTTTACCGAATGTGGATTCAATCACCAGCACATCACATGGAATAATTTCCGCTCCTTTTTGAACAAGGGAATCTTGCAGCTTGAAATCGGTCGTGGTGACGATCTTTTGCTCGCCTTCGATCACAACTTGGGATGATCCCAAAATGTGACCGGAGGAAACCAGGGAGATTTTTTCATTCCCTGAATGAAAGTGTGTGTTGTATTTCAGTTTCTTCGTTTTGGCTTTCTCCGGGATTTTTTTTTCGATGAGTCCATGGGTGGGAGGGGTCATGAAATACGGAAAGGAATTCGATGCCCCAATCGAAACATGATCCGAATGCGCATGGGAGACAATCACTTTATCCGCGGAGGCCTTGCGACGATGAGGATCAATGAGAATCCGTTCCGAACCCTGGACCATCACTCCATTTTCTTCAAAAACATGCATCAAAAAACACCGTATTGGGGAAGCAGGGAGGACGCGTTCTCCCAATAAAAACGTGTGCAACGCACGCCGCCTATCCAAAAATGCAAAAGATTAATAAAAGTCAAATGTGCAGGGGATTTATGCCGATATTCAAACGACGACCGGACGCTATGTTTCTGAGAAACCAGTACGATCATCTTCGTGCACAGTTCGATGAAAAAGTGAGAGCGTATGATGATCTATTACACCATGACCGCAATCGCAAAAACAAGGGAGACAACTTCTACCTTGAAGAAGCCCTCAAAATAAAAAAAGAAGCCGATGCATTGCTGGTCCAAATCAGCAAGATTGAACCTCAACTTACCAAGACGAGCGAACGAGAAGCAAGACGGGAATTATCCAGCAACCGACGACTCCAAAAAAAAGGAAAAGAATGGATGGCGAAGGGAATGAGAATGCTCAAAAGCAAAAACGCGGAGAAAAAAAGAGAGGGGACCCGACTCCTTTCCAGCGGAAAGGCACTTACTCATGCACCAAGCCATGATCGCAAAGTATTGAGCTTCCGGGAAGCACAACGAAGGCATGCAGAATCCCCCCGCCTCACTTGGATCAAGGGAAAAGGACACAAGGTCAAACCCAAGATGATCGAAAAATTAGGAATATCTATGGCACGCGTGCGAACAGCACAAGAGGCATATGATGCTGCAGCCGCTCGAGAAAAAATAGGATTCAAACAGTTCATTGAGGGAATAAAACTGTCCAATCGAGACGGCGCCGATGCGCGGAAGGGACAAACGCTCATGTGGAGGGGGGACCAGGCCATCAAAGCCAGGGTCCGTGCCTCTCAAGACCTAACCGCTGCGAAGAACCAACTAAACCGAAAACGACACACAACGAACCGCTTTGGCCGCACTCTTCGAGTAATTGGACGAAAAATGGGTATCGGTCGAAGACGAGCGGCATAAGCCGAAAATACGCTCAACTGGCCGCAATCCTATAAATAGGCCAAAATCATCCCCATCCTTATGTCTGAGGCCCCCTTAATCCTGGACCAACTTTACGATGAGTTGAACCAATTCAAATCACTCCCGCTCATACCGTGGCAGAACGCGACGCGCACGCAGTTGTTGGAACGACTGAAAGAATGGCACACGCACACGAGACGAAGCAAGGAACTGTTGAACTTATTACAAATGGAACAACTCAAAACGCCCGCGTTGAAAGACGTTGATTTACGCGAAGCCGAAACCCACTTACGAAAAAGCGAAGAAATACTCCAACGCAACATTGAGTTTGAAAAAGACAAAAACGCACGCAAGATTGACCTCACGGAAAAAATAACCACTCCGGCAATGGGAGCAGAACTGGAAGCAAGAATGCACCGACAATGGTTAGCCTTACAACGCGTCCAAGAACATGCACGCATTGTATTACGCAAAGCCCTCGGGGACGTGTCTCCTTCGCGCGGAACGGAAGGGGATTTATTCAAACTCATCCGAACGAAAGAAGAAGAAATTCAAACCATCAAAAAAGAACGCGATCAATTGAAGCGCGAAAAATACTTTGGTCCCACGGAGAAATTCTCATTAACCGAAATGGAAAACGATTTACAAGAATTACTCCAACAATTCGCCATCGAAAAACACGCAGTATTAGATCACTTAACCGAAGGGAAGAAAAAACTCGACGAATACACCAACCACCACATGCATTTGGAGAACAAAACCAAAAAACTTGAACACTTGGTGCACGAACTCACGAAGAAACACGTCACCATTGCATCCGTTCTCAAAAAAGAACGCGATTTCGCCCGCAAGCTGACGTTGGAAATGGAATCCGAAACCGCTTCCATGCGCGCGCTCTATTCCAAAGAACTCCTTTCACTCGAAGACACGAAATATGGACACAAAAAAGAAACCGAGGAGAGAAGCTTGCACAAAATGGCCTTGCTCGAAAAGCGCACCACCGAGCAAGAAGCTCTCATTAAGGAACTGGATTCGCTCGTCCGAGAAAAGGAACGCCAAATTGCCCGCATGGCAGAAAAAATGCCCAAAGAAGAACGAAGCAAAACCGAACAGAGCATTCGGAACAAAAAAACGCCCAGCGTTCAATAACGGTTCCTCTTTTTTCGTTCTAAATCTAAAGCCTTAAATCCATCCCCGGGTGCTATTGACTCATGTCCTTGAAAAAAGCCCAAGATGATGTAGACGAATGGGTGAAGCAGTACAAAATTGGGTATTTTCAACCCCTTGAAATCATGGCTCGTCTGACGGAAGAAACCGGAGAACTCGCACGCGAGGTCAACCACCGTTGGGGTCCTAAAAAAAAGAAAGCCGCCGAAGAGAAGAAAGAACTTGAAGACGAAATGGGTGATATCATTTTCACCCTCTGCTGCATGGCCAATTCCCAAAACATTGATTTAGATAATGCCTGGAAACGCGTCATGGACAAATGTTATGGGAGAGACAAAGATCGATTCGAGAAAAAAGAATAAGTTACCCGTTCACATCCACCCAATCGATCAATTCCAAAACAGGAGCTGACTTTTGGGTGTTGGAATCCACTATTTTTTGAGCCGTGACTTTGATTTGTTTTTTACCCAACCAGTCTTCCGCAACCGGAACAGTAAATGAAATTTCTTGCTTGTGATTCGCATTCAAATCCACGATTTTATAGGCAACTATTTTTTCTTCCACATAGGCTTTCATCGTGTAGCGGCTCACACTCAACTCGTGGGATTCTAATTCAACTGAAAAAAGAATGATGGGTTTTTCGTTCAACCCACTCAAGGAAGGGGTTTGGTTCCAATACATCGCACTATATCCCGGTTGCGCGTGATTGGGATACACAATCAAGTATCCGAGCGCAAAAACGAGCAACAAAGCCGCCAGCATGCCCACCAAACCAATCATTTCGGATTCGATGAGCGGATCGTCGCGACGCTCGGGGGATTGTTTAGGAGGAACCATTTACGCAATGGGGGAGGTGGAACCTTTAAGAGGGTGTCCGTTTTCCAACCTCTCATGTACGACCCCACTAGCATGGGAGGAAACGATGGCGGAAGCCCGTTTGATTCCCCGTATGCCGAAGCCCCACCCTCTCCAATGGACACCGCCAAGGATTTCCTTCAAAAAAATGGAAAAAATCTCGTCTTGATCCTCGTTGTCGGAGTCATTGGCTTTTTCATGTATGATTATTTCGTGGGAAGCCTGGTGAACACGACCATTGAAATCCACGACACGGAAGGGAAGCTCCTCTCGGATGTCACCGGACGGGTGTACGAAGGAAGCTCGACCGGATCATTCAAAACATTTCAAGGAAGCACGACCATTCCCATCCGACCGGGGGATTATCGCGTGGAATGGGACTTGGATGAGGAATACGAGGATCCGGGACCCGTTCCCTTCACCGTGGTTCCTGAAAACAAAGGAGGAGAGCAAAGTGAGGACACGATTGCTGAACAAGCCATTCCGGTAACACTCACCAATCTCGCATTCCCCACTGCACTGGTCGCCGGACAAAACAACGCGACCGCTACTGTGACACTTGAAAACAAATCCACGAAAGTAGAGACGGTTGAACTTGTATTCGAAGGGGACTTCGATCCCAAAATCATGAGCATCACGACGCAACCCACGTCCATTTCCATCAATCCCAACTCCAGCACAACCGTCACGCTTTCGATCAACGTTCCTTCCACCATCAATGTGAAAAATACCAAAAATGGTGATAGCAAAAATGGGAAGGTACGAATCAAATACACGCTGAGTTCAAAGTCCGCGGGATTCACCTTATTCAAAAGCCTCGCGTTGGATGTGAATCCCAAATCCCCTCAAACGTATTCGGCCAACGCCAACGAACTGAAGAATGTTACATTCACGGTCAAAAATTCCGCCAGCGTGGATAGTCCGGAACCCGTGAAGGTAGAAATACTCGTGAAGACGGCCCAAAACAATGATGTTGCGGACGCCCAAGGATGGTTCGCCTTCAACCCCACTCCTCCACTTCCTGCTCCTAAAAAAGGAGTGCCGGTTTCAGAAGTGTTGCAGATCAACGCCCCGGCCACCGCGCTCAGCGATACCATTACGGGAGAAATCAAATTCTACACGGGATTCTGGTCGCAGGTCATTCCATTTACGCTCAAACTGGAAGAAGCGCCCGTGGATTTGAAAGCGACATTGGATGGAAGTTCTTCACTCAAAATTTATTCCATTGAAAAAGAAGAAACCGGACAATGGGAGGCCAAGAACGCGGTGTTGAAAATAGAAAACAAAGGCGGGTTAGCTATTGATAACATTCTCATGGACGTCGGAGATTGTGCCGAATACATCAAACCCCTTGCCCCCGACTTTTTCGCCAGCCTCACGTTGGCTGAAGGAGGAAAAGCAGGCTCGAGCAAAACCACCACCCTTCAAATCACCGCGCCCGGAACGCACATTCCAGGGAACACGCGCAATTGCTTGATTCTCATCTCGTATTTAGATCCCAAGAACGGAGACGTGGGAGAACTGCCCGCGATTTCGGTGCAGATCGACACGCAATAACCTGCACGCATAAATACGACCGCAACGCAACCTACTCATGGCTGCCCGCCCCCCGATCTTACGAAGTGGATGGAAACTCGAGCCCTCCACTTCAGCCGAAAAAAGGTTTGTCAACAATGACAAAAAAACCCTCCGAACGCTCATCCAACGCCGAGCGAGAAAGTATGCCCACCCACCCTTGTCTATATTCAGATCCGCTAATCAAGTCGCCGTAAAACTATTTCTGGACCGCGTCAAAATCCCCCACGACCAATTAATGACTCCCACCCATGTGCGAATCCAACTCAAAAAATTAAACGAAATCACGAACAGGGAAAATACCGTTTCCACGAAGCTAAAAAAAATAAAAAAAATATCCGTACGAAACTTCGTTCATTTGCTCATGGAAGAGTATGTCCGAAAAATGGGAAAAGGAAACGCATGGATGGCAAATAGAATCCTGTTCAACATTGTATTCGAAGTCGTCGCCCACGCATCCCCGCTCGATCGAAACGCCCAACAACAATTCTTCAACCGCTACCTAATAGACATGAGTGCATTGCTCCCAGAAGAATTAACATAAGGAAAACAACGCTCACAATCCCGCACCGCGAATGTTACTCAGCTCAAGAATCATTTAAAGCGACCCCGGTGGGATTTGAACTCACAACCTTCACCTTAGGACGGTGCTGCTCTATCCAGGTTGAGCTACGGGGCCAACTCACGTATTCTCCTTCAACAGGATTATAACCCTAGATCAGAAACGCAGCAAATAGAGTCGAAACAAACGGAATGGTGAATGAATCATTCAGCGGAAGCATCTCCACGATCGTGGCGATAAACGCAATGAATATCGCATTCGGAAACGAAAGCAGGGGAAGCAGGCCAATCGTACACATCACGAATCCCCCGAACGCTCCTTCGAGGGATTTGTTTGGAGCCAAATAGGTTTTACCAAACCGCATCCCGATCATCGTGGAAAATGAATCCTGAAAAGCCAGTGCAATAATTCCAACCACAACCGCATGCGGATCGGAAAACAAAAATGTTGGAATGATGATTCCGAGCACATAGAGAAATGCACTCTCTCCGGTAATGTTTTCATTTGGTCGTTGAACGTGAGAAAGAATGTGATTGAGATGCGGAACAATTTTGGCATTCGCCGCCCACGCCACGAATACGCCGGCTGCAAAAACGACAATCAAAAAGAAACGAAAAAAATCCAAGGAGGTTAAGAGTAGTATTGCTGCGAGAAAAACACCCAATCCCAAATGAATGATTTGGCGAACAACTTCGGAATACTTGGTTTGTGAACGGCTCTTTCCCATAGGGAACCCGTTCACTCCAATACTCCGTAGACTAAAAAGTGGTCTGTTTCAAACCTCGAAATGTTAACCACTTCCTTAATGGAGAAATGAGGTTTAAGGGTCTTTAACTCCCCTTCCAAGACCTTCTCTGGATGCTTCGAAAAATCCACCGAACGCGATTTGATGACTAATAATCCCACCATCCCTTTGTGTCCAAACATTTTGGCATTTTTGACAAAAATATCGGCTTGATTCTTCTGCGCCACATCTTGAATAAGTACATCAAATGTAAATCCATCCAAATCCTTTTTGTAGGAAGCAGGATCATTGGCATCCCCTAGTAACGGAACGACATTCGGACGAACATCCACGAGTTTTCCAAACATTGCCATGGCGCGCGGAGAAATATCCACACCCACAACTAACCCATCACTTCCAACCAAATCGGAAACATGCGAAACCGTTGTTCCTTCCGCGGAACCCAAATACAACACTGAATCTCCTGCATTAATAGGCAGCTCTTTCAAACCCGCACACAATCCAGCAGCCAATTTCGAACGAAAGGGATTCCATTCACGCCATTCGTTCCCATCAATTTCTTTTGTTTTTTCACCATAGGTTTTTTTTCC
>CAYHGC010000045.1:0-8764 GCA_964356075.1 uncultured archaeon
AGTGAGAGCGTCGCAGAAAAACAAGGATTGTATGCCAACGCCAATCTCAAACTGTACAGCACCGGCGCAGGGACCACCCTGTGCTCCAACGACTTTTGTCTAGCGTTAGTAGGAGAAGATTTAGCCAACGGACTCCAAACTCCGGTTACGAGTGAATACGACGCGGATGTTTCGACGAAACACAAATTATTGTTCACCTTTACCAGCATCTCCGATAATGTGTTTGCGGACACGAGCCTGAATCTTCAAAGCACCTCCTCGGCAGCCGCATTGGGACAGTATGATGTCACAAATGCCGTGGGAGCGAAAAAAACAGGTACCGTCGTTGGAAACAAAGTGGAAATTCCCATCGGCGTGATTCAGAAAAACAACGTCGTATTTGGATTTGTGAACGTAGATACGATCAAAGAAGGAACGGGAAAAGTGACCCTTTCTTTAGTGTCCAACAAAAAAGTGTTGTTCACGCGCGACATTTTAGTCAAAGTGGATGCAGCGGGACAGATGACGGTGGAGATTTTACCCAAGGCCATTCTCCCGTTGCTCGTGAATCAAATGCTCATTCATGTGACGCAAGCCGGAACGGATGACATCCCACTTGAAAATGCGAGCGTGAGCATTCAGCTGAATGGAACACTCCTCACGAGTGGTTATACGGATCCCGACGGAACGTTTGCATTCGAATTACATGAACCCAACGTGGGAGATTCGCTCACCATTAACGTCGAAAAGCCGGGATTCAAACCCATTATCATTACTCAAGCCGTGGGATCGGACATCGTGCAGTTTATTCCGTCTCAAATCAATGAAACATTAACCATTAATGGGGTCTCCACGAAAACGAGAGACATTCACCTCATCAACATGGCCAGCATTCCCCTGACGATTCAAGACATCACCCTTTCATCCGGATTCAACGATTGGGTGAAATTCGGACTCGTGAATGACGAAGTCATTGGAGAAACGATTGGTCTGAATGCGGATCAAAACATTACGTTTACATTAGGATTAACCGACAAAGGACAGAACCTCCTCACTCCCCAATCGGTGAAAGGATCGTTGCTCGTGAAACTCGTTTCCCCGCAGAGCGGAAAAACGTACGTGAACACCCTTCCCGTGAGTGTGAAAATAGGATTTGGAGGAGAAGTGGATGTCGAGGATTGTTTGCTCGTTTCCCCCGGACAATGGGACATTTTATCGGCGCCTAACCAGACGAATCAGGTGACGTTTGAACTCAAGAATGCATGCACCGTGAAGGGAGCGCCGGTGAAATTGGTTAATCTTTCCGCTAAAATTCGCCAGACGGGAGGAGATGCCATTGGGACATTCACGGTTATCTCGGATGAAAAACAAGTGAAACTGAGCAAGGTCATTGAGAATAATCCCCTGAGTGGATTGGTAACAGCCACCTTCCAAGAAGACGAGGATGACGCATCTCCTCTCACGAGTCTATCGGGAGGATTCAAAACCATTTTAGAAAGCGTCCCCGCGAATGGGACCGTTTCCGTCACGGTGGTGTTTGACCCCGCGCAAGTCGTGAGCGGAATCGCCAGTCCGCAGCTCGTGTTCCAAGCTACCAATTTGACCAACACGGGCATTTCAGATCAGCTGACGCAAACGATCAACATGAACATCGTGCTGAACAAGCTCAAAGAATGTGTTCAGATCAAAACTCCTTCCTTGTTGGAAATCGATGCCTGCCCGACGAACGTGGGACAAGGATTGTATGGAAACCAATACAACCAGTTATACGGTGGGGGAACGCCGTACTATAACCCCAGTTATAGCGTCCTGAACAAAACTACCAACGCGAGCGGAAACAGCCTGGTTCCATCGCTCCTTTCCGGATTTGGGGTGGCGCAAAACACGCAGTATTACACGCCCGCGTACGGTGCAACCGGATACGATGGATATGGAAACTACAACGCGAACGCGCAAGCCTACAACGGACTCACGGGATATGGTCAAACCTACACACCGCTCGCGAATCAATACTACAATAACGCAAACCTCCTTGGAGGACTCGGCGCCCAAGGCGGACTCTATGGGGGTTTCGGTGGACAATACGGGTGTAGCTTTACCCAGCTGACCGTGGTTAACGCGTGTAAGTCGGAAGTGGAAATCACATTGGACGTGGATCCTAACCTCCAGGCGACTGCGACCAGCTTCGCACTTAAACCAAATGAAAACCAGATCGTGCGCATCGGTTCCGGGTATCGTATTGGGAAGTATGCGGTTGGAGTCAATGCCCATACCAAAGGAAGCACCGACGCACCGAAGACGGTTGGATTGGTCAGCGTCCTCGTGAAGAGTCCCACGGAAGTGAATGCGGATTGTATTTCACTCGACAAAGACAAATACCGATTCAATGACTTTGTCCAAAAGCCCGTCAAGGCGAAAGTGTACAACAAGTGTTACGACGTGGGAGTGCGTCTCGTCGAGAGTGCGGACACGGTGACATTAGCCTCCTACTTCAACGCCGACGGACAACTCTCATTGGATGGAACCAATGGAGCCGTGCCGCGAAACAACACGATGGCCCAGGACATTCAGATTGTGGGATTAGAAACGAAAGGGGATGGAGATAAAACCACGCAAGTGTTGGAATTCCAAATATTCCCTGATTTGACGATATTTAAAGAGAATCCGGCGCTGTTGGATGGAACGGGCGGAATTGGAGAGCGATTCCTCGATTACAAATTATTCGCCGAGGTGAACTATTACCGTATCGAATCATATGGAACTATTTCGGTAAAATACTTAGATCCGTATGGGGGATCGCAGCAGAAAGCGTTCCCGGTTATTTTCGAGAATTTGTTCCGCGCTGCCGAAGCGTTGGATGAATTATTACAAGGAGGAAATGCTGCCATTACTAAATTCCAGAGCTGTATCAACGTGGACGCACTAGTGCTCCCGCCGTTTGGAGACGAAGACTTCCAGGGTGGAACCACGATTACCTACACGACGAAAGATCCCGGCAGCGTCATGCTCACCGGACGCGAGTTCTGCGGAGACGCGGATCGTATTGGGGAGATTACTTCCCCGGACGTCATGAAAGGACGCGAAAACAATTTGGTGCAAGCGACATTCCGCAAAGTAGGAAAGCACGACGTGGAAGTCACGATTGTCCGACCGTTGAACGTGAAAGAAGACGTTACCATCGAAGGAAAACTCAGCACGACCATTACGCGCGTGTTTACGAATCCCGGAACGCAGAATGTCACGATTCCGGTGAGCTTCAAAGTATTGCATGGAAAAGGTGGCAGCCCCAATGCGTTCTCGCTCCCGCAGGCCTGCGTTGATCAACAAAGTGGAAAGAACAGCTCGAGCTACTTCAAAGGAAGCGGATTCATTTCCACGTACGGATTTGATCAACTCGAGTGGGACTGGACCTGGAATCAGGCGCCCAACTGCGGAGTCGGCGACGATAGTCCTGCGTTCTGTGACGGAACCCAGCTGATGATTTACGCCAGCAAGCGCGTGGAACGATTGAACCAATTTGTTGAGGCCAACAAAGGACTATTCTCCAAAAATCAGACGAAAGGAGAATTATTCACTACTGAAAATTTCATCGCCAACATTTTACAAACGGTTGAAATTGAAACCTGGAATCCAGCCAAGGCCATTACCCCTCCTGCGCAAGGAGAAAAACAGACCTACTACTTAGGTAAAGATGGGAAAGTCCTCCCAACTAACGATGCTGCAGCCATCACGCAAGCGGAAACATTGTTCCGAAAAGATATTGTGCTCCCAGAACCAGTGGAATATCCCACTTATTTATCTGAATTCACCGGTCGCATGAAGACATTTCGCGAGAGCAACGAGGAAGTGTACAAAAACACCATGATTTTCCTCTCTGCTAGCAAACTATTGAATGAGGATGCGTATACGGTTGAAGAGATTGCTAAACTAAGTGTTATTAACGCTACTGACACAGCTAATCCATTTTTGACGAATCTGGATGAATGTGTTTATTGGGACGGAACAGAATGGCGCTCGACCACTGCGAAGGAAAAATGCGGAGGAGTTGCGCTGAAAAACATGAAGATGAGCGTATGGATGTCGCTAATGAGGGCTCAAAAGCTTTCCACCTCCAATTACTATGTGTGGACGCTTGAAGAATTTGATCAATTCCACCAGGCGCTTTATGCTGCGATTATAAGTAATAAAGATGCCAACACCGTCGGAATAGGTTTCGCTGGAACCGCGAAGGATACTGTTTTCATCACCCCTACCACGCTCCAGAAGCTCTACCAGTCCATCGACTCCGCGTATGTAGGATTGCCTGCGGGATTAACGCCGAAACTCAAAGTGGATTTGCTCAAGAATGAAACGTTGCGCAAATACCTGTTAGAGAAAGCCAAAACGGATGGTGACTTCGTGTGGACTCCGTACGGTAGCCCCGAAACATTCGTGACGGAAGTGTTGGATACGCCTATCAAACTCATGAGCAGCGTGTACAATTCTACTCTTACCACGGCATTCGAAAAGCAGGAAGGAGGGTCGTACAATTATACCACTGAACTGAAAGAAGCCAAAATCAAACCCGAAATCATGAGCGGGACCACGTTCAAGAATGCGACTGATCAACCCGTTACCACCGTTACGCCGGGACATTACACGTTGCAGATCATCGGATCCTGGGGAAACACACCCGGCGAACCCACGTCCATCGAAAGTGGAATCAGCAACCTCGTGATTCGAATCACCAACAAGAACGGTGCACAGCTGGACACGATCAAGAAAGAATACGCCGAAAATCCGTTCTTCTACACTCCGTTCTACGGCCCATTGGTGGGCGTGGGAGAATTCTCCATTGATGCGGAAGGAAAGATCAAAGGGAAAACGCAATCGGTGTTGAAGAATACCATTGAAGGCATCGCAGAAGTCAGCAAAGAGTTCGACAACAAAGCGGTGTTGTTTAGCCTAAACACCGCCACGAAAAAAATCAATCAATCCCCGCATATTCCTATCGGACTTAAGCTCACATTCGGAGGAGCGGTTGCTCAACCTGGATTCCAATATTACGTTTCCAATAAAGCCACTGGCGTCCCCGCGGATTTACCCAATCAATACATCGCCTGGTATGACTGCACCAAAGTCGGCGGAGCACCCGTAACACCTGACTTGGGACCAGGCGTTTGTACGTCCGATCAAGCCTTGTCGCAGACGCTCATGGAAGACAATGCGGGACAATACTTCTACACAGGAATCGTGTTGGTACCTCCAGCAGACCCTTCACAAGCGGATTATTCACTTGTTCCCATTTGCGCCAACGAAACCGCCGATCTCGCGTGGCGAGCGACGGGTGGAGTAAAGACGCTGGAGCTGGATCAATCCATCACATCCAATGCCAACATTATTCCGCTTGATCGAACATTGAGTGAGAAAGCCCAGAATCCTCCCGAGACGTTAGAAGAATTGAAAGACGCCCTCACGGGTGGAACCGCGTGTGCGAAGATCAACAAAAATGAGTTTGTCGTCGTGTGGGATTTGCCGAATGTGCTTCCTCCTGAATTAACGTGCGCGGGCCAAACGGGTGGAGCGATTGCTAAAACCACCACCCCTCCGGTCGTCACACCGACTCCGTGATTTTTTTCACCCTGCGTATTAAATGGAAGAGCGGGGTGTGTTGACGCATGCAACTCAATCCGCTCGTAACATTATCCATCGCCTGGATTTTGGGCGCGTTCATCGGACTTTCGTTTCTTTCGCTCGGAGAAACCACTCCTCCAAGTTTGATTGCGGTGTTTGGTTTCGTGTTGTTTGCGTTGCTTTCTGGAACGTTTTATTTTGGAAAAATCGCGCCATTGTTCACCCTCATTTTAGCGATGCTTCAATCCGCGTGGCTGCCCACCTTTCCGGTGTCCACCTTGTTGTTAGGTGTTTCAACGATCGGCGCATCGTTGTATGGACGCACGCTCGGAGAACTCGCACTGACGGATTTGTATGAGAATGCGCAGACCCGTTTACCCGGATTAACGCTCGCGGCGCTTCTTAATTTTTTATTGATCTTAGGCTTCACCCTCGTCGTGTGGTATTTGTTCACCATCCTCCCGTCCGGAGCGCAATTCCAACACTGGTTTCCGTTTCAGGGATTGGGCGTGTAATTTTCGTGGCGGTTTAGTTTCCGTAACGTTAAAAATAGTGTGAATGAACTCTCGCGGATGAACCAACCCTTGCGTGTGATGTTGGATACGAATGCATACACCACTATTCTTGATTTACAGCATGCCAGTAAGTACACTAATCTTGTTTTTTTGAATAAAGTCGTTTTTTATGGTTTTTCTATCGTTCGGCAAGAATTAAGAGCCATTCCAAAAACACAACGACTCAATGAGCAGAACTATCGTATATTGGGTCTGACTTACTATGATCTACTTGTCCGAAATCACCATCTTGAGAAAACGAAAAAGATGGAAGAATTGGCTGAATCCTATTTGCACGAATATGATAGTGGAATTTCAAAGAAAAAAATGTGGAAGGACTTTTTGATCGTAGCATGCGCATCGATAAATAATTTGGATATTGTTGTTACGAATGACTCTCATTCAATGTCATCGCCTATTGCACAACGAGCATATTCCAAAATAAACAAAAAATGGGAGTATTCGACCCCTCGTTTTCTAACTCTTCAATATTTTAGCGAATTCGTTTTTCCAGTATGATAATCGGAGAACGCGCGCAGAAACTTAGTAAAATTGGGATCTTTCTTCTTTAGATCGGCTACCTTCTTGGAAAGTGCTTTCACCTCTTTCAGCCATTCCTCTGTGTTCTCGTATTTGGTTCTCGCGTTGGTCATGCATGATTATTCACCGCTGGAAAATAAAAACTGCTCTATACGGGCTCGCCAAACCCTATTCCTTCGGATAATCCCCTGAGAAAGGTCAACCTTTAAATACGCCGAAACCCGACTTTTGATTGAAATACATACGGGGAAATGAGGGTTAATTCATGGGCGACATCCTAAAAGGATTCTATTACGCGTGCGAGGACAAATGGTACGCAGGACTCGACTTTTTGGACAAGCATGGGATTCCCGTCTACAAAGTAATCGACCCCATCGATCAACGCATTCCATCGTTTGCACTCTTTTCCATTCTCGTTTTACTCGGGCTTATTTTCCTCGTCCTGCCGTTTGGATTGTTGTTTCAAGGGTCGGACGTCAAGGTTATTTTCGAAGTCGTGGATGAGGAATCGAGTCCCCTGCCTAATATTCCGGTCGCGTTTACCTACTTGAACGTCCAAGACAAAGTGATCACGACCAACCCCTTGGGACGAATTGAATTAACGGTGCCGAGTGGAACCACCATTAAGTATGCCGTGGACACGGAGAAATACGAGATCATCAAAAAGAGTGTAACGGCCGCCGAGAACACGCTTGAAGTGATTCAACTCTCGGAATTGCAAACTCAGAATTTAACCAAAACACTCAAACTCGTCAATGAATTCGGACAACCCGTTTTAGCTGCTGCTGAACTGGCATTTACATGCGGCACCACGTATGGAACCGCACCCAATCCTATCACTGGAACCGGGGGCGTGTTTACAGTGACCCCTAATTCGGACTGTATCCCCTTTTCCGTGAACGTGCACGCGCAAGGATACCAGGACGTGCAATCGTATCCCATCGTCGCGGACAAAGACGTGTACAACATCGTCATGTACGCGACGCAAACCAAAGACGCGTCGATCATTGTAACGGTTTTAGATAATCAAAACGCTCCCGTTCCCGGACTCGATGTGAGTGTGCAATATCAAGGCGTCATTGTGGAAAACAACCTCACCGATAATGGAGGCATCGTCACGTTCTCCGTTGCTGCGGGAGATTATACGATTGTCGTCTCCGATCCGGTGCAACAATTGTACACCAGCCAAACCGACACCTTGTTTGTAGGATCCGGAGAAACGGGAACGGTCACGTTTCACGTGAGCAAGAATGCGGCCAACATTATCAGTGCAACGGTTATCGACAAAAAAACAAACAATCCCATTGGGGGAGCGACGGTTAAGCTCAAGCAAGGAAACGTTATTCTCCAAACCATCGTCACGGGAACAGATGGGAAAGCCAATTTGCCGATCGCCGACAAGACCCAATCGTATCAAGTTTCCGCATTCAAGGAAGGATACGTTCCCTCCCAGCAAACGATTTCAGGAGCCGCCACCACCGTTACGTTCGCCCTCGAAAAAGCGACGGGAAGCAACACGGCCAAACTCACGGTGCACGTACACGATCAAGACAACGATCCCGTCGCGGATGCCAAAGTGGTGTTGTACAATGCCGACACGGGATTCTTAGCTCCGTATGAAGCCGCTCTATCGGACATGAACGGAAACGCCAAGTTTAGCGCCGTCGTTTCCGGAAACTACAAAGCATTCGCCTACAAAGCCACCCTCACGGGATTCTCTAATGAACAATTCTTCGACATCACGGATCCCACGACGTATGACTTTACGATTGCACTCGAAGTTCCGGATGGAACGGTCTCCGTGCACGTTACGGACAAAGACGGACAGCCCGTGCCTTTTGCCAAAGTCAGCGTGTACAATGCGTTCAAAAATCAGTTATTGGGCGCCGACCTCACGGATACGAACGGAACGTATATTCTTCCCTCCAACGATCAAAAATCGAAAGCCGATAAAGACGTGTATTTGATTGTCAGCAAAGCCGGATACGCCTCCGTCCACACGGTCCAGAAGCCGGTGATTCCAGAAACGATTCAAAATTTTGAAGTCATTCTCCCCCCCACGCAGCCGGCCGGAAATA